>JANQQT010000308.1 GCA_028284925.1 Phycisphaeraceae bacterium | reverse complement strand
AACCACACGGCCCCCCCCAATGCCGTTCCCGCAACTAAAATCAGGTACAGATATCGTTTCATACCCCTATTTTACCCTGTGCTAACGCCCAAAAACTTCTTTTCAATCCAAACTAACCCCATTCCCTTTCTTATTGCCCTCAACATTCCTTTTCTGTTATAATGCCTGCTTATTACTGCGGAATTCGCAGTCGACGCCGCTCATCCATCACGCGGCATTGCCAAAAACTTGGGAGCTTGTCATGATCAAATCACACCGAAATTGGTATGCCGTTATTGCCCTCTGTATGGCAATCACCACAACCGCCTCCGCGGACATCGTCACCCAATTCAGTTTCGAGAATGACCTTCTTGACACCGCCGGCCTCGGCGCCTCCGCCGATCACCTCACCGCGACGCCTCTCTCGGGTGCGCTTAACACCACTTATGAGGCGGGCATCGTCGGACAGGCCATACGCATCAGTGCCGATCCCGGAGCCGCCACCGTCCTCTCCGCCCCAAGTTCCGCCGATCTCAACCTCGCGCCAAGCTATACCATCGAAGCATTCGTTAAGCCCGACTTCGCCAACACTGGCGAATGGGACCGTTTCGTCACCAAGTGGTTCGATGGTGGCAACCAATACCACTGGTCATTCCGATTCGCCAACAACGGCCAGGATCTATTCATGAACGGCGGACCGGTCATCAATGGCACAGGCACAGGAACCGTCCCGCTTAACCTGTGGTCCCATGTCGCAATGACAGGTGACCCCGTCAACGGCACGCGACTCTGGCAGGATGGCGTCGTCGTTGGATCCGCGGGATACGTCGCACCCACTGCGGGTGGTGACACATTCCGAATCGGGAACCGCGCGCCCACCGATGTCCCCCTCCAATTCTCCGGCCTCGTCGACGAACTCCTCATCCACAACACCTCACAGGATGAAACTTATATGCTCGCCCGCGCAGGACTCATCGCCCCACCCCCACCCCCCGGAGCCGATCCCCCCCCTGCCACGGGACTTCTCAGCTACTTCAGCTTCGATCAAAACACCAATGATGAAGCATCCCTGTACGCCAACAACGTCGGCGTCTCTAATGACAACCTCGCACCACGAGGTGGCGGCGTCAACATCGTCCCCGGACTCAATGGCGGAGCACTCAGCATCGGCGTCGGCGGCACGGACGCAACCGACCTCGCCGCCAACCACTCCCCGGACATCAGCCTCCCCAGCCAATACACCATCGAAGCATGGATCAACCCCTCCGACCTCACCGGCCCCTGGCAACGCATCGCCCTTCAGTGGGGCGCCGGCGGAACCGCATACCACTTCGCCATACGCGATCTCGGAGGCCGGCAAACCGTCAGCCTCTTCCACGGCGAAGCCGGCGGCGGACAACCCAATGCCAACGGTGGAAACGTCGTGCTCAACGAATGGCAACACATCGCAGGCGTCGCGGACGGATCATTCCTCATCGTCTACCTCAACGGCGAAGAGGTTAACCGAGTACCCTACGATGGAACCATCGCAAACATCACCGAAGGTCTCGGCCTCGGCGACTCCTTCTCCAGCCTCTCCGGCATCAAATTCAACGGTCTCATCGACGACCTCGCATTCTGGGGCGTCCCCCTCACACCCGAACAAATCCGATACCACTATCAACAAGGCGGACAAGGGCTCGGCCTCACCATCCCCTCACCTTCCGCCGGCATCATCTCACTCGCCATGCTCTCGACCATCGCCATGCGACGTCGACGCGCCGCAAACTAAACTCAGCCCTCTGGCTTCGCCGAATCGAAGTAACCCCAAGACACCGGCCGGCCCGCCTCAAAACGGGCCGGCCTTAATTTCAGATATAATCATTTAATCTCTACAATCCAGTTCCTGTTTTCAAACCCCAATCCACGGTCAAGACGCACGCATACGTCGAGACCTGAATGGGGGCGGAGGAAAGTAAGCAATGCATCCTTTACGATTTGGTGTCGCAAGTCATTCCCGGCAATTCACATCGCTATACAACCGCCCCAATAAAAACCTACGCCGACGCCTCGCCGCCATCCTCGAATCCGAAGAGTCGTCACTCTGCCAAACCCTCGAACCACGACTCCTCCTTAACGGCCACCCCATCATCTCCGAATTTATGGCCGCCAACGATTCAACCCTCGCCGATGAAGATGGCGACTTCTCCGACTGGATCGAAATCCACAACCCAACCTCAAATCCCATCGACCTCACCGCCTGGAATCTCACCGACAACGCCAACAACCTCGACAAGTGGACCTTTCCCGCCGTCACACTCGATCCCGGTCAATACCTCACCGTCTTCGCCTCCAACAAGGACCGCACCGATCCCGAGTCCGAACTCCACACCGACTTTCGATTAAGTTCCAGCGGTGAATACCTCGCCCTCGTCGCGCCCGATGGATCCACCATCGCCACGGAATTCGCCCCGGAATACCCCCAGCAACTCCCCGATGTCTCCTATGGCTTCGGCGCAGGCGGAACTTCCCAAACCATCCTCGCCACCGACGACCCCGCCAGAGCGTTCGTCCCCACCGATAACTCCCTCGGCCTCTCCTGGAACCAATCCACCTTCGACGATTCCACCTGGCTCTCCGGCACAGGCGGCGTCGGTTATGACAACAACTCAGAGTACGACCCTCTCATCGGCCTCGACGTCGGCCCACAAATGGCCAACAACAACGCCACCGCCTACATCCGCTCACCCTTCAACCTCGCCAATCCCGATGCCGTCGACGCCCTTTCATTAAACGTACAGTACGACGATGGCTTCGTCGCCTACCTCAATGGCCAGGAAATCGCCCAACGCAATGCAACCTCGGTCGCCGACTCTCCCGACACCGGCCTCGCCTCATACTGGGGATTCGAAGGCGACCTCAACGACACCGCCGCTGACTTCTCCAACAACATCGGCGTCACCAATGACAACCTCTCCCCGCGCGGCGGAACACCAACCTACGTTGCCGGCAAAGTTGGCCAGGCGCTCCGCCTGAACGTTCAGGGCGGCGACCCCACCGACCTCACCGCCCCGGTCTCCCCCGACATCCAGGTCCCCGGTGTCTACGGCATCGAAGCATGGATCAACCCCACAGAACTCTCCGATTCATGGCAACGCCTCGTCCTCAACTGGGGCGGCGGGCAATTCGCATACCACTTCGCCATCCGAAATAACGGCGGATTCAACAACGCCGTCAGCCTCTTCCACGGACAATCCAGCACCGCCCAGCAAAACGTCAATGGCGGAACCGTCGTACTCAACGAATGGCAACACATCGCCGGCGTCGCCGATGGACAATTCCTCCGTGTCTACCTTAACGGCCGGGAAGTCGCCGCCACCCCCTACGATGGAACCATCTTTACCTCCACCACCGAAGGCCTCGGCGTCGGTGATTCCTTCTCAAGCGTCTCCGGCATCAAATTCAACGGCCTCCTCGATGAATTAGCCCTCTGGCACACACCCCTCACACCCGAACAAATCGCATCACATTTCGAAGCAGGCGCACTCGGCTATGGTCTCTCCACCTCCGGCCAAAACAACGACACACTCGAGTGGAATTCCACCGCACTCCAGGATCGCCCTGACAACGAGGCACTCCAGACCGAAACCATCGACGTCTCCAACTTCATCGAGTTTCTCCAGCCCGGCCCAAACACTCTCGCCATTCACGGCTTGAATTCCGCCGTAGACAACGACGACTTCCTCATCACTACCGAACTCATCGCCACCGATGTCGACATCGATACCAATACACGACGCTTCTTCGTCTCCCCCACACCATCATCACCCAACGGCGTTGGCCAGAATGACCTCGGCCCAATCATCTCAGATGTCCAACACCAACTCCTCGCGCCAACAGGCGTTACCGAAAGACAATTCATTACCGCCATCGATTACACCGTCCCCCTCAACGATGCCCTCGGCAACAACTGGTCCGATCCCACCTACATTCAAGGCTCAAACGGTGAAACATGGTCCACCGACAACGGCGGAAGTCTCGGCTTCGATCTGGATGGAACTTTCGGCTCCGTAATCACAGGCGACATCGAGTCGCAGATGCAGGGTGTCAACTCCACCGTCTACGCCCGCGCACCCTTTACGCTCGCCCCCGGTGAATCCTTTGACGAACTCACCCTCGACATCCAATACGACGATGGATTCGTCGCCTACCTCAACGGCGAACTCGTCGCACAACGCAACGCCCCAACCGGTGGTACCTCACCCCAGGCAGGCCTCGTTACCTACTACAGCTTCGACAACACCATTAACGATGAAGCAGGAGCCTTCGCCAACGGTTCCGGTGTCGCCACAGACAACCTCACACCGCTCGCCGCTGCAGGATCAGCCACACCCAACTACCAGGCCGGCGTCGTCGGTAACGCCGTCAGAATCTCCCGCGATTTCAACAACGCCACCGTACTCGAAGCGCCCGATTCAAACGACCTCGACCTCGCATCCTCCTTCACCATCGAAGCATGGGTCCGTCCGGATTCCGCCAACACCGGCGAATGGGATCGATTCATCACCAAATGGTTCAACGGCTCCAATCAATACCACTGGGCATTCCGCTACGGAAACAACGGCCAGGACCTCTTCATGAACGGCGGACAGGTGATCGACGGCGGTGCTCGCCCAACCGTCCCACTCAACCAGTGGACCCACGTCGCCATGACCGGCGACCCCGCCAACGGCATCCGACTCTGGCAAAACGGCGCCGTCGTCGCCAACGCGCCATACAACACGCCCGTAAACGGCACAGACCCATTCCGAATCGGCAACCGCGCGCCCACCGACGCCGCGCTCCAGTTCTCAGGCCTTGTCGATGAACTCGCCATCTGGAACATCGACCTCGACACCACGATCACACAACACTTCCAGAACGGCGCTTCGGGTTACGGCCTCACTCCCCTCGTTGGTCAGGGTGAAAACCTCGCCTGGGATTCCGCCGCCTCACAGGAAAACCCCGACCAGGATGCACTCACCCCCGAATCCATCGACCTCACCCAGTTCCGCCATCTCCTTACCGAAGGCAAAAACGTCCTCGCCATCCAAGGCCTCAACGTCGCCGCCGATGACCGCGATTTCCTGCTCATCCCAAGGCTCACCGGCAAAACAGGTTCAAATGTCGACCCCGCCATTCTCGTCACCGCACACGTCTCCGAAGCAAACGCTCCCGTCGACGGCGTCACCCTCCACTACCGCGCCATGTTCGATGCCGAACAGTCCATCCGGATGTTCGACGATGGCCTCCACGATGATGGCGATGCAAACGATGGCGTCTACGGCGCAACTATCCCCGCAGGAACTGTGTCCACCGAGGAAATGATCCGCTACTACGTCACCGCAGATGACACCTCTGCCAACGAATCCCGCGCCCCCCTCTTCCTCGATCCCAACAACTCCCCCGAATACTTCGGAACCGTCATCGAAGATCCAAACCTCAACACCCAGCTCCCCACACTCCACCGCTTCATCCAGAACGCCGGCGCTGCCGAAACCCGTTCCGGCACACGCGGCTCCGTCTACTACAACGGTGAATTTTACGACAACGTCTTCATCCGCATTCGCGGCGGTACCGCCGTCAATTGGCCCAAGAAAAGCTACAAGATCGAATTCAACGATGGCGCACACTTCCGCTTTCACCCCGATGAACGTCGCGTCGATGAATTCAACCTCAACACCACCTTCACCGACAAATCCTACGTCCGCGCCATCATGGCCTACGAGCTTCACGAAAACTCCGGCGGAAAGGCCCCCGTCACTTTCCCAATGCGCGTCCACCAGAACGGCTCATTCTTCAGCGTCGCCCACTTCGTCGAGCAACCCGACCGTGATTTCCTCCGACGCAACGATCTCGACCCCGATGGCTCACTCTACAAAGGCAACGCCTCACCCACCAACGGCTTCGTCGACTCTGCAAGCTCCGGCGCCTTCGAAAAGAAAACCAGAAAAGATGAAGGTTTCGATGATCTCCAGGGACTCATCGATGGCCTCGCCCTCATCGGCCAACCCCTCGAAAACTACCTCTTCGATAACATCGACCTCGCCTCTCAAATTAACTTCATGGCCGTCAACGTCATCCTCCAGAACATCGACGCAACCGACAAGAACTTCTACGTCTACCGCGACACCGAAGGCTCCGGCGAATGGCAAATGCTCCCCTGGGATCTCGACCTCGTCCTCGGCCCCAATGCCCTCAACACCGACACCATCGTCGCCCAAGCCGATGCTCCCTCCGCACACACCTCGCATCCCTTCCTCGGCACACTCGACTTCCCCTTCCACGGCAGGAAGAACCACCTCTTCCACGCCGTCATCAACAACCCCCGTACACTCCAGATGTTCCTCCGACGCGTCCGCACCCTGGCCGATGACTTCCTCGGCCAATCCTCCACACCCGAATCCGAACGCTTCTTCGAAAGCCGCATCAACGAACTCGTTAACCTCATGGCCCCCGATGTCCTTGAAGACAAGGCACGCTGGGGCGGCAACGCACACTTCGGCAATAACGATTTCTCCCTCGAAGCCGCCGTCCAACGCATCTTCAACGAATATCTCGAACCGCGTCGCACCCACCTCTTCACCACCCACAACGCAGGTAATCTACCCACTCCCGTCGTCACACTCCTCCCCTCAGCAGCCCCCGCCACCGCCCACGTCCCCAAAAACGGCGACCTCGCACTCGACTGGACCCAACTCGCTTTCGACGATTCCTCATGGATCTCCGGCACAACCGGCGTCGGCTACGATGAAGCAACTACCTACATCCCCTCGCTCGGCATCGATCTCCGCTCAACCTCAATCCCCGCCGCCCAGCGCATCGATACCGATGGCGATGGAACCAGCGAATCAGATTCCGTCTACATCCGCATCCCCTTCAACATCACCGACACCGCAACCATCACCCAGCTCACCCTCCGCATGAAATACGATGACGGCTTCGTCGCCTACCTCAATGGAACAAAAATCGCCGACCAGAACGCTCCCGGTTCCCCCGCATGGAACTCCGCCGCCACCGCCAATCACGCTGACGGCCTCGCACTCGCGTTCCAAAACTTTGACGTCACCTCATTCATCCCACTCCTTCAAAACGGCTCCAACGTCCTCGCCATCCACGGCCTCAATGACATCACCAACGGCCCCGGCACAAGCTCAGATATGCTCATCCTCCCCGAACTCGTCTCAGGCAACCCCGGCAACGCCTCCTCCGTCGGCATCCCCGACCAGCAACCCGACGCCCCCACAGTCACCTTCGGCACAATCGAATTCAATCCCGACTCAGGCAATCAGGATGAGGAATACATCCAGATCAACAATCCCAACGACTTCGCCGTCGATATCTCCGCATGGGCACTCTCAGGCGGCGTCTCCTACGACTTCCCGGCAGGAACCGTCATCCCCGCTGGCGAAACGCTCTACCTCTCGCCCGATGTCAGAGCCTTCCGCGCCCGAGCAACCGGCCCCTCCGGCGACCAGGCACTCTTCGTCAAAGGCGGCTATTCGGGACACCTCTCCAGCTTCGGTGAAACACTCACCATCCACGATGACAACAACCAACTCATCGCCACCACCACCTTTGCCGGCAATCCCTCCGATCTCCAACAACACCTTCGAATCTCCGAACTAAACTTCAACCCCATCGATCCCACCAACGATGAACTCGCCGTCGAGCCAACCCTTCTCGCCGAACAATTCGAATTCATCGAACTCATCAACACCTCCGACACCATCACCCTCGATCTCGAAAACGTCACGTTCGCCGACGGCATCGTCTTCACCTTCCCACAATCCACCCTCCTGCCCGGCCAACGCGTCCTCATCGTCAGCGACCTCGATGCATTTGGAATCCGTTACGACACCACCAACCTCAACATCGCTGGCGAGTTCGCCGGTGCCCTCAACAACGGCGGGGAAGACGTTAAATTCGACGATGCAAACGGCTCCACCATCTCCTCCTTCGAATACGACGACGGCCGCAAATGGCCCATCGAAGCCGACGGCCACGGCGCCTCCCTCGAAATCATCGAC
>JANQQT010000303.1 GCA_028284925.1 Phycisphaeraceae bacterium | reverse complement strand
CCCCGCCGCGTTCGACCCTCCCCCCACACACGCCACCACAATATCCGGCAATCCTCCCAACTGTTCCAGACACTGCGCCCGAACCTCCCGACCAATCACCGCCTGAAAATCCCGCACCAACATCGGAAACGGATGAGGACCAACCACCGATCCAATAATGTAATGCGTATCTGCGACGCTACCCATCCAATCCCGCATCGCCTCATTCGTCGCATCCTTCAATGTCTTGGCGCCCGACTCAACCGCCGCCACCTTCGCCCCCAGCAACTTCATCCTCACCACATTCGGCCTCTGCCTACGAATATCCTCCGAACCCATATATACCTCACACTCCAAACCCAGCAATGCCGCAGCCGTCGCCGTCGCCACACCATGCTGTCCCGCTCCTGTCTCTGCAATCACACGTTTCTTCCCCATCCGTTTGGTCAGTAGCCCCTGCCCGATCGTGTTGTTGATCTTGTGTGCTCCTGTATGCGCCAGATCCTCCCGCTTAAGGTAAATCTGCGCCCCACCCGCCATATCGCTTAAGCGTTTCGCATGATACAAACTCGTCGGCCGACCAACATAATGCGCCAACAGTGTCTCAAATTCAAGCGCAAAACGCTCATCACCCTTCGCCTTCTCATATTCACACTCCAGCTCATGCAACGCCGCGACCAGTGTTTCAGGAACATAAACTCCGCCAAATTGGCCAAAACGACCATCATCAGTCGGCAACGTCGATAACTTTTCACGCGTACTCATATCGCCCAAAGTCTAGCACACACAACACCCCCAACCTACTTCCAAGCTCTCTCTCCATTCATCAATCATGTCCCTGATCACCCAAATCCACAATACCCAATCTCACGGCCGAATATCGACAATCGACTTCTCTTCTGTCAACATCGAAAACAACAACTTGATATCCGCATCCCCAAGCCTCACACATCCCATTGATTGCTCCCTACCAATCGAATCCTTATCAATCGTCCCGTGAATCCCATACCCCGTCGCAAGCTCCGTCTTCTTCTCAATCCCCCTGAGCCCAACCCAATACTCACCGATCGGATTCTTCGGATCGTCCGCGTGAAAACGCTCACCAGTCCGAGGATTCACCCACTGAGGATTCGCCAATTTCGAATGACGCTTCACCGTAAAACGCCCCACCGGCGTCGAGCCGTGCTTACCCAGCCCACACTTCAAACTCCGCACATACATACTCCCCAGATAGACATCCACCCGAAACTGTGACTTATAAACCACCAAATGAAACGGCCCCTGCACCACCTTCAAACGCATACCCGCCCGCATACGACGGGGCGACAAATCCCCATTGATATGGGATATGAACTGCCACGGAACATCAAATTTCGCCGCAATCTTCGACATAAACTCCCCACGCTTCACCACATACGCCTTCGCAAAGGGATCACCCTCCGCCACCTTCGGCGAAAATAGAAGAACCCGATTCACCTTCTCCAGCTCACCACGTACATAAGCCGCATCCGCCGCCGTAATTCCCCGCTCATTCAACGCCCCCGCCAATGCGTTTCGACCATCCACCAACCTTCCCTGCCCATTCAGTTGAACCCCCGCCTCTATCATCTCGGAAATTCGCTTCGGCGATGTCAGCTCCTTAATACTCGTACTTGGCTTAACCTTCGAGGTTACCACTTTCTTCACCTTGCCTCCCTTATTACCGGCAGCCGCCCCTCCTCCCTTTCCTTCCGGAGGACCAAGCCTGAACTTCTCCACACCATTATCTTTCTTCTCTTTCTTTCCATCTCCTTTACCCAACGTCGCGCTTCGATTCCCGCCGCCGCCGTTACCACCCGCCTGCCCCGCGTGAACGGTTGCAGGTCCCCGTCCATCTCCCTCACCGTTGCCCTCGCCCGAACCTCCATCACCAAACAGGAACCCCCATGCAAAATAACCACCCACCAGAATCGCACACAACACACCCAGAGACTTCATCCTCCGACGTCGTCGCATTCGTCGCGTCGATGTGTACCGAACCCCACTCATACGCCGATGAACTGTCTGGCTCGAAAGTGCCATGACTGAAGCCTCCATGCTTGGAAAATTATCCGGACATCCAATTCCACGTGGCCGACCACAAGACCACCGATCATCTCCAGTATAGGAATTTCTTACCCTTTGTCTATCTCCTCACCCTAATCAATCACCCCAATTTAGTCACAATCTCCCATCATCCCCCCAAAGTCGACTTTGACCATCCAGATGCAATGATGGTAGCATAAATCAAACCAGTTCCTCACCAACGGACACACCTCGCGCAATATGTACACACTCAAATGCCCATCCTGCTCTCACCAGACCAAAGTCCGCTTCGCAAGGGTTGGAGCCGTTGCCACATGCACGCAGTGCAAAGCGCAATTCAAAGTCTCACCCGATACCATGGTCGCCGACGACTCAACCGATAACGCATCCACTCAAAAAGCGCCTATCGAAGAACTCAATTTCGAGTCAACCGCCACCGCCGTTGAAACCCCCACGCCACAATCAGATCAATCCGGCGCCGCAGCCGGCGACGACCAAAACAATTACCGATTCGATATTAACACCTCCGCTGAATCAGCCGATTCCGATGCATCAGCTTCCCTTGTCGACCCGAGTGAGACACGGAGTGGCGCAGGCGCAAAAGCGGCAAACATGCGTCGCCAACGCAATCAGTCCAAGAATAAGATCGTGGGCATAGTCATCGCCGCCGCCGTCGTCCTCGTCGTCGGCATCTCCATCATGGTTATGAACGGCGGCAAGCCGAATCCCGATGACCAGCCCGATCCCAACAACGTCGACAAAAAAGACCACGCCAACATCAAACAGCCTCCCAAAAAGCCGCCCGTCAAACCAAAGAAACCCCAAAAAGATCCCCAACCCAAATCTCCGCTCTCTCCGGATATCAAACACGTCGTCATTCTTGAACCTGACAGTCCGCTGGAACTCGGATGGCAGATATTTGATGCCCCACAATCACCGTTCACACCGTCCACCTTCCCCGGTCAACTTGCCACGCATGCTGCCATACGGAAAATCTCCGATTCTGCGGACTATCTCAACATTACTATCCTCTCAGAGAATGCAACCGTCCACGAAAAAAGCCTCCTCCGTCTTCAGATCCTTAACGATTCCGGTCAGGCCTACGCCGAACTCCTCACCACTATCCCCTATTTCAGTGCCGCAAACGGACTCAACCTCTCCATCCCTATCGATCATAACCTTGCATTAAACTTCCACTCCGCGGTCATTCAACTCGAACCCGGAGCACCTCTCCCCGATAAACGTCCCCTCATCGCCCAACCCGCAGCCACAAAACGTATCGCCCCCAAAGACGATCCAAGACACGTCTTAAGCCTCACCATTTCCAATCCCTTCTCTCAACCCATCAACAATCCCAACATTCAACTTGAAGTGTTCTCCGTAGACGGACGATCACTCGGCATATGGTCCGGCGCCATCTCCGCTCCCATTCCCCCGGGCAAGTCCCTGGCTTTCCAGGCGACACCTCCAATTCCGCCGGGCAAAAATCCCGCACGTATCCAACTGCGAAGCTACGGCTCCGTTACACCTTAACGCCATTCAAGCTCCGCCGCCTTTGATTCAACCTGACCTGCCATGATCATCCCCATCCGAACGAATCGCTCGCTCAAACGAACGCCTTGGGTCAACATCGGTCTCATCGTCACAAACATTCTGATCTTCCTTTATACTCGTGCGGATATCGATGCCATTCGACAGGTACGCGGCCCGTTCGATCTTATGATCGAAAAATTCCCCGTATACGATTTCTATCTCCATCCACATAACCCAAGCTGGTACCAATTCTTCACCTCCATGTTCCTGCACGCCGATTTCGCCCATCTGTTCGGCAACATGATTTTTCTATATGTCTTCGGTAACAACATGGAGGACCGTTTCGGCCCCATCGGCTACCTTGCCTTTTACCTTGCAGGCGGCGTCTTTTCAGGACTCGGCCACGTCGCATTCTCCGACGTCCCTGCACTGGGCGCGTCAGGTGCCGTCTCCGCCGTCACCGGAGGATTCTTCGCCCTGTTCCCTCTTACCGAAATCACTGTCTTCTATTGGATCGTGGTACTCATCGGAGCATTCGAACTCCCAAGCATGTATCTCATCCTGTTTCAATTTGGACAGGATGTAATCTACAAACTTCTCAATATTGGCCACGTCGCCTACATGGCCCACATCTCCGGCAATATCTTCGGCTTCCTTGTCGGTATGGCGCTTCTCGCCACCAGAATCATGCCCCGCGAACCCTGGGATTTCCTCGCCATGCTGCGCCGATGGAACCAGAGACGCCAGCTCTCCTCCATGTCAAAACGTGGTTTCAAACCTTGGGAACACAGCGTCAGCGAGTCAATCCTCGACCCTGAGAACACTACCGAGGAGCAACAGAAAATAATGAACAGGCGTGCCCGGATCCTCTCCGCCTTCAACGATGGCGACCATGTCGCCGCAGTTGACAACTACCGCAGGCTCATCGAAGAACATCCCGAACAGACCCTTCCACGCGACGCCCAACTGGACGTCGCAAACCACGCCATGACCCAACAGAAGTTCCCTCTCGCAGCACACGCCTACGAATCATTCATCAATGCCTACGGTCGGGACCATTTCGCGGAAGAGGTCCGACTCATCCTCGGCCTCATCTACGCCCGCTACGTCCCCGATGTCCAACGTGCACGCCTCCACCTCGCAGCCGCCGCAGAAAGACACTCCGATCCCGCACGTAGAGAACTCGCGCGAACAACATTACTCTCCCTTACCGTTTAATTCAAAACCAACACTCACGAGTGCTGCCCGAATGAACAACCGGACAAGAATAAAAATCTGTGGCGTCAAATCAAACCAGGACGCCCACGCCGCCGCATACGCAGGCGCCGATGCCGTCGGACTCGTCTTTGTCGACTCCTCCCCAAGATTCGTCTCACCTCAACACGCCTTGGATATCGTCAAACACCTCCCCCCATTCATCCACACCGTAGGCCTCTTTTCTTCACTCGAAACCGACGTCATCCGCGACCAACTCGCCATCGTCAAACTTTCAATGATCCAACTTCACGGCGGCCACGACACCGAAATTATCCACGAGCTAGACCCCATTCCCACACTCAAAGCTCTCCCCTTCGATCCCATCAACGCAGAGAAAAACATCCGACATTGGGACGCTGCATACAAAAAACTCCGCAACCTTAAAGGCCTTATCCTCGACACCCCCCACCCGACACAACAAGGCGGCACCGGCAAATCCTTCGACTGGCACGCACTCAAGGAAATACTCAACAACACCCGCCCCGAAATTCCCATTATCCTCGCCGGCGGCCTCAACGCCCAAAACGTCCAGGATGCCATAGACACCGTGACCCCCTGGGCCGTCGATGTCTCCTCCGGCGTGGAATCTGCACGCGGCATCAAGGACCACGAAAAGATAAGTGAATTCTGCCGAAACGTCCGAAACACCACTGAAAACAAATAGGAGATCTTGGCATCCCACGTTCTTGATTCGCCCGCCCCAAACAATTCAGTTACATCACTGATCCAAATCAAGAAGGAGTACCCTGAACATGCAAAACTCCAAATACTTGCTCACATCGCTCATCTTCATCTGCACGGCTTCTCCGGTTCTCGCAGAGAATAACCAAAGCCGTATGCTGCTCAGCCAAACGCCCACCCACAACACGGAACTGCCAACACCCAGGTCTCTCACAATCAATAGCTCCAAACCCAATATCGCCCTCAATACAGGCATCTACGAAGCATTCGACGGCGATGAAACAATCGGACACCTCACCGCCGCCGTTGAATATTCCTGGTCAGGCAACTTGGCATTCGTCTTCGAATTCGTAGGCTACTTCGTCGATCAACGAGCCAATGATGCATGGGGCGGCGGGTTCAACATCCTTACCAGATGGAAATTCTACAACCATCAAAACACATCCCTCTTCTTCGATGGCGGCGCAGGCATCGCCGAATTCTCAAAGCGAGTCCCCGCACCCGATGGCACACACTTCAACTTCACCCTCCACGCGGGCATCGGACTCAAACATCAGATCAACGACGACCTGATCATTCACGCCGGACTGCGCTACATCCACATCTCAAACGCAGGCCTCAAAGGCTCAGGCAACAGGAATCCGGGAATAGATGGCCTCGGGGCTTACATCGGACTGACACTCAACTACTAAACGCAGATCTGACTTTCCCTGGACACAAAAACCACTAACACACCGCACAGTTGGATTTTGCCAAGCGCACCAATATATTAAAATTGAAGATTGAAATCAGGAGCACACAAGTCATGATCCAACTCCAAAACTACAAACAGTTCGGCGGTACACACTTCGAATCTGCCGCACTCAAACACACACTTACTCACGCCAACATCAAAAACCCCATCACCAAAAAGCCATTCTCCGAGCCGCTGCTCTTCGGCCTCACAGGCGGCGTCCTGCCCGGCTATTCATTTTGCCCCTCCGTCACCAAAAAGTCATCAGGTATCTCGATCATCCCCAAACGTCAACTCGTAGCCTGCGATGGCTCAACACTCGAAGAGTTCGCCAAACAACTCAAACTCAAGATCACCACCAAAGACACCGCCGCTCCAAAAGCCGCATTCAAAAATCTACTCGGCGTCCTCAACGATAATCTCGCACCCTTCACGTTCATCTCCACCTTCAGACTCCCATCCTTCGACAGTTCCCTCCTGGCAGGGGCATACACCGGCATAAGACGTGTCGTCATCCATGCCATCAATGAATCCAAAAACACAGCCCACATCGCCGATCTCCCCGCCACGTCCCTTTCCATTTCTCTTGATGATCTCGCCGCCATCCGCGGCAGCATCTGCACATACAAGAATCGCATCCAGACTTTTCTCCCCGACCAAACCATCACCCCCGATAAGCTTAAATCCGCCATCATCGCCGCCATCAAATCTCTACCCGCAGAACAACGAAAGCCACGGCAAAAAACCTTCTCGATACAGGGACTAGTCGACTGGTCCAAACTCATCGTCAACGACAAGAACAAACGTGGCTGGCTGAAAATCTATCAATCGCATGCCGAAATCTTCCGCGCATGCCGCGACGCCTACGAATCCATCGAAATCAACTACGCACCTTCTCTCATGCGTCCCCTCTACGCCGGCTTCCTCACCGATGCCGCAAAACTTCTGAACAACAAACAACTCACACCTGTCGCCAAAAAATACCGCACCCTCGGCAACCTCTGGTCCCAACTTGCAAACACACTGCTCACGGACAAAATCAAACCCCTCAAACAAACCAAAACCTTTCTCCAAAAACGACTCGACCTCTACCTCACCAAAGGCGATGCCGCCCGGAAACAAATCGCTAAAACCAACCAACAACTGAATGACATCCAGGCCCAACTATTCAATTCCAAATCCCCCCTCTCAAATGACGAAATGCGTGACCACCTCCAATCCATCTCAACCCTCATCACCCAAATCGTCACCCACGAAACCGATGCCATTGAGTCCCTTGACGCTGCGATCAATTAGCCGGTTCCCTACGTCTTCACCGCTGCGACGAATCGCGGCAACACTTCCCCACTCTTTCCCCTCAACACATAATCCACCTCTTCCGATATCCCCGTCGCCTCACGATTCACCTCCACCGTCACCGCCCCTCTCCGCTTCGCCCCATACACAAAGTTCGCCGCTGGCTCCACCAGACTACTCGTCCCTAATGACATAAACACATCACACGCCCCAATCGCTTCCCCAACCCTCTCCATCGCCCCCTCAGGCAACATCTCTCCAAACCATACGACATCAGGTCGCATCATCCCTCCACACTCACACATCACCGGATACTCCCCAAACAACGCCTCCCCCATCTCCTCATCTTCCCGCCCACACACCACACATCGCCACACCAACAACGTCCCATGAATCTCAATCACCTCCCTGCTCCCTGCCCGCTGATGCAATCGATCCACATTCTGGCTGATCAACTAAAACCTCCCCCCACGCGCCACTACCCATCGCTCCAGATCCGCCAACGCCACATGCCCCCCATTAGGCTCACACCCCAACACACCCACACGCCTTTCGTCATACCACCTCGAAACCACATCCGGCTGTCTTAGAAAAGCCTCTGGCGTCGCCAACTCCATCGGGTCATACCTCGACCACATCCCCTCCAACGCGTCCCGAAACGTCGGTATTCCACTCTCCGCCGACACCCCTGCCCCTGTCAACACCACCACCCCCTGAGCACGCCTCATCGCCTCCACCAACCCCTCATCAATCTTCAACGCTTCCTCACCCATCAATCACTGCACCCCTTCTTAACGACATCTTCCAACATTCCTTCCACCTCCTCCAGTCCCATCAAATCACCCTGCCCAATCTCATCCGGCAGCTCATCCATCTTCACCGCCATACCCAAATCAAACTGCCCCACCGCCGTCCTCCTCAATCCCCTCAAATACCCCCCCGTCCCAAGCCCTTCCCCTATTTGCCTGGCCAGACTCCGAATATACGTCCCCTTCCCACACCGCACCCTCGCCGCCAAAATCGGAAAGTCATACTTCAACACCTCAATCGCATCCACCCTCACCTCCCGCGTCTTGATTGCCACTTCCTCCCCCTTTCGTGCCAATTTATACGCCCTCACCCCCCCCACCTTCACCGCACTATAAGCAGGCGGCCGCTGCTCAATCACGCCCGTCAAATCCTTCAGCGCCTGTCGCACATCCCCCTCACTCACCTCACTCCCAATGGCAACCTCCTCCTTCTCACCCTCATCATCATCCGTCGTCGAAAATGCACTCAAATCCACCACCGCCTCATAAACCTTCCCCTCACCCATCAGCCGATCCACCAGCTTCGTCCCCTTCCCCAGACAGCAAATCAGCACCCCGGTCGCAAGCGGATCAAGCGTCCCCGCATGCCCCGTTTTGCAATGTCCCCCCGCCCGTCTCACCACACGCACAACATCCATCGAAGACGCCCCAAGCGCCTTATCAACCACCAATACCCCGTGCAAATCATGATTGCGATATTTCAATTTCACGCCCCTTTACACAAGCGTTCAGCCGCATACCATAGGGCTACCCATTCAAAGGATCGATTCATATAAAACACCGAATCCTTCCCCAAACCTCCGGAGAGGTGACCGAGTGGCTGAAGGTGCACGACTGGAAATCGTGTGTGCGGCTCGCCCGTACCGAGGGTTCGAATCCCTCCCTCTCCGCTTTCAACGAACGCACTCATGAACACATAGTGACGTTCCGACGGACAGTTACGCAACGTTCCTCATATGCGGGGCGTTGTGCGTTTCAGTAAGTGTATCTTCGAATGAGACGGGCTTTCAAAAAACGCTTTATGATCGAATCCGCCATACCTGAGACTTAGCAACCGTGAGATTGTCTCAACCTATGTAAGTTGGGAATATCGACGTATTTGGATCAAATCTAACCGGAAAGGCTGGTTAGTGAATCGCGAGAGAATCTACCGGTTTTATCGACTGGAAGATCTCCGCATAAAACGTCAAAAGCCGCGTCGTTATCGCAGCAGTTATGTGTGACCGGTTCGGATCAAGACCACCCAGGTAAATGAATACTGGCCCATGAGCTGTTTGATCGGCGTTGGTTTTTGCAGCGATCACCTTGATCATATTTTGTTGGGCAGTACAAACGGAGTAGATGGTTGACTTGAATACGCCTGGCATACGAATGCTTCATGATGATGAGCCACCCTTGCGTCACACAAGCCAAAAACAACGTCAAGAGTGTTCGGCAATCCACTCTGCGACAGAGATTGACGGACACATGTCCATTCGGCTGGCGCCCAATTTCTTTCAGTGAAAATTCCTTTGTTTGACCTGTAAATTATCTTGAGCATTACTGAGGGTGTCTATGCGTTTGACCATGACGTGAACCACCTTACCCGTGGGATCTCGCTCGACCACACCACCGGCGGTGATGAACTGGCTGTGATTAGCGGCTGAGCGATAACGATCAAAGATATGAGGGCGAACAATCAGATTGGCAATGCCGGTTTCATCTTCAATCGTGATAAACACGATACCTGATGCGGTACCGGGACGCTGGCGAACCAAGACAATTCCCGCAACCATCACCGGCTTGCCGTGGGGGCACTTCCGCGGATCAGTCAGATCAATATTGGGAATAACCTTGCGGGTATTGAGTTTGCGACGAAAGAAAATAAGGGGATGCGCCTTGAGTGACAGACCGGTGGAACGGTAGTCATATAACACCTTATGTGGAAGGCCGACCTGAGGAAGTGATTCATAGGACTCCGTTGGCTGTAACAGTTGATCGAACAAAGGCAGCGGCTCATCGCGCAATCGTCGAATCTGCCAAAGGGCCTGCTGGCGATCGAGCTGCATGGATCGATAGGCATCGGCAGAAGCCAAGCGGCGCAGAGCTTTCACTGAGGCTTTGGATGATCGCCAGAGTAATTCAATGCTGTCGAATTCACCCATATGTGCTACGGTCTTTACGATACGCTCGGCTTCATCATGTGCCAGCCCCTTGACAAGTCTCATGCCCAGTCGAATTGCAAAGGTACCGTCAACATCAGCCGGTTCAAGCGTGCAATCCCATTGGCTGTGATTGATATCCACAGGACGAACTTCGACGCCGTGTGCTTTGGCATCGCGAATGATCTGCGATGGAGCATAAAACCCCATCGGCTGGCTGTTGATTAATGCCGCTGCAAAAGCTGCGGGATAATGACATTTTTGCCATGCGGAAACGTAAACCAACAAGGCGAAACTGGCGGCATGTGATTCAGGAAAACCGTATTCTCCAAACCCTTTGATCTGATTGAAACATCGCTCGGCAAACTCTATTGAATATCCGTTTTTCAACATACCGTTGATGATTTTTTCACCGAACGCCTTAATCAGATGGCCCTTGCGTTTCCACGCGGCCATTGCTCGCCTCAGATGATCCGCCTCGCCGGAGGTAAACCCTGCGCCAACAATCGTCAGCTTCATCGCCTGCTCCTGAAAAAGGGGAACGCCAAGTGTGCGCTCCAGGACTTCTTCGACTTCCTTGCTCGGATATTCGACATCCTCCTCTTCGTTTCGTCTTCTGAGATAGGGATGCACCATCTTGCCATGAATCGGGCCGGGCCGAACGATCGCGACTTCAATCACCAGATCATAAAATTTTCTTGGCTTGAGTCTGGGCAACATACTCATCTGTGCGCGTGATTCAATTTGAAACACACCGATCGTATCCGCTTCACAGATCATGTCATATACGGCAGGGTCTTCCCTTGGCATGGTGTCGATGGTGTAAGAACGGTCGTAATGCAAGTGAATCAGCTCAAAGCACTTGCGTATACAGGTCAGCATTCCAAGTCCGAGTACATCCACTTTCAACATGCCCAGAGCTTCAATGTCATCCTTATCCCATTCGATTACCGTTCGATCAGGCATTGCGGCGTTTTCGATAGGGACGGTTTGGCTCAGGGCATGCTCGGTTAATACAAAACCACCCACATGCTGGGAAAGATGACGCGGAAAACCGAGAATATGTTTGATCAGATATCCCAGGCGGATCAGAATCGGGTCTTTGGGATTCATTCCAAGTTTGCGAAGCTGAGATGCATCCAGTCCGTTGGGATCAAACCACTGACGGTCTTTGGCAAGACGATCGACACAATCAAGAGAAAGGCCCAGAGCCTTGCCGACCTCACGAATAGCGGAACGACTGCGATATGTGATGACCTCTGCGGTCAGGGCGGCGCGATGACGACCATATTTGCCGTAAATATATTGAATCACCTCTTCGCGGCGCTCGTGTTCAAAATCGATATCGATATCGGGCGGCTCATCACGCTCCTTGCTGACAAAACGTTCAAAAAGCAACTGGTGTTCACCGGGATTAACCTCCGTAATCCAAAGGCAATAACAGACCGTCGAGTTTGCCGCAGCCCCCCTACCCTGACAGTTGATCTGGTGTTTACGTGCAAAGGCCACAATGTCATGAACCGTCAGGAAATAATGAGGATAGTCCAATTCATCAATGAGATTAAGTTCATGTCGAATGTTATGGATGATCTTTGAAGGTACACCAGCGGGATAACGCTTCCTGGCCCCCTGCCATGTCAGTTCCTCCAGATATTGCATGGGAGATTTATCGGGCGGACATGTTTCGTGGGGGTATTCGTACCGCAACTCATCCAGGCTGAATGCGGATGCATGCTCGATGATATCAAGACTGCGTTCAATCGCCTGCGGACATTCAGCAAACAAGTCATGCATCTTCTGCGGCGACTTGAGATATTGCTCGGCATTGGGTTGAAGCAGAAACCCGGCCTCCTGAATCTTCACGCCATGTCGAATACAGGCAAGAATGTCATGAAGCGCCTTGCGTGAAGGAACGTGGTACTGCACATCATTGGTCGCGGCAAGAGGGATCTGGGCGTGGCGGGATAACTGCAGGAACCGATCCAACCTGTCCCGATCGTTCATGCCATAAACATAACTGATACCGATGGACAATCGCTTTGCTGTAAACACACGTTTCAAGCCCTCTGCCGCTTCCATCCAATGAGTATCCACCTCCATGATGTTGTGGGGAATCATCACGGCCAGCAGGTCTTCGTGAAAGTCCAACAAGTCATGAAGTGTTAAGCAACATTCTCCCTTTGAAGCACGTAGTTTGCCGCGTGTAAGTAGCTGGCACAACTGTCCGTATGATTGCCGATTGGTTGGATAAACCAAAACGGTTAAAGTCGGCTGTTCCGGCAATGTTTGCAGCAGTAATCGACAACCGATCGCCAGTGACAGATTTGCCTGCCTAGCCGCCACATGCATCCGCACAGCTCCGGCCAGACTGTTCGTATCGGTCACGGCAATACCTCGATATCCCAGTGCTGCCGCACGATCCACCAGTTCTTCCGGATGGGAAGCACCAGTAAGAAAAGTGAAATTCGTAGTCACCTGGATTTCAGAATAAGCAGGCCAGGTACCGGAGAAGGAAAAATGACGCGGCGAGATATCGCGCTTGCGGGGATGCGGTTTGTGTTTGGCAGGCAGATTGTCCGGCATGATTCATACCCACCATCCATGCACAAACCATTGCCTTATCGCCGCATCACGATAAAGCCAGATAAATCGTCCGGACTCCAACTGTGCACGAAAGTAATCACGTTCTCCCGTAGGCTCACGCCACCACTCGCTGGTTAATCGCTCAGGCCCAATACAATGTGTCACCTGCTGCAACTTCCCCCGCCAGCGAATCTGCATAACCGGCCCGTCCGGAGTCAACGCCTGCACATTCACACGCTCCGGCGGATCAAACAACTGTATGGGACGATCCGACGAGCATACCTCATCTTCCCGGGAAGACTTAATGCCATGGATCGGTATAAAACGAAAGCATCGCTCAGGACAATAGGATTCAACGGTCTGTGCCCTTACCACTCGATCATAGCCCAACCGGTGTGTCAGGGTATCGATTAGCCGACCTTGACGTTCATTCAGGATACCGTGGTCGGCCTGATCCTCCACCCAGTCATCACAATACTCCTGGTGGTGAGCCAGCAGGCTCTGTCGCATCGTCTGCATTTCGATGGCTTCCAACCCATACCCCAGATTCACACGTTCAAGCTTCGGGTGAAGCAATTGCCACAGGTGTTGCACATCGCGTGTAGGCCTGCTAACCACAATATGAAGTTTTTGCGGGGTTGCTTCATACCGGTCCAGCGTCACCCGCAAATGCTCCACTCCGGCTTCACGTTGCAGCAATTGCCCGGCCAAGCGTTCGAGTAATTGCCGCGCAGCGATGTAGATGGTCTCGATATTCTGAATTGGACCGGCAAAACACCATTGCTCGATGATCGGCTCCATCACGCAAACAGGATGGATCAATTCAACCGCCTGGCCAAATGCCTGATCGATACGACAGGTTAAATCATGGTCAAAACGAGATACCAGTTGTTGGCGAGGCAATTGCAACAATTGACCGATGTAATGAATACCCACTTCATTCAACGCTTCGATAACAGGTTCTTCAAGACGTAAGGCTCTGACAGGTAAGGGGGCCAAAGCTTGGGGAATTTCATCGAAGCATTCGATAATGGGGTTGTGTAGCAAGCCATAGCGGGCCAGCGCCCAGGCCGCACCGAACGTTGGAGCAATGGCGGCAGTCGCAGTAAAACCCAGTTGGTCGACCACTTCGATGAGTTGATTCAGCAGATTACACTCACCGTGATAAAGACGTTTACAGCCCGA
Source organism: Phycisphaeraceae bacterium (assembly GCA_028284925.1). Lineage (GTDB taxonomy): Bacteria > Planctomycetota > Phycisphaerae > Phycisphaerales > Zrk34 > JANQQT01. The sequence goes on along the minus strand of JANQQT010000303.1, from coordinate 13,230 downwards.
TACGTCCATTAAAAGGCCATCCGGCAAATCAACCGCCACACGCGGTGCCAACCTCATCGCCCACTTCGCCAGCTTCTTTAACGCTCGCTCATCCGCATCCGGATCATGTTCCAAAACCGTTGGCTCGGCATCAGACACCAACGCCCTGGCATGTGCAAGCGTCATACCCATCTGAACACCCAGACGCCTGGCATGCGCACAAGCGTGTGCGATGGTTTGACGGTTTACCATTGTGCGCACCATCAGTACACATCGTTTTTGATCACGCGATTGACCTTGCCGTCTCGACCGTTCGATCGGCCACCACGGCAGGTACAGCGATAAGGCCCTGACCATGACGCCACTCCACTGTACATCCCTGTCTCTCTAGTCCATACCTCATCCCTCCGCTCTTATTGCGAATCAATTCAACACTCCAACATGGGCGCTCATGCCCATGCCGGACCTCCACACGCCATCGATAAGTCGCCGCGGATCGGTGGGCAATCTCATGCGCGGGCCTGGCGAGCAATGCCAATCCCCCCCCTGCTTCGGCCGCCAGTTGCAAGCGCCGCGTCGCCTGCATGTTCAAGCCCGTCCCATCACCCATGACCGCCACAATCGCATCACTTCGCAAAACCGTATCCATCGCCCACAAACGCTGATGAACATCGCCTGGATCAATAAAGATGCTTCTCTTGCACAATTGCGGCCCCAATACCGCAGGATAAGGCCAAACACGCCGCCCCACCCACAACACCGGATCATCAGAACTTTGAGCTTGTAATTGATCCGCAATACCACAAAACAACGTCAATGGCGGATACCACCCCCCTTCCGAACCATGCTCCACACCAAACCACTCATGGACGCGACCCAACTGAAGATTTCCTACAACAGTTTCAATGTGTGAAAATGGCTTCCGTCCTTCTGTGTCGGCGTTCTGAAAATCGTTCAGGCGCAGTTGGTCAAGCAATATCTGAATGGGGGAGGCAATATGCTTCATGGTATTTCAATAGGGTTTTGTTAGGGTATTCATCCTGCGAGAATATTTCAACATTTCTCACCCTACTCAGAACACTTTTTAAAATTCCTATCTTTACGATGAAGGACACACCTGGTGCTTCAGATCAAAACCAACAACATTTCTCACCGATGCCTAGAGTTGTACAGAACACTGATGCAATCCATTCCCCGCCAAACTGCGCAATTACTTCAACGGACCCCAGATTTCCTCCAGCAAATCATGAAGGGTCGGGTCATATTCCTTGAGTTCCGCACGAACGAACGGATAGAAATCATTGCGATAAAAATACGCTTCCGTTCCTTCGGCAAAATATTCCATGTGATTGGATGCGGCGTATGCACGAACCTTTCGGCCGGTGTAGAGAAGCACTTTGTTATAAAGACCGGATTTCATCGCTTTGTCATAAGCAGCTTTGATTCGCGGCTCATCAAACCCGAGAATCTGGTGATGATAAGCGTGAGCAAGCTCGTGCAGGATAACTGCCGGGTGTTTGACCATGTGATGCCGTTCCAGAAGAGATGCTGCTCGGGTGATATGAACTTTTTTGGCGAGGCGTGGATCGTAACCCCGCGCGGTAAGCCAGCCTACACTCGGATGATACGGCCCAGGTTCCACATTGATCTTGGGATGATCATGCTCGATCCAAATCTCCAGCGTCCGCATTTGCTTGAGACGATCTTTCGGCATCAGCACGGCGATGCGTTGTAAATGATTGGCAAGCATCGCAAGTGACCTGGCCCCTTCCCCGACATGCGGCTCCCGAAGCAACTTTGGATCAACATGCACCGTCCAGCCTTCGATATTCCTAATCACAGGGTCGAAATGATTCTTATTGGCCTTCTTCTCCACGATTTCCTGCTTTGATGAGGTTGTGCACGCAGGAAGCAACAAAAACATCACCACAACAAAGAGGAAAAACAACACTCGATTCATTCGGCCAATTCCGATCATGTCACAACTCAATGTTATCTCACTTTCGGCACTCAGACCCTGTGTCAATGCCCCGCACGTGTCCATCGCACATGATCCGGAGTCACGATAATGCGTACACCGCCGTTGAGATCAAAGGATCGCCGTTCCCCGCTCTGGGCCCGAATGGCGACGAGGATAGGATGAATGACCCGCGTAGAAAGCGCATCGGCCGATGCACCCATCGAGACGGAGGTCAGACGAATCACACCGCCGAGCAGTGTGTCGAGCAACTGCGCAGCTGCGTATCGCTGCATCACCGCTTCATGGGCGGACATCTTCTGAACCAGTTGCAACTCGGTGTTGCGCACAATCTGTTCGATCACGTTGGTCGCATCCCGCATCCGATCCGCCGACTCAGCGGCCTTTACCGCTGCGTCCTCACGAAGCTCACGCAGGACAGGCAAAACATCCTTACGAAGTCTTGCACGCCAGCGTGAATCATTCTGATTGGTTTCATCTTCCCGCCAGGGTTGCTTGATGGCACGCAAAAACCCGATGGCTAAGAAATGATCCGTCCAGAGCATCGGGCGAATCAGTCGGGCACGCGAAACCCCGATACGTCGTTTTGGTGCGATACCTGACATTCCTGAAACACTGGAACCGCGCATCAAACGCATCAGCATCGTCTCAAGCTGATCGTCGGCGTGATGCCCGGTAGCAATGTAATCGGCGTCCAACCCATCCGCAAAACTGGCTAGTTCCGAATAACGCCAATCCCGAGCCACATCTTCAAGATTACCATCCTCCTGATCAGGATAGATGTCCGTGCGGTAGAACGGAAGATCCAATGCAGCCGTGCACTCTGCGACAAAATCCTCGTCTTCATCAGCCGTATCCCGCAAATGATGATTGACATGCGCCACATGGAGATCGAGCGACCAATTCGGTAGTGGAGCAATGGTGGCCATGGCGTAAAGGAGGGCCGTCGAATCCGCACCGCCACTTACGGCAAGCAAAAGACGATCTCCCTCCGCAACACCACACCGGTCCCGAAGTCCTGTGGTCAGGATTTTGACGAATGCGTGTTTATGTCCGATGATGCCCAAGTCGTTACTCATGCTATTATTTTACTCATCTAAAAGGAATTCAGGTGCTGATGGACCAGCGTAACGAACAAATTACAGAGCTTGTTGCCAACCTGGACGATGCCTCTCCCGAAGTGATCGGGGCGACTATGGATGCACTCTTTCAGGCTGGGGCGCTGGATGTTTGGACCACCGCGATTAGCATGAAGAAGAATCGGCCCGGCGTGATGCTGAGCGTGCTGTGCCCGGAAAGAATTCGGGAGGAGATGATCGGGAGAATGATCACTGAAACCGGGACATTTGGGGTACGCCACAGGCTCTGGGACCGCGTGGTTTTGAGTCGGCGACACGAAACGGTCGATACAGATTATGGTCCAATACGGATGAAGATTGGTACGTTGGACGACATGATCATGTTAGCCAAGCCCGAATTTGAGGATGTTCGTAACGCAGCAAAAGGGACAAAAGTTTCAGTGCGCGTGGTAATGGAACACGCCAGATCCGCTGCAGAGGCATGGTTGCGGCATCAGACTGGCGAGGAGGGCCGCACATCGTGAACCTGATCACACTTGCCGAGACCGGAGGCGATCAATTACTACCGACTGTTCTGATGGGCGCCGGAGTCCTGCTACTTGCCATCCTGGTATTGGGTAATGTAAGAAGAAAGATCAAACGCAATTCCACAAACCATCTTGATGCGAACGAACGCGTGGAACGAATTCGCCAACAACAGGGAATGCGCGACGACTTGCGGGAAATGATGGTGGAGCTTGAAGAGATGGCCAGGCGCTTCGGCGCACAACTGGACGCCAAGGCCATCTATCTGGAGAAATTACTCGATCAGGCGGACGAGAGGATGTTGGCTCTGAGACGGTTGGAGCCCAATCGTGGATTGGATTCCCCGCCGACCGACAGCAATGACGATGGCATGGCCAATTCGCAGGCGGGTGTGTTACAGGCAACGGATGCGGTCCGTACGTCAAACGTGGAATCGGCGGCAGTGGCAGCAGTGGATACCGAAGTAGACCCGCTCGTCGAGAAAATCTACAAAATGGCGGACGAAGGGCAGACGCCGATCGAAATCGCACGCAATCTGGATGAACAGATCGGCAAGGTGGAGTTAATTCTGGCCCTGAGACAGTAATTCGTGCCATTCACGGGAGAAGGTAGGATTGGTAAGTGACGTAGTTCGTATCAGGGACAACGGGTTGTCCAAAAGACAAATCCATGCGATAATCGTTTTTCTGTTTACTCGTTGAGAAATTCCACCATGCTTGCAAAGACGTTAAAACGCATCATCGACGACAAATTGACGTCAGCTAGAGAGATTGGCGAACTGACCGGCGTGGCGCCGTCGACGGTGTATCGTTGGATTCGCGGTGACAGCGAGCCAGATTTCAACGCCGTGCGATTAATGGTCAGGCATTTGCCGGATACGGAAGCCGCTGGTTCAATTTTGTCTTCATTCGTTGCAGGAACAGCTTGGCATTTTTATAACGTGGATGCGGAGTTGGATGTCAATAAGGATGGGACAATCGACGCCAACGATGCGCTGGACGCAGCGATCAACGCCGTACGAACCGCAAGTCGATCCCTGGTCAAAGTGCGTGAAGCGTGCAACGACGGAGCCATCAACAAAGATGAATGCCTCGAATTAATCGCGCTGCTCAATGACGTGATACGACACTGTTCCATCACACAACAAGTCATGGTACATATGTCGGATAAGAAAAAGAAGGGGTGAACTCAACACACTCAATTGGAAGATGTATCAATTTCTAGTGCAACGGGGGTTTCCGGCGTCTGATCATCTTCACCACTTCCAAAAGCCGAGGCAGCGGGGCGCACGGTTGACCAATCAGTCACCTCAAGATCCGGCCCGGACGCATCGTGCGACTTAAGTATCTCGTAACTGTTGCCACGTTGTGCAGGAGTAAACCCAGCATCGCGTATAAGACGACAAATGGTCGCTTCATTAAGACAATACGTCGTTCCGGCCGATGACACGACGTTCTCCTCCATCATGACGCTTCCCATATCATTCGCGCCATAGAAAAGACCTAGTTGCCCAATCTTCGGGCCCATCGTTACCCATGAACTGCCGATGGAGAAAATGTTGTCAAAAAAGATGCGGCTCAGTGCCTGCATACGCAAATACTCGGTCGCACCGGCTAGGCGAAGAATCTTGCCCGCTTCTGGTACGGCTGAGATTGCTGCGGACTTATCGTGGGCGTCCACCTTCCCTTCAAAAATAAGGTCAGCAAGAACATCCCCAGGAAACGCCCCTTCCGATTGATCGCGATTCCATTGGGGCAACCTACCCAAAGGTGTATTCTCCGGCTGGAAAGGCCAACTGATAAAGCTGACATATCTGCCCGGCCAGTTCCGGCTCATCGCCTCATCCTGCGCGTCTCGAATCATGCTCATGTGCGCGACCCGATCCGCCGCGCCTTCGATATGACCAAACATCATGGTCGAACTAGTCTTCATACCAAGCTGATGCGCCGTACGCATAACATCAAGCCACTGTTGCCCGGTGGCCTTTCCTTTCCCAATGCGACGCCTGACATGCTCAGGGAATACTTCGCCTCCGCCGCCGGGAACGGAAGCAAGCCCGGCATCCATCAGTCGTTTCATAATGACCCGCAGTTTTTCCAACCACTGTTCGCGCGGAATGGTGTGGCTTTTGCCGGGTAATGTAGAAGGAAAACCGCCAACATCCGCTACCGCAACAAATTCAACAAACTCAGGAGGACTGAATGCGTGAAGGTGAATGTGAGGAAATCTCTCACGGATGTCATTCAGCATCTGCTCATAAAACTTGAGGGGAAGCTCAGGATGCATCCCTCCCTGCAGAAGAACCTGAGTACCGCCGATATCCGATAGTTCCTGCAGCTTCTCGAAGAGCTGATCATTCGTCAAAACATAACCGTCTTCATCGCCTACCTTTCGGTAAAACGCACAAAAGGTACAGCGCGCGGAACAGACATTCGAATAATTGATATTACGATCAATGACGTAGGTTCGGATGGTTTCGCCGTGAATTCGCGTCGTGATCGCATTTGCCCAGGTACCCAAATCGGCAAGTGTGGCATGGTGGTATAGCCACAACGCCTGCTCAGCACTCAGCCGAGCGTCGCCGGCGATAATGGCGTCCATATCAAACGCTTCTGTGAATTTAGAGGTATGGTCAATCATACAAGCAACCTTGTAGCTCGTATTGTAGTCCGATGAAAACCGTCGGGCGGACACTTACCCGCAAACAACCCATCGGGTTTGGTCTCATGCACGGTCGTCCTACAATAGCCGGTTCATTCCCTTACGGAGTACCACCATGGATTGGTTCCAATATCGAGATGGCCAGCTATTCTGCGAAGATGTCAATCTGGACAAGTTGGCTTCATCCGTCGGCACGCCGGTTTACGTCTACTCACAGCGCACATTCGAGCATCATTTCGAGGAATTGAACAAAGCGTTTGCCGAGCTTGATCCACTGATCTGTTATTCAATCAAGAGCTGTGGGAATATTCACCTGATCAAGCTTTTGGCGGATCGGGGAGCGGGAATGGACGTAGTAAGCGGTGGCGAACTTCACCGGGCTAAGCTGGCCGGCGTGGCAATGAACAAAATCGTATATGCGGGTGTAGGCAAGACGGATGCGGAAATTCGTGAGGCTATCGATGCAGACATTGGATACTTCAATATTGAATCCGAAGCAGAATTTGAGAACATTTCCGCCATTGCCAGATCGCTAGGGAAGACGGCACACGGAACGCTCAGAATCAACCCGGATGTTTCAGACCCCAATACCCACGCCAAAACCACAACCGGCAAGAAAGAAACCAAGTTCGGGGTAGACATTGATCGAGCACGAAAGTTCTTTGAAACCTACGGGCGGGATGAGCATTGCCGGCTCACTGCAATCCACCTGCATCTGGGTTCGCCCATTTACAGCCCGGCCCCTTACGTGCTGGCGATTAACAAAACATTGACACTCATTGAAGAGCTCAGGGCCAAAGATCTGACCATCGATACCATCGATATAGGTGGTGGCTTCGCGGCGGACTACGAATCGGGGCGCTCGCCTTCATATGAAACCTATGCCGAGGCCATCGTGCCTCTACTAAAGGGAAAGGGCCTTAAGGTGATTTTGGAGCCCGGTAGAACTATCGCCGGCAATGCGGGCGTGCTGCTTGCTCGCGTCCAATACATCAAGACGGGAGGACGCAAAAAATTCGTCATTGTCGACTCCGGAATGCACCAACTTCTTCGTCCCGCGATGTACGAGGCATTTCACTTCATCTGGCCGACCAACGTGGCTCCGCAGCACGAGCCGTCCAGGCGTTCGGAACAGATGGATATGCCCGGCCTGGAAATGACGGATATCGTCGGACCCATCTGCGAAACCGGAGACATCCTCGCCAAGGAGCGAGGGCTACCACCCGTGGCGCGAGGTGACCTGCTTGCGATATTTACAGCAGGGGCATACGGTATGGTGATGGCAAGCCAGTACAACGCCATGCCTCGACCTGCTGAGGTTTTGGTAAGTGGGTCAAACGCAACAATCATTCGTCGTCGTGAGACGTACGAAGACTTAACCGCACTCGAGATGGAAACGGCCTCCGTCTGATTACCTGCCTGCTTCACATCGTGTATTGAAAAGAGACGCTAAAGAAATGACGCTAAACCGAATCGTATCAGCGACAGCTCTTGACGAGGATGGACCGGCCGGCCATCTTTCCCTGCGTCCGCAAACCATCGACGATTATGTGGGGCAACCCACTCTGGTTGAGAAACTTCGAATCTCTCTGGAAGCATCCCGGCAACGCGGCGATGCCATGGAACACGTATTGCTCCACGGCCCGCCCGGCTTGGGAAAAACCACCCTCTCTCACGTCATCGCCAATGAACTTGGAACGCACCTCACGGTTACAGCAGGTCCCGCTCTCACCAAAGGAAGCGAACTGGTGGGAACACTCACCAAACTTCAAAAGCATGATGTGCTCTTCATCGATGAAATTCACCGCATGCCGGTCGCATTGGAGGAATTCCTCTACTCAGCCATGGAGGATTTCAAGGTCGAATTTGTCGTCGACTCCGGCATGCACGCCAAGACGATAACCTTACCTCTTCAGCCGTTCACCCTGATCGGGGCGACGACGCGTGCCGGACTCTTGTCTGGTCCGATGCGATCCCGATTCGGAATTACCCACCATCTCGAGTTTTACAACGACGCCGATTTACATTCAATCATTCGTCGTTCAGCCAATCTATTGGGTGTTTCTCATGCGGATAACCAGGCCGTAGGTCTAATTGGGAAACGATCCCGCGGCACTCCTCGAATCGCCAATCGACTCCTTCGCCGCGTGCGCGATTACGCTCAGATCAAGCGCGATGGAGTGATCGACGCAACGACGGTAAATCTGGCCTTACAACTTGAGGGCGTGGATGAGCTGGGCCTAGACGACCTGGATCGCAAATACCTGCAAACCATCGCGGAGATCTACGAGGGAGGCCCTGTAGGGCTCGAAGCCATCGCCGCAACCTTAAGTGAAGATGCGGGCACGCTTGAAGATATGGTCGAACCCTTCCTGCTTCAGTTGGGATTCCTGGCACGTACCCGTCGCGGAAGACAATTGACCGTAAAAGCAGGTGACTATATGGGTGTAACCATCTCTCCACCGACAGATTCAGATGACGGACTATTTTCCTAGACTGGCAATCCTACATATCCATCACCCGGTCCATCATCACAAATACCAGTTTCGCCGAAACAGCTTCAGCGTCCAGCCCGTAGAGAGACTCGACGGCGTGCCGATAGGCTTCAATCTGAGGACGATAGTAACTGACTCGTGAGGCCAGATCGTCATCAGTCTCAAGATAATCGGTTTTGAAGTCGATAACCTCCGCGTGAGAGGGACGTGCAGGAGTACCAAACAAAATAAGACGATCCACCACGCCTTGCGTAATCGCATCATCCGTTCGGATGGCAAATGAACTCTCACGCAGAACATGCAACTCATCACAATCCGGTCGACTAAGACAGGCCCTGACATGAGGCTGCCGGACCATCGCACGAAACTCCTCCACCATCCGTCGAGATTCATCGGTTGCGCACCCCACCTTCACGGCAACCTCAACCAATTCCTTATCTTCCAGCTTCCAGTCATCGACCCATTCAATCGTTTCGAATAATGCATGAAGAATCGTGCCACGTTTACGGGCATCCCGATGCCCGAAATTCAGGATGGAATCGACCGTAACCTTGTCCCCCCCTTCCAGTCGGGATGGCGACTGACGAGGTAACCCGCGACGCCTTCTGGCCGACGCCTTCGCCAGCACTGGAGAACGCGACTCGTGTTCAACGTCCAAATCCGGAACTTTGCGTAAAATCGATTCACCCCATTGATCACTTCCATGCTGGTAAACCACGCCGTCATCGCAACCGAGACGAGTCTCATCGATCAACGCTCCTCTCAGCACCCCCTCCATCGTCGCAGGCAACTTCTTTTCACTCTGTTTCGAGGGCGACATAATCAAATATATGGCCTGCTTGGCACGTGTCAGGGCAACATACATGACGGAAAGTGACTCAAAAATCCGATCCTGCTCATACTCATCAAACAAATGTACCAAATGGGGAAGTGCTTTCCGAGTCGCCTGATCCAGATAACTGCACACAACCTCAGTTTCAAGATCTTCAGAACAACGTTTGGAAACCACCTCCGGCGGCTTGCCTCCCCCAAGCCTCCCATCAAGCTGAGGTAGAACGACCGCATCAAACTGAAGCCCTTTCGACTTATGGATGGTCATGATTCTCACATTTGCAGGCGTTGCGTCCTCGACCTTCTGAATCTTGACAAACCGAACGAAGTCACAGGGCCTTAAGGAAGCCTGGCGATCATATTGCGCCGCCAGTTCCGTCAATTGAAGAAGCCGCCGCAAATCATGCTCATCACATCGCTCGGCCAACTGCTTCGTCCAATCGAATATCGTCGGGGCATACCCATCACGAACAAGACGTTCTCTCAATCCCAGCGTCAATTCCTTAAAACCCAATCGCCGTCCCGATTTCGCGTCGGCACGGCCCAATCCAACAATTGTTCCCAGGCAGGACGTTTCCACATGGAATCTCGCCACAGTGTCACCCGGATGGTCTGCAAGCGTCAACCACGACAACACAGCATTCACCGCAGGCGAATCCGTCAAAGGATTGCCTCCTTCCTCACTCGCACGAACAGTCCCCCCATCCGTATCTCTCCCAAGCTCATGAACCAGACGGGCAATCTGCCCCTTATTGTTGGATCGCAAGAGTACGCCAACCGAAGCATTCGGTGCATCGCGAACAATCTTCTTGATGCGTCTGGCGGTATAACGCAGGCGCGCATATTCGTCAATGCCATCTCGAGTTCCAACCTCAATCGGTGCCACTTCCGCCTGCACATAACCCGGTAATTCCTTCATGGCTGTCTCATGCGTTGAAAAGCGCTCTCCCCAACTCTGAGCCGCCTTCTCATACCGCTCCAGTGCCGGACTCGTCCCTATCGATTCAAAGACCCGATTAACCACATCGATAATCACCTGCGATGAACGAAAACTCAGATTTAAAGGTCGCCAGACAACCCCCGGAAGATCCGACTCCATCGTCTCGAAGATCGCCGCTTCACCTCCTCGCCAACCATAAATCGCCTGCTTGGCGTCTCCCACACAAAACAGCGATCGATCACCCTCCCCATGCGCAACAATCTCCTCAGCCATCGGCTGGATAATCCGCCATTGGCTCAACGACGTATCCTGAAACTCATCCAGGAGCAAATGATGAATTCGACCATCCAGACGATAAAAAAGATCATCCAGCGAACGCATCGCCACACCGTTGGCAAGTGATCGCGTCACATCTTCAAACTGAAGTGCGCGCCGAATTGTTTTCAACTCTTGGTACGCCGCATCGAATCGACTGAGCAGCTGGTGTATCGCGCGTGTGCGCTCGATGGTCCGATTCGTCAACCAGGCCCGCGCATGGACGATCAAAGGGTGATATACCTCCACGTGGTGATTCTCGATTGGCAGGCGATAGTACGATTTACTGCCCGCAGCAATCTTGCCCGAAATACCATCGGTCAAAAACTTCAACCAGTCACCTTCAACAGCATAACCAAGAGATCGCCCATGCTGCTTGACCCAATTGGCATTCTCCTTGCCATTCGTATTCGTGGGAATACGAAACTCAGCCAGTCGCTCCACCGCATCCGCAACCCACTCTTCCGAGAGCATCGGCATGGTCTTTAACGCATTCCATGACTGTTCGGGCGTTTCCGTGTAGATGCGATAGAGATCACCCACAATTCGCCGGATTTGTTCAGCCACAGGCCGCGCAGCATGGTCCCGAACCAACAAACGGATCATCGTTACCAGCTCCTGTGAATCCCCGGTGGAAAGCATCGCTCGAATGGCTTCGGTGCGCAGCTGCTGATCAAGGCTCTCGTCAATAATGTGCCAACCCGGCGGCATACCCAGCTCAAACGGAAAGCTACCCGCGAGGGACGCAAAAAAACTATCGAGCGTGCAAGATTGAACCCGATGCAATTGGCGGATCAGGCGAAACAAAATCTCCTTGGTCTGTCGTCGCCCAAACCCCTCCACCTTGATGAACTTCGAAAGCTCTTCACATTTCCCTTCATCCTGCGAAGCTTCACACAAACGGGTCAATACGCGATCGAGAATCTCTCCAGCGGCCTTGCGCGTGAACGTGGTCGCGAGAATACTAGAAACCTCCGCGCCGGCCGCAAGCAAACCGATAAATCGGTTGGCCAGAGCAAACGTTTTCCCCGTACCCGCCGATGCCCTTATTCCCTCATGCGCGAATGATTTTGCCAATAACGCTTCCATGTTCATTCTTCCCCCACAACAAGGTCATTGCACTCTAAGAACTCACCAAAGTAACCTTCCCTGCAAATGGCGGCAAACTGTTCGCTATACGATGGCGGTGGGTCAGCCGGCGGGCCGAACACGCCCTGACGCAATTGACGGACCACCCACCAAGCACGCTCGTCTGCTTCTTTAAGATCCTCGCCGTCCCATTCCGCAATCGCTTCGCCAATCTTTCCCACATCCTTGGGCAACAGGATATACCCTAAACCGACATCCCCGGTAATACCGGCCTCCTTCGCCAAATGTCGATACAGCGGCAACTGCAAATTGACCCACTCCCCCTTACTCTTATGCGTAGCCGATGGAACGTCTCCACTATCACCCGTCTTGTAATCAAAAATGATGTGGGCATTCAGCTGAGGATTGTAATCAATTCGATCAATCCGACCGTGAAGATGAAATACTTCACCATCAACAACGAAGGGGGCAGGCTTATCCTTGCTTATCGTCAGTTCACAGAATCGAATCTCCCACCCCTTCTTGGCCCATCCGCACTGCCAGTTGGCAAAGGCGTATAACCGCCTGCGCAGTTGTTCAACCTGCGCGCAAACCGCGGCGAGTGGACTTCGACCATAAGTGAGAATCACAAGATCATCCAGCAGCTCATCCAGATGCAAACGCAACTCACCGATGTGCGTCGTCTCCCGCAGATGCCCGCTACCGAATCGACTAAGCACATCATGCGCCAAATTTCCGAACGCAGCGCCATCCAATTCTTCCGCCACGTCATCCAATGTTTTCAGGTGCAATACATGTGAAAGATAAAACCGATACGGACATGCCAGGTAATCCGCAAATCTTGTTACACCCAGCGCGTTGATCCTTTCGCAGCCATTTGTCGTATCCCCACCAACTTCGGGAACCATTGCAAAGTCCGAAACACTCTTCCCCGCTCGCAGTCGCCCCATCCCGCCTCCACAACCTGCACTTGCTTCTCGTCCACCAAAAAAACGTTCCACACGCACCGACAACGTATCTTCATCACATGCAAACAGCAAACGACTCGGCTTAAGTGGATCCCCCTCCAACGAAGATCGACCCGCAATCAGACGCAGGATTCTTTTCGAAGCCAACATCGAACTCAGCGCATAGGCATCACGCGCATACCGATGCTCATTATCCACAAGTCCGAGATGACGACGCAATCCATTCGGCAGAAAAACATCACTCGTAATAGCCTGGGGTATATTGCCATCGTTAAATCCAGTCATAATCAGGACCGGCGCGTCGTCCAACGCCAACTCCAACTGACCCAGCATTTCAATCGCGGGACTCACCGGCTCCGGCGGAATGGAC
>JANQQT010000261.1 GCA_028284925.1 Phycisphaeraceae bacterium | reverse complement strand
AAAATCACCACCCCCAACAGGCTGGCGACGCACCGTCCACACCATCATCTTCGAAACCGACACCCAGCTCGGCAAAATCTTCGATATCGTCCTCCTCATTGCCATCCTTCTCTCCGTCGCCGTCGTCATGCTCGATTCTGTCGAAGCCATTCGCGCTGACCCTGAATACCACACCGCCCTCCTCACCGCCGAATGGATCTTCACCGTACTCTTCACCATCGAATACATCCTCCGCATCCTATGCGTCCAGCGTCCCGTCCGATACATCTTCAGCTTCTTCGGCGTCGTCGACCTCCTCGCCATCCTCCCAACCTACCTCCTGCTCTTCCCCGCCATCGAACGCTCCCACTCTCTCACCACCATCCGCGCCCTCCGACTTCTCCGAGTCTTCCGCATCTTCAAACTCGCCCGCTTCCTCTCCGAAGCCACAGCGCTCAAACAAGCCATCTGGGCCGCCCGCGCCAAAGTCGGCGTGTTCCTCACCACCATCGTCATCGTCGTCGTCATCATGGGATCAGCCATGTACGTCATCGAAGGAACCCGCCCCGACTCAGGCTTCACCTCCATACCACAATCCATGTATTGGGCCGTCGTCACCATGACCACCGTCGGCTACGGCGACATCACACCCGAAACACCCCTCGGCAAATTCCTCGCCGCCATCATCATCCTCATCGGCTACTCCATGATCATCGTCCCCACAGGCATCATCTCCGCCGAACTCTCCAAACCACACAAATACATCCCCACCCAGGTCTGCCCACACTGCATGCACGAAGATCACGCTCCCGATGCCAAGTTCTGTAACCAGTGCGGAAATCCCCTGTAATAAACCCAAATCCCGCACGTTACCCCGTAACCAACCCAATTGCACACGCAATTCTCTCTTGATCGACGATATAATCCATACCCACCACCGACCCCGCCCCAACACCAACCAACCCTACTTCGACCACGCCTACCGGAAAGTTCCCCCCATGACCTACTTACCTTCTGTTGTCACCACCACGTTCCTCGCCCTCACCTTCCTTGCGCCATCCACCACATTTGCTCAATCCTCATCATCCAAAAGCTCCTCCAAAAGCTCCTCCAAAAGCTCCTCCAAATCCTCCTCCAAATCCTCCTCCAAATCCTCCTCCAAAACCTACCCCGACCTCGCCGCCGACCGCATCGACCCCTACAACATCGGCAAACAACGCCAACTCTTCCTTCGGGCTGCCGGCCGTGACCTCGAACTCTCCTCCTCCGAATTCTCCGCCGACCAGAAAACCAACAAAGGCTTCGCTTCCAAATTCGACCGCTGGTCCAACCTCTACCGCTTCGACAAAAACAAGAACAAAACCATCGACTGGTTCGAAGCCCTCGCCTACCGCGATGCCATTCGCGCCAACATCCTCGCCTACTACGATAAAAACAAAGACCGAAAACTCAAAGGCCCCGAACGCGAAGCCGCCAACCGCGCTCTCGCCTACGGCAAGATCGGCTCACTCACCACACCACCCAAACCTGATACCTACCAAAAATCCTCCTCTTCTTCCTTGTCAAAAAAATATGACAAGGAAAAATACAACCGCGAGAAACGCGAACGCTACGAACGCGAACGACGCGAAAAAGAACAAAAATACCGCGAAATCGCCGCATCCAGAGCTCGCTCATTCATCGCCAAAAGAGATAAGAACAAGGATAACTTCATCAGCCTCGACGAATGGAACAACGGCGCCACAGGCAGAAAAGCCGAGTACTACACCCAATCCTTCCGCAAATACGACCGGAACGGCGATAACCAACTCTCACAGCAGGAAGTCGAGGAAGTCTACAATCCCATAAAATTCGATCGCGAAAAATACGAAAGAGAACGCCGCGATCGCGAACAACGCGACCGCGAACGCCTCGAAAACGACCGCCGAAAACGCGAGGAGAAAGAAAAAGAATACGACCGAAAAGTCGCCGAGAAAATCCAAAGATACGTCCGCAAAAAAGACCAGAACGGCGACGGCCACCTCTCCTTCGCCGAATGGTCCAAAGGCCGTTCCGAAAAAGAAATCAAAGCGTATACACCCTACTTCCGCAGATACGACACCAACAACGACAACTCACTCAACCCCACCGAAATCGAAGTCATGCTCAACCCCAAAAAACGTTACAGAAAAAGATAGTCCTCTTTCACCAACGTCAAGCTCTTTCCTCTCGGTCCAATAATTGCGCCACGCTCAACTCCCATATCCTCTCTTCCCCTCGTTACACACCCGATACCCCTATCTATGTAACAATCGCCCGCCCCAACACCTCCTCCCCCTACCACAACCTATTATTCCATGGACAAAATCCCTCCGGCTCCCCCTTTAAAAAAGGGACACAACATGACCACGCGCATCCAAGTCCTTGCCGCAACCCTCCTCCTCATAACACTCACCACCACCACCGTTCCCCTCCACGCCGGAACCATCTCCCGCCAATCTTCTCCCAACATCCCCGATCTCGCCCGAGGTCCAATCCAACCCTACAACATCGGCTACGAACGGCAACGATTTCTCAACGCCGCCGGCCGAGACCTCGAACTCACCGCCACCGAATTCTCCGCCAACCAGAAAACCCCCAAACCCTTCGCCCGAAAATTTGATCGCTGGTCCAACCTCATCCGCTTCGACAAAAACAAAAACAAGACCATCGACTGGTTCGAAGCACTCGCCTACCGCAACGCCCTCAAAAACAACATCCTCGCCATCTACGACAAAAACCGCGATCACAAACTCAAGGGACAGGAACGAATCGCCGCAAACATCGCCCTTGCAAAAGGCCGAATTCCTTCCCTCTCCACCTCCACCAACCCCTGGCGACATAGATTTCAACCCAAACCCCACAAATCTCGCGCCACCCTTGCCTCCGCCAAATCGGACCCCCGCTACATTTCTCCACACAAACCCAAGTCCTCAAAACCCTCTCAAGCTGTCTTCGTCAAGACAACGCCACAAATCCAGGCAGGCTACATCAAATACAATGGCGCAGTCTACCACTCCAAGGGCAACGTCCACATCAGCCAAACCAAGTGGCACACCCAATCCCATCAAAAATTCAACACCCAAGTCATGACCAGGCCCAAATTACAGAATACCTCCCCCGACAAACCCGTAATCGTCCATTTGAATGCCCGGATCGACCACCAACCAGCTGCCGATACCCCAGTCGTCGTCGTCGACCAAAATGGAAAAGCAGCCCCACAGTTTGCGCCCGACGGCAAATACAAAAGTGCATCCTACGTTCTCGCTCAACAGCGGAATAATTCACGTCGCGTCATACTTTCCAACGCGGCTCAAGACCCCAAATTCAAAATCCAGATCCAGCACGCACGTGACAAACAACTCCGCATACTCAAAAAGGCCAACACTCAGCACCGTGCTCAATTCCTCCTCCGCTCCGAAAACAAATAGTAATCTCTCCTCGGCAAACTCATTACTTCATTTCACCTTGATCTACGCGCGCTCCCGCCACCTCCTTACTCCCCACTCGCCCAAGCTATAAGCGCCTTTCGCCACCCACCTCCTGTCCTTCGACCTCACCCCCAACATCACACTGTCAGAAACCACTAAACCGAAACAAACCCCTCCACCCCCCGCTTCCCCCAACCCGTAATCCGCAACATCCCTCTGCCCTCCCCCTTAAGCCGTTCAATCTCCACCTCGTTCTCAGCCTCCACCAAATCCTCCTCAAGATCTTGCTTCGCCAGCACCCGACAACATCCAATTTCATCCGCCTCAAACGGACTATACCACCGACTCTCCCCAGGTACCGCTTGGTCATAAAGCCTCCACATCACCGGGTCCGCTGGCGACAACCAAACCCCTTTACCCTGACGAAAACGACGACTCTGCTTCATCACGTCCTCATTGCCGTAGTTCCAGGTGTCACAATCCGTCACAACCACCACACGCTCGTACAACCCGCGACTTACCGCCACGCCCTCCAGCACGGCCAACAAGTCACCTAATGCCCCATCCATCTGACCACCCGGAACATTCACCGTCTCCAGACACAGCACAGCCTTGCGACCCCCACGCTCATCCAACGCCCACGCCTCAAATACCGTCACATAACCCCGTACCTCCCTGCGCCCCCCGGGCACACTCGTACCCACCTCCCAGATCCGATAATAAACGTGATGAGGAGATAAACAACGCAACGGTACCTGCTCACTCGAGCAATCCCCTCCCATGTTCCCCCGACCTAGTGCCTCCTCCTTGCCCATTGTCTCAAACTTGTATCGCACCAAAGCCTCATGATCTCCCAACACCTTCTTCGAACCCGCCGCCTTCTTCAACACCTCACGAAACCTTCCTTCAACCGGCAACCTTCGCCCGCCATTTAACAATGGCAAATTCTGCTCAGCACCCAATCTCAATCCCGAGGCCAACTCCACAAATCCATGACGAAATCGGCCCACCAGAAAATCCGCAAGCCGACGAGCCATCACCGCGCTTCGACCCGACATCACATCTCGATCGTCGATCCAGAATGTGTTTTCCTCCATCCCATAACACAGCCCTGCAACCCGTATCCCATACACAAACTCCTCCTTCAACGAGACATGCGACCCATTTCCCTCTTCCCAAACCTCACCCAGATAACTCATCAACGCGTGAACCATCCCCTCGATCAATACTTCACGCTCAGCAAATGCCAACAGGGCTTCCTTGCTGTCCGGCAACTTAATATCACCATACACCCCACTGTCAAAATCGCGCCAGAATCGCGCCACGTGCCGCCTCCGTATCCGAAATCCCTCATCCAACATCTGCTCCGTCAGAACCTTCTGCTTCAACACCACGTAAGCCATCGCATGCTTCCCCAATACCTCGCATATACGCAGCTTACAGTTCTCACTTAAATCTCCCCAATTCAAGCCCGCTGACCCCTCGCCCGAATCCCTCCCACAGAACTGCCCATAACGAATCCCCCGCTTTAAAAGGAGATTAAACATATCACCCTCCTGCCAATCCCTATATATGTCACCTCTCAACTCCGCCAACTCCGATGCCAGCTTACGCATCAGGTCAAACACTTCGTCTGTCACCATCGCTACCTTGGCCCGCGCAGTCAATCGAAAATCCGGATAATCCGTCTGCTCATATCGACCACACCCCGCCAGCAAACTACGCCACGCCCGGTAACCTCCTTCCATACGCTTCTTTCGACCCGCATATCCTTCACTCACATTTCCATGCAAAACCTCACACGCCAACTCCGATCCATGCCCAATCACACCCCACATAATCCGATCATCCACACTCGTCGCGCTCCTCGGATTCGGCAGCAACTTCAGTTTCCCCAGCAAAACCCACAAAAAACACCACCAGGACCGCGCAAATCCCCGCCCTCCATCCAACACCCTCTGCAAATCTGCCCGTTCCCCCAAATACATAAAACGCATCACGCCTCCCACGCTCCAACATACTTCATCCCAATCCTTCCCCTCGACCCCCTCGCTCATTACCTCCACAACCCGTGCCGCAATCTTACCCGTGTCCACCGTAAACCCTTCCACCTTCGCCCCCTGACGCTCCAGCCAGACCAAGCCCGCCAACTCCTCCAAATCCACCACCGCCTCATTTAACACCATTCCATCAAACGGATCGCGACAATACCGCGCCAGTCGCTTCAATCCCCGCCTCTCAAGCACGCCCATAACTTCATCGCTCACACCCCCGATCCCACGGCGTTGGCGTGTTACCTCTTTCAATGCGCCCCCAATCTGCTTGCCCAACAACCCAAAGACCTCCTCACCCGCCTCTTCTTCCTCCTTACCCACCAACCAGTCAAACTCCTCCAACAACGCACGACCCACCACGCCCACCGCCTCCATCTCCACGCCCCCAAATGCCTGCTTGTACCGACGATCAGCCACGACCTTCAAACCACCTGCGATACGCATCCTCGCCTTCATCTCATCCCGCCCCCCTCCTTCCTTCACAAAAACCTCATCCAGCGATGTCCCGCGCCCATCCAGAAATCGCTCGACATCAGGCCATGCCCCACCCTCAATCGCACCAGCCTCCTCAGCCCTCACCCATTCCCACAAAATATGGTCCCGCTCCCTCAACCTCCGGTTCAGTCGAATCCTCGCCCGACGCGCTGCCCGCGCTCCACGTCGCTTTCTTCGCACATTTCCCCCAAAAACCCTCTTTTCAAGCCCACGAACGCCCTTTTTCTCATCCCTTCCCGCTGGGGTTGTCTGCCAACTTCTCCCCCCTACCGAATGTCTGCGCCCCTCACCCTTCTCATAGCGGTTCAGAACGCGTATCACACCCATCGCATCTTCCCGCGTCCGCATCTCCAGCAAACGACCTACCACACGCTCAAAAAAAACATCCTCACCCAACCACATCCCAAGTCTCCGCCAACTCGCTTTCGATAGATTTTTGCCTCGCAATCCCCGACCTGCCCGATGCAGCACGGACGCACGAACATCCACGTCCGATTCCCGTAACAATCGAACAACATCCTCCTCCTTGCGATCTGACCACACCACTTCATTCATAAAGGGACTCCATCAATACACCCCCAATTCAGCTTCAATTCAACATTACAAAAGCCACCATCATACCCCACACAGAAACCTTCTCCACTTTCTCCCCTTGACTCAATCTCCGGATGTCACACTCCCCATGCGAAACGTCAAAATTAACTTGACATGTCAATCGCAACATTCATCCGATAACTCTCCAAACCTTAACGCTTACGTAGGCGCAACCAACATCCGTTGTTCGTCCTCCGCCGCCCACCTTCCTTCTCACCAACAAACCCCCTTCACTTCAAACCCCACCCAACCCAGTCCGCCAAACTCCTCATTTTGCTCGCGCGCACCAAATCGTCGTTTGTTACAATTCAACTTTTCAGTTCGCCACATACATACTTTCACCTCCCTCAATTTTGCCTCGCTTACGACTTGGACTTTTCGGTGCCGGCCATATCCGCTGGGTCCGTTGCGCCGTCCCGTCTGCGGATCATCCGTGTATTGCAAACAACGAAGCATCCATGCGCCCTAAGTAAACTCTTGTGCTCCAATTATTTCTGTAAAGTATTGAAAGTAAATGAGTTATACGAAGCAGTGTTTGGCCGATCCATACCAGATGCCGCGCGACTATAATCACACAATTGCTTCGCTGTCTTGGTGGAAAACGTGCCAATTTTCTGACTTTCGCGCCGTTTCGCTCCCAAAAACACATCAAAGTTGGCCACTTTGACCCGTTTCAACCACTTTCAAACCTCCATTTTTAGCCAATTTTCCACTCTCCGCACAAGACCAAAACTGTTTGCCGACCGTCCAGAAAATAAAAACATTTGACATCTGGCCCTGTATCTCAGCCGTTCCTAATCCAAATAAAGGCTTGACATCCGCAATGGGCGCCTTATCTCCCTATCTCTGTCTATACGGCCCAATCCCCTACCGCCGATCCGCCTCGTCTGCCCACGGGAGGACGATTCGAAATGTCGTGCCGGTGGAATCTGTCTTGAGAATCTCGATCGTGCCGCCTGCACCCTCGACCAGGTCGCGGCAAATCGTCAGGCCCAGCCCCGTCCCACGTTTCTCGTCGACCGTCTCCTGCTGTGACGTATGTGAACCCTCGGGAATATGGGCGTCCGTCGAAGTGTCTCCGGACGAGGCTTCTGTCATTGAATCGGATGTTGTCGATTCTGACAAATCCTTGACATCTGCTGGTCGCCGGGAAACAAAGGGTGTGAAAATCGATTGGCACATGTCTTTCGGAATGCCCGGTCCGCTGTCGATGACATCAATCTCCACCGCATCCTCCGCCCGGCGTCCTCGAATCATCAGTTGACCACTCCTGCCCTTCATGGCCTCGCGAGCATTCAGGATCAGATTCAGAAGCACTTGCTGGAGAGGCACGCAACCTATTGCAGGATAAAGGCTTATATCAATGTCGGCCGCCAGTTGGATGCCATCACGTTCCGGAGGGCGGGCGATACAATTCAACGTCTCGGTCAACACCTGGTTGACCTCGCACCACCCCTGCTCTGCATCATCCCGGGCAAATCCAAGCATGGAGTTGCTGATGGTCGCCGCCCGTTCGGCGCCTGCCAGTGCTCGCGTCAAGGCTTTTTCCGTGAACGCCCGGTCATCCAAAGATTTCAGACCCATTTGGCAGTAACTGATAACCGGTGTCAAGATATTATTAAACTCATGCGCAATGATCGCCGCGATGGTTCCCATTGTCTGGAGTCGATGCGAGCGGGCCAGTCCTCCCTCCACTTCTCGCAACCGTTCTTCCGCATGCTCCAGTTCCTCAAGCAGATTCTCCACCTCCGAAAACACCCCAGTCCCATCACTATTTGCCGTTCCTTCCGTTCCCTGCTCGCGATTGTCAGATCGGCTAGGTGTCTCCTCCTTTTCGCCAGAATCCTCAGTATGGATGATCCCGTCCCCGTTGAATGAACTTTCCGGGGAGGATTCTTCGTCTGACGCGAAATTCTGTAGAACAGCATTTTCAGCGCTTGGGTGGCCGTCCATCTTCGCACGATCGGAGACCCCGCTTACCTTGTTGGTACGATTCTCACTGGGATTCATGCTGGAAGTACTCAAATGTCCTTGATCTTGGCAAAATTGGTCTCTGTATTGGTATACATGATTTCTACCATCGGTCGGCGGCGTGTGTAGTATCCAAATCCATGATGGTGGGTATTATCGGAAATGGCCTATAACTACAAGGTGTACGAGTTTTGGTGAGTTGAAGAGGTTGGAATGGAATTGATTGCCTACGGAGTTTGGATTTAGTACGTAGGGCTCTTCATATCGTGGGATGATTCTGCATGAAAGGGGAGGCGAGAAATGGGGATGTTTCACGTGAAACATTGCACCGGAAATTGGTGGATGCGTCTTTGTGGCGTAGCAATGGCCGAATATGGAGATTTCAGGGCACTGAAGTTTTCCGTCAATGGTACGTTTTGGCTAGTAGATGTTGTAGGCTAATCGAGATTGTTTCACGTGAAACATTGTGGTAAACTGGTGAATTGCCATTAGGTGATGTTCCCGTTGAGTTGTGCAATGATTCGTCTTACTGTGGATTGTTTCACGTGAAACATCGGTGGATTTGGGTGGTCAGGAAGTCGCATAAGAACGCCTGATCGGTGAACTAGGAAACCTATCAACAATGCAGAAAATGTCTTTTTTAGTTGAGAAACACACTTTTTCAGACAGGGAGGTTTGAAATGGCTAAGACCAGGAAGGCTCGTTTGGGGCGAGGATTAAGCAGTTTGATGGCCACGCCGGTGAAGGTAGATGGTCTGGATGCAGAAAAGGAAGCCAGCAAATCAGATGGCGGTAAAGCGGGGAAACCGGGAAAGGCGAAGCTCGCGGGAAGTGGACACACTAGCGGTAAGGCCGCGACCGTGGAGGGGCAGGAGGGGGTCTCAGCTTCGCGTCAGGGGGAAGGGAGTAAGGTTATGTCGAACATGCCGTCTGGCGCCAGCATGGTCAATCAGGGCGTTTCCGGCGAGGGAATGGTTTGGGTGGATGTGGATGAAATTCGGGTGAATCCGTATCAGCCACGGCGGGTTTTTGAGGAAAGTGCCTTGGAGGAACTGGCAAGCTCCATTCGGCAAGATGGTGTCATGCAGCCCATATTGTTGAGGGTGAATTCAAATGATGATTCTGGGAGCGCGGATTCCGATGGGGATGGCAACTCCAACGGAACTGTCAGCGGCGTCGGAGAAACTTCCGGGGGAGGATATCAGTTGGTGGCAGGGGAGCGGCGGTGGCGCGCATCGAAGATGGCGGGGCTGGGTCGGGTGCCGGCGATCGTTCGGGAGCTGGATGATCAGCAGATGGCTGAGTGGGCGATCGTGGAGAATCTGCAACGGGAAGATCTGAATCCGATCGAGCGGGCGGAGGCTTTTGCGGCTTTGGGAAAGCATTTTAGCTTGACACATGACGACATCGCCGAGCGGGTTGGGACGGGGAGGTCGAATGTCACTAACCTATTGCGGTTGCTGGACTTAGGGCAAGATATCCAGGAGATGGTGAGGCGTGGAAAGCTAACGGCGGGCCATGCGAGGGCGTTATTGAGCATGGAGGATGATCGGGCTGCGCTGGAGGTGGCGAAGCGAGTGATTGACGAGGGGTGGTCGGTGAGAGGGGTGGAGGAGGCGGTGAGGAATATTGTTGACAGCGGGGTGGCTGGTG
>JANQQT010000252.1 GCA_028284925.1 Phycisphaeraceae bacterium | reverse complement strand
GCTATTTTAGCCGGTGGGGGTTGGTGGGCCATTGGGGGGAGGGGCCACGATATCGGGACGAGATTGAGGAATAGAAAACGAACCTGTCGGGGGGCAGGTTCGTGATCGGAAAGGTGTAATAGGGGTGGATGTTTAAAATTTCATTTCGAGGCCGATGTAGAAGAAGCGGGGGCGGCCGGGACGGGGGCCGTGCGGGTGTCGGGAGGCGACGTATTCCTCATCGAAGACATTGTGGATGCCTCCGAGGAGTTTGACGTTTTCCTTAAGTTGCACGTAGGCGGAGATATCGACGATCCATCGAGAATCGAGTTCGCCGAAGCGGGAATCGGGGTCGCCATCGGGGTCGGTGAGTGAGGTTGTGTTGGAAGCGGTGGTGAATACATCGTCGACGAAGTTGGCGGTGATGAAGACGCCCGCCTTTTTGTTGGTAAGCTCGACACCGGTGCCGAGGGTGAGGGAGTATTCGGGGATGTAAGGGACTTTGTTGTTGTCGAGACCGCCTGCGAAGATGCTTTCGGGGTCGGTGGAGTTAGCATCGCCGTCGAGCGTGGCATCGTTATAGGTGAAGCTAATGAAAGAGGGCATCTGGTATCCGCAGCCCTGGCCGTGGAGAGGGTCATATTGGAAGAGGATCTCGACGCCGAGTGAGTCGACTTCGCCGACGTTTTCGGATTCGCCGCCGCCGGCGCCTCCGATGTTTCCGAGGACGATGAGGTCCTCGAAGTGAGTGTAGAAGCCGATGACCTCGAGTCCGAATGAGCCGTCCTGGTAACGGAATCCGGCTTCGAGTGCGGTGCTTTTTTCTTCCTCGAGTCCGTCTTTGACGGCGGCGCGTGGATTGGGTGGTGAGAATCCACGATGGATGCCGGCAAGGAGTGTGAGGTTTTCTGAGGCTTTGTAAGTGACGCCGACACCGCCGCCGAGGAGGCTCATGGAGTTGGTTCCAGTGCGGTCGGGTCGGTCGAAGTCATCGTGATCCTGCCAGAGTTGTTCGACGCGGACGCCGGGTGTGATGGTGAATTTGCCGATCTCGATTTTGTCCTGGAGGAAGATGGCGAGGGCGCGTGTTTCCTGGCGTCGGTTTCCGGCGTCGCCGTTGGTTCCGCGTGTGAAGGAGGTAATGAGTCCCATGGCGTCCTGAGCGAAGAAGTCGTTTCGCTGGAATCGGCGGACGCGATCGACGTGGTAGCGGATGCCGAGGGTGATGGTGTGATTGACGCCCTGGGACTCGAATTCCCATGTGGGTCGGACCTCGACGCCGTATGCGTAGTAGTCGCGGTTGTTGGCGCGGACGCGGAGTGTTCCTTCGCCCGTACCGTTGAGGAGTGCGAGTCCGCGACCGCCGTTTGCTCCGGCCAGAGCGGATGAGATAGACATGTTGGTTGTGCCGCCCATGCCATCGGGGACACTGCGGAGATCATGGAGTTTGTACCAGTTGCGGTGGAAGTTATTGTAATACGCTGTGGTTTCGATGCTGAGGGTATCGTCGACTTCAATGAAGTGGCGGAGGTAGATGCGATTCTGGTAGCTGTCGATTTCATCGAAGCGTGTGGCCTGATAGCGACGCGTGGGGTTTGCCTTGAAATCGGCTTCGGAGAGTCCGGTATACGTTTCGTTTGCATCGCGGTCGGTGTAGCCGTATTTGAATTCGAAACGCTGGTAGCGTTCGGAGTTCGGCTCCCACATGACTTTGAACATGGGTTCGATGTTGCGGAAGCCGGTGTTGCGATCGACGTCGAAGTTTGCGGAGTTGTCGATGTCTTTGAAGCCTTCGGAGCTTCGGTAGTAGAATTCACCGACGTAGCCGAAGCGGCTGCCATCTGAGAGTTCATGTGTGGCGCCATAGTTGAGGTGAAGTCGGTACTCGTTGTCTGTGCCGTAGATGGTTTTGAGATATCCGGAAGGTGTGGTAGGGATAGGTGTTGAGAGATAGTTGATGACGCCGCCGGTGATGTGTGGGCCGTGTTGGATCTGGCTTGACCCTTTGATGATTTCGATACCGTACATTCGGCCACCGGTAGGGGAGTAGTACGCGGAGGGTGCGGAGTATGGGGCTGGGGCGACGAGGACGCCGTCTTCCATGATGGTGACTTTGGAGGATCGGTTGGTGTCTACACCGCGAAGGCTGATGTTGGGGAAGAGGCCGAATCCATCTTCGCTGCGGAGGGTTGCTCCGGGGACTTTGCGGAGGATCTGGTTGATGTCATCGTAGGTGTTGTCACGGATGTCACCGGAGTCGATGAAGAAGGCGGAGCCGGGTAGACCTCTTGCTTCCTCCTTGGATCCGATGATGGTGACGGTGTTGGGGCGTTTGGGCTTTGATGGAGAAGGTATGTCAGGTTGGGTGCTTGTTTCATTTTTTTCAGTAGTGGTTTTTGGCGTTTCGGACTTGGTGAGTTCTTTGGGCTTCTTGTCCTGGGCTTGGGCGATGTGTGGTGCGCCCAGTGCGAGGAAGATAGTGAAGAGGGTTGCGTTGGAGAGAGAATTCATGTCGTTCTCCGATGTTGGAAGTGGGCTAGGTGTGTATGACCCATGGTTTAGTGTGTGTTTATGGCGATTTGTGTCGCCGGATACCTGGTGTCGCGGTGATATTGTTGCGACTCAGTCTCATTTTGGTGCAGATGTTACTGAGACGCGGTCTCAGTGTCAAGTGAGTGTTGGCAAAAGGTTAAAATTTGCACAGAAACGAGGGGAATGACGTAGTAAAATCGTCAATTCGAGGTTTGGACCGGGTTGGCGTGTGTATCACGCGGCGTATTTGGGGGGATAATCGAAGAATTGAGCATTCAAATTGGCTTGGATAGCTGTGAAATGGAAATGAAGATGCGAAAAGATGTCGTTGGTTATGAAAGAGCAGTTGGAGCGGGTAGTGGTGGATGGGCGTGTAGTTTTGTGAGTGTCGTGTGTGTGTGCGTGGTGGTTTATGGCGTGAGTTTGGGGCTTGGAGCATTCGAGATCGAAGGTGCGCGCGACGAATTAAAGATAGCTGGTGAAGATGTTGTCCCGGCGGCTCTACCCGTGCTACCGGAAATCGCGAAGGGGGATGGGAAGAAGGTGTCAGGGTTGGAGGTGAAGGTAAAGGGGGCTGATGGGAAGGTGGATTATCGCAAGGTGAGGCAGATGTCGATGTGGGTGGGGGCGAAGGAGGGGGCGACGCCTTTCGTGGGGGCCGGGG
>JANQQT010000246.1 GCA_028284925.1 Phycisphaeraceae bacterium | reverse complement strand
GAAAGAAGTTGGGGGGGAAGGTGGGCGCGTCCTGGTGGTGGGGGATGGGCCGGTGGAGATGAGGCTTGGACGGAGTTACGGGTGTTTGACGTTGGGGGTTGCATCTGATGAGAAGGGGGGCGGTGAGATCGATTTGGATAAACGTCGGCGGTTGATTCGGGCGGGAGCGAGGTATGTGGTTGGGGATTACTCTGAATTGGCTGTGATTGCAGGGTTGTTGGGTATGGTGAGATGAAGTGATGGTGGATTCGGCGCGGATCGAGCAATTGATTGAGAGGACGGAAGGGTATTTGACGGGGACGTTATTGCCGTTTTGGGTGGAGCGGTCGCCTGATTTTGAGCGAGGGGGTTTTTTGACGTATTTCGATGAGCGTGGGGAGGCGACGGGGGAGACGACGAAGACATTTCTGATGCAGATTCGGATGCTGTTTACGATGTCATCGACGGAGCGGGAAGGTTATGGGGGTGGGCGGTGCGGGGAGTTGGCGGAACATGCGGCGAATTTTATTTTGGAACACTATTGGGATGATGAATTTGGGGGGTGGTGTTGGATTGCGGATGGTGATGGGCGGGTGACATGTGATGACAAGATTGGGTATGGGCAGGCGTTTGGGGTGTATGCGTTCAGTGAGTACTTCTTGGCGACGGAGGATGAGCGGGGAAGGGAGGCGGCATTGAGGACGTATGATGTCATGATGGAGAAGATGGCGGATGGGGGGCATGGCGGGTATTTTGAGATTATGGACCGGGAGTGGCGTGTAAAGGCGGGGGTGCGTAGTGGGGGGGATCGGAAGAGCCTGGATGTGCATATGCATGTGATGGAGGCACTGACCACCTTGTATGAGATGACAGGGAAGGAAGAGCATCGGGAGCGGTTGGAGGAGGTAATTGCGTTGATTGTGGGGAGGATGTTACAGTCGAGGACGGGAGCGGGGTATAACCAGTTTACGCATGATTTTGAACCTTTGCCGGCGATTCTGTTTGATACGGAGTGGGGTAGTGATGAGGAGCATGAGGAGGGGGCGACGCCGATTGAGTATACGTCTTATGGTCATAATGTTGAATTTGCGTGGTTGTTGCTTCATGCAGCGGATGTGATGGGTGTGGGGCGGGGCGCGTATGGTGAGGTGGTGAGGCGGATTCTGGACAATTGTCTTGAGTATGGGATTGATCGGAAGTTTGGAGGTGTTTTTATTGAGGGGCCTGCGGAGGGAGAGCCGGTGAATTTCAATAAACAGTTTTGGCAACATGCGGAAGTGATGGTGGGGATGTTGGATGGATATAAGCTGTTTGAAGAGGAGAAATACTTTGAAGGGTTTGCGGGAATCCATGATTTTGTATTTGAGCGATTTGTGAATTGGGAGGGTGGTGGCGAGTGGTTTGCGTTGTTGGGTCGTGAGGGGAAACCTGTTTGGAATTATTTAGGACATGAGTGGAAGATTTCGTATCACACGGTGCGATCGATGATTCAGGTGGTGAGGCGGTTGAGGGGGCTTTTGGATTAGCCGGTTTTCCTTGGAGAGCGTTTTTTGACTTGGATCGTGCGTTTGTCAGTTACGATGAGGTCCATACTGACATCGTGATGATCGGTGGGTACGTTTTCGACGATTTGCTGTTCGGTGGCGAAGCCGCAGATTTTTCCACGAAAGTCGGGATGTGCAAGGAATCGGTCGTAGAAGCCGCCTCCTCTGCCTAGTCGGTTGCCGGCGGTATCGAAGGCGAGGCCGGGGACAACAATGAGATCGATTTCATCGATGGGGTGTGGTGTTGCATTTGCGGGGGTTTGAACACCATAGCGATCTTCATCCATGGGTTCATCGAAGCTGCGGACCTCAACGGGGATCATGTGTTTCTGTTCGTAGGAGACGAGAGGGACGGTGACGACCTTGGCGGATTGCCATGCGCGGAGTGCGATGGGGCGTGCATCAATCTCGAATTTGATGGGCAGGAAGATCATGATGGTTGAGGCGCGGAGGAAGTGGTTGGAGGCTGTGAGGTTTTTGGCGGCGGCCTTGGATGCGGCGTGTAACGTTTCGTTGCCGAGATCGCGCATGGTCTGGCGAATTTGATTGCGAATCGTTTGTTTTTGTGATGCCTGATTATTCATGGGGTGTGCTCGGGGATGTGCCAACGAAGGTATATTCGTCCAGTGATTTGGAAATGCAATAAATTTTTGGAATAATCGCGTAAATTTGTGAAAGAAGTATTTCAGTTCGATGGATAAAGGGTGGAAGGTAAGCGTGTAAAGGGGGTGTATTTGCGTGGGAGTATTGCTAAACTTGGCGGACGATGTTTGATCAGGTCGCGAGAATATTTCTGGATGTGATTGGGCCGGTGCTTTTGATGGTAGGGATAGGTGCGCTGGTTCAACGATATCGTGCATTGGATGTAACTACGCTGGTCCGGTTGAATTTGTATATTTTCGTGCCGGTCTTTTTATTCGTGCGTGTTTCTGAGAGCCAATTGTCGCTGGTGGATATTGGGGGGATTGGTTTGGCGGTATTGCTTCCGATTGCAGCATTGGGGGTTCCGCTTTATTACGTGTTGAGGGGGCGAGGGACGACCGGGGATACGGTCGCGGCGATTGTGATTGGCGGTTTGTTTTTTAATGCGGGGAATTTTGGGTTGGCGGTTGCGGAGCTTGCGTTTGGGGAGGAGGGAGGAAAGGTGCAGTCGCTGGTGGTGATGTTTATGAACACCTCGATTTTTTTTATTGGGTATTTCATCATCGCGCTTGCGCAGGGGAAAGGTGCGAAGGGATGCCTGGGATATTTCAAGTTGCCGATGATTTATGCGATTGTGGGTGCGTTTGTGGTGCGTGGGGCGGCAATGGAGTTACCGACGGCTATTGACAAGGCTTTGAGAACGGTGGCGAGTGGACTTGTCCCAGTGGCGTTGATTACCTTGGGGGCTCAATTGGCGACGCGAGCGCGTTGGCCGAAGTGGAAGGTCATTACGCCGGTGGTCGTGATGAAACTGGGTGTATTACCTTTGGCGACGGCGGGGGTCGTGTGGATGTTGGGTTTGTGGCCCTGGCCGGGGGCGCAATTGATCTTGGCATCTGCAGGGCCAACGGCGGTCAATACGTTGCTATTGAGCCTGGAGTTGGACGGTGATGCGGATACGGCGGCAGATTGCGTATTCTGGACGACGTTGATTTGTTGTGTAACCGTGACGTGTGTGTTGGCGGTGATTCGGATGTGGGAGGCAAATCTGCCGGGCGCAGGGGTATGAGTCTGATTTGGAGGCGGGACGGTTAATAGGATTTGATGATTTGTTTGTATCGGAAGCAGTTGGTGGTGTGGTCGTTGACGAGTCCGGTGGCTTGCATGAATGCGTAGCAGATTGTTGAGCCGACGAAGTTGAAGCCTCGTTTTTTGAGTTCTTTGGAGAGGGTGTCGGAGAGAGGAGTTTTAGCGGGTATGTCGGAGAGAGATTTGAATTTATTGACGATGGGTTTTCCGTCCACGAATTGCCAGATGTATTGGTCGAAGGTGGGGTATTCTTCAAGGAGATTGAGGTAAGCGCGGGCGTTTTTTACGGCGGATTCGATTTTGAGGCGATTGCGCACAATCTGTTCGTTTTTGATGAGTGATTCGATTTTGCGTTTGTTGTAGCGGGCGATTTTGTCGGGGATGAACTGGTCGAAAGCGCGGCGATAGCCTTCCCGCTTTTTTAAGATGGTGGACCAACTGAGGCCTGCCTGGGCGCCTTCGAGGATGAGGAATTCGAATAGTTTATGGTCTTCGTGGAGCGGGACTCCCCATTCCTGGTCGTGGTAGGCGATGTCGAGGTCGGTTTTCGGCCATTGACAGGTGCTGGTTCGTTCCTGGTTCATTGTGTTACCTCGATGAGTTAGTTGCGGGTGTTGTCCGATAAGAGGTTTGATTTTTCTCTTTTGTCGAGGGTGTATTCGTTCACCATAGTGTATTACGTTTGTTTTATCTAAACCCCGTGTTGCGGCGTTCCGATATGAGTGAACATAGCGAAATAGCGCTGCCGATTCGGTTTGGGGGATTTAGCGAAGATAACTTTGCGAGACTCCCGTTCCAATCGTAGCTTTAGGTGAAGGATTGTGAAACAAGGCAAAGCCGTCGTAAGGCGGTGACGCAAAGCGAACGAGTCCCGTTAATGGGATGGTCGCGCTGCCCCGAACGGTTGAACAGCGTTTGGGTCGATCCCGAAACGTGAGAAGGATGAAGGGTTGGAAGGTGATCCAAATCCTGATCATTGAACCGGTGCATTGCTGATGCATTGAGGGGAGCAGCGCCTTGATTGTTGCACGTAGCAATTGGAGGCAAGACGAATATGGGCTTTGGATGGGCGCAGAAGAATCAATCGCCGATTTGTATTGATTTTGGCTCGGATAGTCTGAAGTTGTTGCAAGTGCAGCATGACGAGACGCCGACGTTGGTAGCGGCAGCATCGGCGGATATTCCGGAGCATGCGCGTAAGGATTTCTCAGCTTATACTAAGTTTGTGGGTGGTGCTTTAAAGGAATTGTTGAGAGAAGCGAAGTTCAAGGGCAAGCGGGCGGTTACTTCGATCAGTGCTGCGAAGACGTATGTTCAGCATGTGCGCATCTCGAAATGCGAAGATTCATTGATTCAACAGTCCATTGAAGGTGAGTTGCGGGGGCGTCTGCCGATTGATCCTGCGGGGATGGTGATTCGTCATGTGCCTGCCGGCGAGTTGGTGGTGGATGGTCAGTCCAAGCAGGAAGTGATCTGTTTCGCGGCCAGTCGCGAGGCAGTGATGCGTCAGGTGCAGACGGTTAAGGCGACTGGGTTGGAGATTGTCGGTATGCACTGTGAGCCGATGGCGATCCTGGAGTCTTTTGCGCACCTTTATCGTCGCGCGGAGGATATAAATCAGACTACGTTGTTTCTGGATATCGGATCGTCGGTGACGAAAGTACTTATTGCGCACGGCAGGGAGCTGGTGTTTTCAAAGAATATTAATATTGCGGGAGAGCATTTTATTCGTGAACTCGCCAAGCGGCGTGGTGTTGACGTAACCGAAGCGCGGCAAGAACGAATTCAGGGGGCGGCATCGGCGACCGGGACTCCACCTGTAACTGGCGGCGGGCCTGCTCCTATTTCCATGGGTGAGCGACGGACTGGGGCACCGGCTCCAGGGATGTCGACGATTGAAGATGGAGAACCTGATGGGGCTGCTTTGGACGGATCTGCTTCTGTTCAGCGGTCGGATTCTACCGGTGGGGTAGGTTTAGCGGTGGAGATCTCAGCGGAGGAGATGCTGGATTGCATGCTGGATGATCTTCGGATGTGCATTGGATATCACGGCTCCACGTTTGTGGATCGGCCGATCGGGAAATTGGTGTTTGTAGGGGGCGAGTCACGGCAGACGGCGATGTGTAAGCATATTGCACAGTCTTTGCAGATACCGGCCCAGTTGGGGGATCCATTGGCTCGTCTTGAAGGCAAACGTAGCGGTGGGCATGTGGTAGGGGTGGATCTTACGCAGGCGCAGCCGGGTTGGGCGGTTGCGATGGGACTTGGATTGTTACCAACGAACTTATGAGTCACGGACGATAGTGGATGCCTAGCGCGGAGACTGGATTATGGCTATGAACGACAACATGAGCTTCTTGCCGGAAGACTACATCGAGAAGCGTATCGAGAAGCGGACGATGATTATCTGTATGAGTCTGTTCGTGGTGGTTTTCGTCGGGGTAATCGGCGCCTATTTCATGAGTGTGCAGGAGCGGGATGAGGTGACGGTGGAACGCGGGCATGTGAATAAGGCGTTTGCGGATGCTGCGACGGCGTTGAAGGATCTGGAAACGTTGCAGCAGGAAAAGATGAAGATGCTTGAGAAGGCCAGCGTGACGTCGACCCTGATCGAACCTGTTCCGCGAACGTTTCTGTTTGCGGACTTGATTAATCGTATGCCCAAGACGCTTTCTCTATTGGAGTTTGCCATGGAGACCAAGGTGGAGCGTCGTCGTGTGGTGGTGAATAAGAAGAAAGCTGCGATCAAGAACAAGGCCAACGCTGCGAAGGCCACTCCGAAGACTATGACTGTGCCGAAGTCGACCGTAAAAATTGAGTTGACGGGTGTGGCACCGAGTGACAAGGAAGTGGCGGCATACATTGCACGCTTATCTCAAAGTAAATTGTTGCGGGAAGTATCCCTGGTATTTTCCGAAGAGTCGAAGATTCAGGATCGGGTTATGCGCAAGTTTCGCGTTGCGATGATGCTTGATTCGGTGGCGGATGTTCGAGATTTAGAGGTGATGACGAAGCCTCGTTTGAAGCGGCGGAATCCGCTGCGTGTGCGAGGTGGGGGTCAGGTAACGAGCGCAGACTTGAAGAACTAAGGCAAAAGGGTCAGGAGCGAACTGATGCGATTTGGATTACGAGAGCTTGTTTTTGTGTTGGTGTTGGCGGGATTGCCACTTGGCGCGTGGTGGTTTGTTTTCAAGCCGAACAATGAGCAGATCAGAGAAGCACGCAGCGAGATTCAGACGAAGCGTCAGAAGCTGGCGACGCTTGAGCGGGAGAAGGGGAAGATCGATGATTTGAAGGCGGAAACGGAGCGACTTCGCGAAACGATTGAAGTATTTAACGCGAAACTGCCTGCTGAGCAGGAGGTTGACAAGGTCTTGTCCAAGATCGCGGAGCTTGCCAAGCAGCATCGATTGAAGACTCGCAAGATTCGTACGGAGAAGCTTGTGCATAGTGAGTTGTATACGGAGTTACCCCTGAAGATGGTGATTGTGGGTAACTTTGACGGGTATTACAGTTTTTTGCTGGACCTTGAAAAGGAGAAGCGAATTACACGTGTGCCTGAGATGAAATTGTTGAAGTTACGTAAGAGCGAAGAGGGATTGATGGAAGCGACGTTTACGCTGAGCATTTTCTTTGAGCCGAAAAAGAAGAACCCCAACCGAGCGTGAGGGACAGCATGAAATTTTCATCCAATGAGAATAATGATGGGGCCGGGATGTTTACCCCGGCGAATGAAGGTGATTCCTTTCAGGATGGTCCTGCAGGAGGCGACGGGTTGAGTGAGGATCAGCTTGCTGCGATTGACGGCGGCTCGTTCGGTTCGTCGAGTGAAGGCTCGAAGCGCAACTTCGTATTGTTTGGTGCGTTGATTGCGATTGTAGGTGGTACGTTATGGGCGATGCGTATGGCGGGAAACATCCAGGAAAATACGGGCGCCAATCCACAGGCGGAGAGGGAAGTTGAGGCCGCACTCAAGCGGCTGACGAGCAAGGCCGGGGCTGAGGGAGTTACGAAGAGCAGTGCGGGGGATATGTTCAGGGACACGAAAGACGTTGTGAAGATGTTCGACAACGATCCGACACGAAATCAAATTCCCCTGGAAGAGGTGCAGAAGAACCCGTTTGAGCTTTATGGCGATGCCAGTTCTAAGAAGAAAGGGTCGGTCAAACAGGTTAGCGATACTGAGAAGGAACGGATGCTATTCAAGCAGAAGATGGAGAAAGAACTCCGGACCTACACGATCCAGACGATTCTTCAGGGTACGCCTTCGGCGGCGATTATCAATGGGAAGGTTTACCGAGAAGGGGACAAATTGGGTTCGTTTGTCATTGATGCGATTGGGGCGAAAGAAATTCGTCTGGTTGCGAAACGAATTGCGTTTAAGCTGAAGATGAAAGAGGACTAATCGGGTCGAAGCGACCGGGAACGTGGGCATGCGAAAAGAGGACATGGAAAGCTGGTTGAATGATCTGGGGGATCCGGGGGATGTCGATGCGCCTGCGTCTGTTTCAGAATCGGGTACGGATCAAGCCGTAGATGCGGAGTCCACACCTTCGGATACCGTGGGTGAGATACCCTCTGATGATGGAGGTTCGTGGGGGGGGGATGCTTCGGTTCCGGATTCAGAAGATCGTGTGGTGATTCAGGAACCGGTTGGCGAGGATGGTGTGGCGGAGGAGGGGTTGTCGGATTTATGGTCTCCCGTTGACGTGCCAGAAGGACTTGCGCGTGATCTGGCGGATATGTTGCTGGAAACCGGCGCGATCAACGGTGAGCAGGCGGATCAAGGGAGGACATTGTTGAAACAGGCACCCGGGAAGCATCTTGCAGATGTTTTCTTCGACATGGGTGTAGATGAACAATCGATCCAGAAGGCTGTAGCGGAGCAGGCGGGGCTTCCATTTGAGAAGGTGGATACGGATCTGGTTGATGAGCGTTATGTTCATCGATTGACGGTGGATTATTGCAAGAGTCATGGGATTGTTCCGATTAATGAGGTCGGCGATCGCTTGGTAGTAGGTGTCACTGATCCCCGAAAGTTATTTGTCCTGGATGAAGTTCGTCGTCGATTGGGTAAGGCGACGAAGGTGGTGGTGATCGCGCGAGGAGATGTCCAGGCTGTGGCGGATTTGTTTACTGAAGAGCAGGTGAACGACACTGCGATTGATGACATCATCAAGGATATTGAGGAGGACGACGTTGAGGTTGTCGAGGCGACCGATGACGACATGGACCTTGATCTTGAACGGGTGGCGGGTGAGTCGCCGGTCATTCGTTTTGTCAACTTTTTGATTTACGATGCGGTGAAGAACGGAGCTTCGGATATTCACATTGAGCCTCAGGAGAAGAAGCTTCGGGTTCGGTATCGAATTGATGGTGTGTTGTTTGAAATGATGAGTCCGCCACACACCATGCATGCGGCGATTGTTTCACGTTTGAAGATTATGGCGAATCTGGATATTTCCGAGCGACGCTTGCCTCAGGATGGTCGAATCCGCGCGATGGTGAATGGTCGGAAGCTGGATTTGCGTTTGTCGACGTTGCCAACAGGGCAAGGTGAAAAGGCGGTGCTTCGAATTTTGGATTCGCGGTCTGTGCAGGTGTCCCTTGAAGATTTGGGTATGCCGGAAGATTCGTTAACGCTTTGGAAGAAGCAGATCTCGCAGCCGCATGGAATCATTCTGGTTACGGGGCCGACCGGTTCGGGTAAGACGACGACGTTGTATGCATCTTTGGCGCAGATGGATCGAAACAAGTTGAATATTTCGACGGTGGAAGATCCAATCGAGTATCACATGAATGGGATTTCCCAGGTTCAGACGCATGAAAAGATTGGTATGTCTTTCGCGGCGGCGTTGCGATCGTTGTTGCGTCAGGATCCTGATGTGGTGATGGTGGGTGAGATTCGAGACGAAGAGACATCACGTATCGCGATACAGGCTGCGTTGACCGGCCACCTGGTGTTATCGACATTGCATACGAATGATGCGCCGTCTTCGATCACACGAATGATCAATATTGGGGTAGAGCCGTTTCTGATTGGAGCGGCGGTGAATGCGGTGGTGGCACAGCGGCTGGTGCGTCGTATTTGTAAGAACTGTGCCGAGCCGGTGAAGCTCGATGAGCAGTCGGCGGAGTTGCTGGAAATGCATGGGCTGAAGTCTACCGACGTAGCGCATGGGGCCGGGTGCGGGCGTTGCCATTCGACGGGCTATTCCGGACGCGTGGGATTGTATGAATTATTGATATTGGATGATACGACGCGTGATGCAATTGCGCAGCGTCCGAGCGTAACGGAATTTCGCCGGCTGTGCATTGAGCGCGGAATGAACACGTTGCGTGTGGACGGTTTTAAGAAGGTTGCTGAAGGCCAGACGACGGTCGAGGAGGTTCTGCGTGTGACGCAGAGCACGATTTGACGTTAACTGAGCGTCTGGATGCAAGGCGCGAAGAGGAAAAAGAACATGGATATTGATGCCATTGTCAAGACTGCGGTTGATCATGATGCTTCGGATATTCACCTGATCGGTGGGCACCCACCGATGGTTCGTATCCATACGGTGATGACGCCGATTGACTATCCGGTGATTACGCCGGAGAGCGCCATGCGGATGCTGAAGCATATTGCGAAGGATGTTCATCTGGAGCAGTTTGAGAAAACGCAGGATGTGGACTTCAGTTATGAAGTTCCGGGCGTGGGTCGTTTTCGTGTCAATGCGCATAAGCA
Source organism: Phycisphaeraceae bacterium (assembly GCA_028284925.1). Taxonomy (GTDB): domain Bacteria; phylum Planctomycetota; class Phycisphaerae; order Phycisphaerales; family Zrk34; genus JANQQT01. Next base: position 356 of record JANQQT010000246.1, on the reverse strand, counting down.
GCGCGGGATGGTGGGAATCGCCATGCGTGCGATTAAGGACAAGATTCCTCCTCTAGCGAACTTGAATTTGCCGGAGATTATATCGCGTTTGACCTATTTGCCTCGTGGACTGGTGTTGGTGACAGGTGATACGGGTTCGGGTAAATCGACCACACTGGCAGCGATGATTCAGGAGATGAATCAGCGATATCACAAGCACATTATTACTCTGGAGGATCCGGTTGAGTATTCGCTGATTTCGGACAAATGCATGATTGAGCAGCGCGAGCTCGGGGCGGATACGCCCAGTTTTGCATCCGGGTTGCGTCATGTTCTACGTCAGGACCCGGACATCATTCTGGTGGGTGAAATGCGAG
>JANQQT010000102.1 GCA_028284925.1 Phycisphaeraceae bacterium | reverse complement strand
GTTTCCGTTGTTTGCGGTGGTGGGGGGCTTGGCGTGTCTGGGATTGGCGATTTTTCAGGGTGTATCGGTGCCGAGTGCGGGGATTGTCGCGAGTATCTGGCTGGGGGGTGGTGTTGGATTGTATTTGTTCCTGTTTGCGAGGCGGGCGCGCGTTCGGGATGCGGCGGCGGAGGGTTATGATCCGAACCTGATGATCATGCGGGGGCGAAGTCCGCTGGTGTTGGTGCCGATTGCAAATCCCTCCCATGCATCGGCGATGGTGGGCGTTGCTAATGCACTTGCGCCACCGCTTGTGGGGCGGGTTGTCCTGCTGAATGTCGTGGTTGCAGAGCGTGATGAGGAGGGGATTGAAACCGGGCATGAGGCGGCGCTTGATTCAGCGCAGCGTGTATTGGGGGCGAGCCTGGCGGCGTCGATGAAGCGAGGCTTGTATCCGGAGGCATTGACGACGATCGGGCCTGAGCCGTGGTATGAGATTTCGCGAGTGGCGCGTGCGCGTCAGTGCGAGAGCCTGTTGCTGGGGTTGAGTGATTTATCTAAACCCGCGGCGGGGTCTCGCCTTGAGGCATTGATGAGTGAGGTGGATTGCGATGTGGTGGTGTTGCGTGGGTTGGGTGATTGGCGTTTGAAGCATGTGCGCCGGGTGTTGGTCCCAATCGGGGGAAGGGGAGGGCATGATGAATTGAGAGCGAGGTTGCTGGGATCGGCCCGTCGAATGGGGAATCGGGAGATTACGTATATGCGTGTGCTGCCGGCGTGGGCGAGCGATTTGGCGGTGGCCAAGGCAAGGGAGAATCTTAGCGCGTTAGCGTATGAGGAGACGGGGACGCATTGTGAGGTGAGGATTGAGCGAAGTGATGAGGTCTATGAGACGGTGGTGGGATTGGCGCGGGAGAGTGACCTTGTGATCCTGGGCATGCGTCGGATATCGCGGCGTCACAAAGTGATCGGTGAGATTGCGTTGCGCATCGCTCGCGGGACGGATTGTGGGTTGATTCTTATCAGTAAGCGTGGTTAGCACGGGTTTAAGGATTGGCGATGACCTGGCGTATATCTGGGGGGAGGTGAATAGGTGGAATGCAAAAATCAAAATGGTGTGTACGGGATTAAAAAACCCACACGGATGAAGTGTGGGCTTAAAGGAATTTGTATTGAGAAGGCGGTATCAGGCTGCACGGGGGCGACGTCGGATGAGTGTGAGCGAGGCAAGAGAAAGGAGAGAGGCGGTGAACGGTTCGGGAATGACGGGATTGCCACCGGTATTAACGATCTGAATGCCATGGATACCGTGGTTTCCGCTGGTCCAGTTAATATCGAATGTTTGACTGGGGCCGGAGAGGCCGGGGAAGATTACATAGTTGGCTGGTTGGCGGATGGCCGGGTTGGTGTTTGAGGTGAGGACATAGTCGGTGACAGGGTCGAACCCACCTCCACCGTTCGGATCATTGGAGAAGGTGAGGAAGTGATAGGTGGTGGTTCCGTCTGTGATGTTGGCCTGGCGGTTGTTTCCATCTGAGCCGACGTAGACGACTGCGGCGTATGAATTGTATGGAATATCATTGAAAGTTACGGTTGAACCTCTGTCCGGCCGCTCAGTGAAGTTGCTGAATGCGTCGATATAGCCATTCATGAGTTTGGCATCGGGGGTTGCGGCTCCGTTGATGGTGTTCCATGTACCGTTTGATGACCATTCGACTGTCGTTCCCACGGGTGTTCCTGTGCTGTCGGATAGAAGTCCGAAGTCAAACGGAAGGGATATGTTCGTGGTGTCACCATTGTTGTTGCCGAAGTTGTTGGCTGATTCCCAGGTTCCTGAAGCGGAATTCCAATGTCCCTGTTCAAAACCCGGGGCACCGGCAACTTCATTCGGCTGAAGGCGTGCGTTGTCACGGTCTGAGGGGAAGTGAACGCCGATGGATTGGGCGTTTGCGAAGGACGGGAGAGCCAATAGCATAGCGGTAACGATTACCGTGAAGATCATCTTCCTAGAGGAAATCATGGATAAAGCTCCTGCTTTGCTGGCGACATAAAGATGTGGGTCGCCGATCATCTTTGGTTGTTGAGGCCGAGTGGCCTTTGTAAGTACAAGCGATTGTAACGGTAATAAAAAATTAACGCAATAGGTTTTTGGGGGAATTTGCGAAAAAAAACTTAATCGTGTATTTCGATTCGGTTGTAGGTGAGAGTGTGAGCGTTTAGAGGAAACCGGTTTTTGTGAGGTATCGGGAGGTGAAAGAAAAAACCCGCGCTCCGAAGCGCGGGTATTGAGGTTTAAACGGTAATTCTCGGGTGCTTACGCGTTTTTGGCGCGTCTGCGGATAAGGGTAAGTGAGGCGATGCCCAGAAGTGCGGCGGAGAGCGGTTCGGGAATGACATTGACATGCCCAATGATTTCGATGCCGCGGATGCCTGTGCGGTTGGCGCCATTATCGTTTTGTGGTTCAACGGAGACGGTAAAGGAGTCGCCGGTCACATTGGAGAATAGAAAGTAGTCGATACCTTCCGTGAAGGTTCCATCGAAGATCTTGCTGGTGAAGTTTTGGATGGGGCCGCCGTTAAAGCTGATTTCGCCATTCCTATTGCCTGCATCGTCGCCGACGTAGACGTATACATCGTAGGAATCGTAGTTGTCGGCGAGGCCTGAGACGGTTGCGAATGTCTGGCCGTTTCCTGTTGCCTCGATGTGGCCGTCCATCATATCGGCACTGGGATCTTCATCGGCGACAATACGGTTTCCGGTTGCGGTGGTGGACCATGTGCCGGTGGCTCCCCATTCGACGGTAGCGGTGGCGCCGTTGTCTGCGGAGACAACTCCCGACCCGGTATTCACATTGGCGGTGAGGTCATTCCATGCAGTGGTCGTGCCAGGCGCCCCGGCGGGCAGGCCTGCGGATGCACCGGAAGCGACGCGCAGTTGATCCGGGGTGGCATCGCCGTTGATTCTGCCTGTGAAGTTGATGCCAATTGATCCAGCTTCGCGTGGTTCGGGCACGGCTGGCGCCGTGATATCGACATGGAAAATACGATCGTGGTTATGGAGTGTCAGGTTATTGTCATCAGGAGTGCCGCCCGTGCCGCTGCTGAAGCCTTGCCCGTCGGCATAGTTGGCGTTGTCGTTTGCCCAGGTTGTGAAGCCAGCGCCGTTTGTTGCCCAATCGAATGCATAGGAGGTGTTGGCTGCAAGTGGGATGGGGTTATCGAAGTTGAAGGTAATGTAATCGTTGGGTACATAGTTGATTGGGTTGTTACTTGTTTCGGTGACGAGCGGTAGGAAAATGTTGCCTGCAATACCGCCAACACGCACGGTGAAGGTCGCGGCATTGTTGTTGATGGTGTTTTCTTCGTTCTGGAGGGTGACGGAGTTGAGGAAGAGGCCTGAAACGTCGGGTGTGACGAAGGATTGGCCGTGGACGGGCCTGTTTGACCAAATGTGGCCGAGGTCGCCACCGGGATCGAATTGTCCGGCGGGGTTCAGGTTTGCGATATCGGCTGAGTCAATAACGGGCGTGACGTTGGAGACGGTAATGTTGCCCGCGAATGCGGATGTGGAAAAAACCGTGAGTGCGACCATTACACCTGTAAAAACTCTACTCGTGATCATCTTGATGTTTCTCCCGTTAAAAAAGGGAATATAGAAAAAGGATCAATCTTGTTTAGCGAGGGACTTGAGATTGTCCCAGCCTATCCACCAGTAGATATTTTAACCGATACTGCCGCGAGCGCCCAGTGAAAATCATGGGTATTCAATAAAAAACAGACGAAATTTGCGGGATCTGCGTATTGACAGCAAGGGGATTGCGAATTTGGGTTATTTGGCTTTTTTTTTGGCCTTGGAAATGATTGGGGTGATTGCTTTGATGTAAGAACTGACATCGGCCCCGCGATATCGGGCGTCGCGCCCTGCTTCTTTGGCGTTGGTCTTGAGCACGAGGACAGTGGGGAAGACTTTGACGGAAAAGCGTTTCTGGAGTTCCAAGTTGTGCTTGAGTTGTTTCTTCCTGATCTTTGATTTATCGCGTGGGAAATCGATGTAGAGGAGGGTGACGTTTTTGGCGGCCCATTGTTTGAACTTTTTGGTGTCGAGGACTTTCTGCTGCATGTCTTTGCATGGGCGGCACCAGTCGCTGCCGGTAAATTTGATAAAAATGGGCTTGCCTGATGCTTTGGCGGCGTCAGAGGCTTTTTGGAAGCTGGTGTGCCAGCCTTTGGGGGCAGCCGCACTGGCGTTTTGTGAGAATCCGCCCCAAAGGAACAGGGCGATGAGACCAAAGCAGGCAAGTGTAGTCAGGAAGCGTCGCATTGAGATCAAGTCTTTCATGTGTGTGAAATGGTATGGTCATCAGGCTTGGCGGGCCGCAGACGTTGTGGCGTTGCAGTCTGATGTTTTTTTGTCTTAGTTCGGAGGAATCCGTTCCGTTCCCGTTTGGAGAATACCGGGAAATTTGTGGACCTTGTCGATTATACGCGTACGTAGATGGTGTAGTCCAGTATGCGGTTGTGGATTTGCCATATCGATTTTGTGACGAGATAATGTATACTCTGCAGTCCATTGCGCCGATTCGCCGCGAATCCGGCATCAGAATTCCCCCGTAAGGAGCCATGATGGCAAGAAGTCGAAAGAAGCTCGGTGAGTATCTGTTGCGCTGGGGTGTCATTGACGAGGAGCAACTGTCACAGGCGCTGAAGGTGAAGGAAGGGTCCGCCAAGCGAATAGGCGATACGCTGGTCGATCTCGGGTTTGCGAGCGAGGATGATGTTGTCAAGGCATTGGCGAGCCAATTTGGGCTGGAATATATCGATCTTGATGCGCAGGATGGCGCGCAATTCAATGATCCGGACCTGATGCCGAAGGATTTGATGAAGAAGTTTCTCGTGCTTCCGTTGGAGAAGGGTAATGGTCGCATGAAGGTTCTGGTACATGATCCGATGGATCTGGACCTTCTTGATACGTTGCGATTTCGGTTGGGGTGTGAGGTAGATGTTGCGCTAGGCGCCCGGGGAAAGATTAAGGAATGCATTGATCGCGTTTTGTCTGAAACACAATCCTCGATTGATGACCATGTGCGTCAGTTGACCATTGATACCGGCGGGGACGAATTGGGGTTGAGCGAGTCGCCTGAGGAAATGACGGAGGAGAACGCTCCGATTGTCCGTCTGGTAAATAAGGTAATTATTGAGGCGGTGCAAGGGCGTGCATCGGATATTCATATTGAGCCGATGGCGGATCGTGTTCGTTTGCGTTATCGCATTGACGGTGTGTGCCATGAGCAGGAGGATCTGCCGAAGCGCATGCAGAATTCGGTGGTGACGCGTTTGAAAATTTTGTCCGGGATGAAGATTGACGAGCGTCGAGTGCCGCAGGACGGTCGTATGAAGATCCACTATCAGGGTAGCCCGATTGACTTTCGTGTGAGTGCGTGCCCGGCGTATCACGGGGAGTCGGTGGTGTTGCGTATTTTGCGACCGGATTCGGTGCGTGTGGGTTTGCAGCGGATCGGGTTTGAGTCTGATACTTTGGAGAAGTTTAACAAGGCGATTCGTCGGCCCAATGGGATTTTTCTGGTGACGGGTCCGACTGGATCGGGCAAGACGACGACACTTTATTCTGCATTGGACGTGTTGAATCGCCCGGACCGTAAGATTATCACGGCTGAGGATCCGGTGGAGTACAACTTCACAGGGATCAATCAGTGTCAGATTCGTGAAGATATCGGTTTTACTTTTACGAGCGTGCTTCGAGCAATGCTTCGTCAGGCGCCGAATATCATTCTGGTGGGTGAAATTCGTGATAAGGAAGTGGCGGAGATTGCTATTCAGGCGGCTTTGACTGGTCACCTCGTGTTTTCAACGTTGCACACGAATGACGCTCCGTCTGCAATTACCCGTTTGATCGATATGGGTGTGAAGCCCTTTTTGGTCGCGAGTTCGATTCAGGCGATTGTCGCTCAGCGTCTGATCCGTGTGCTTTGCGACGAGTGCAAAACGCCTGACGATGATCCCAAGCCGATCTTCCTTAAGATGATCGGCATTGAAGCAAGCGATTTGAAGGATAAGACGATTTATAAGGCGGGTGGATGTCCGGCGTGTGATCATACCGGATTTCGAGGTCGTCAAGCGATATTTGAATACATGACGATGAATTCTGAGATTCGTGAGTTGGCGTTCAAGCGTGCGCCGGCGTCGCAGTTGCGTGAAACGGCTATTTCTTCGGGCATGCGGGGGCTGGCGGGTGATGGTCGGCTGAAGGTATTGGCGGGTACGACGACGCCTGATGAGATCGCACGCGTGGCGCAGGTTGAGGGTTTGGTGAGCATGGATGAGGAAGAGGTGGACTAAGTGCGGGGCTCAGGGGGTGGGTGGGGTAGACTGGGGGGAGGGTGCGACAGGCAAAGCAGAATTATACGAACCCCGAGAGAATGAGATATGTCAATTCAGATCGATCGTTTGTTGGACACGGCAATCAAACAGGGCGCCAGCGACTTGCATTTGACGGTGGGGCGTCCGCCGACGCTACGTCTTAATGGGCGGTTGAGGGAGTTGAAGACCAAGCCTTTGGAGCCGGAGGACACCCAATCGCTGATGAAGTCCATCGCGCCGGAGCGTTCCCAGCAGGAATTGCAGGAAGAGCGGACGACGGACTTTGGATTTGCTTATGGCGATTCGGCGCGATTTCGTGTTTCCTGCTTCTGGCAGCGTGGCGCAATAGGCATTACGTTACGCCAGATTCCGACGAAGCTTCTGACGTTTGAGCAGATTGGTTTGCCGGAGACGGTGACGGAGTTGTGTCGTCGGCCACGTGGATTATTCCTCGTTACCGGACCTACCGGATGTGGTAAGACAACGACGCTGGCATCGATGATTAATTACGTGAATGAGATGCTGGATCGACATATTATTACGGTGGAGGATCCGATTGAATATTACCACCCGCATAAGAAGTCGATCATGACTCAGCGCGAGGTTGGGACGGATGTGCCCAGTTTTGCTGAAGCGTTACGCCGGGCATTGCGAATGGATCCGGATGTGATTCTGGTTGGTGAAATGCGTGATTTGGAGACGATTGAAGCAGCTTTGCGTGCGGCAGAAACTGGACACCTGGTTTTTGGTACGCTACATACCACCGGTGCTGCCGGAACCATTAACAGGATTATCGATGCGTTTCCGGTAAATCAGCAGGCTCAGATACGTGTTCAGTTATCATCCAGTCTCGTTGCGGTGCTATCGCAGCAGCTCATGCCGCGTGCGGATGAGGCGGGAATGGTGGCGGCGTATGAATTTATGGTGGTTACGCCGGCCATCAGTAACCTGATTCGAGAGGGTAAGGCATCGAGTTTCTTTAATTCTGCGATTCAGACAGGGCGGAAATTTGGGATGCAGTTGCTGGATGATCACCTTTGGGCTTTGTATGGCAATGGGTATATCTCAGCGGATGAAATGATCGATAAGTGTATGGCTCCCAGTGTGTTAGCGGAACGCGTTCGGAAGGCCGGTGGGAGTATGCGGCGGGTCGAGTTGGCGGAATGAGGTTAAGGTATTAGGTGGGAATGTGTGGCGAATGATGTTTGGTGTGCAACGGGGGATTCGTCCTCATCCATCAGGGTCAACCGATGGTATTTTCGGCGCGCTCGATACCATGTAATCTGTCTATGGGTGGCTGTGGTGCGGGTATTTTGATTGGCTTTCTTGGATGCCAGCACATTGATTGTGCTGAGGATTCTCGCGTCCAATATTACCTAGATTCACATGTTTGAATATTGTCGATAGGCAAGGGCTCTAGAAGGTCAGCGCGCATGATTGGCTATTCGTGTCATATAATGCACTAAAAGCCAGGTGTCTATATAAAAAATGATTGAAAAAAGGGGTTGCGTCGCTGTAACATTGCCTATAATAATGGTGTGTAATGAGACAGGGGGTGGTCGGGAGCAGGTGGATGAGATTATGGGGCTTTCCTCCTAAATGAGCGCTGGAGGAGGCGAATGTTGGGGGCGGGTGACAGGCGGGTGATCAGGATGGCTTTCGAGCGAATTGGAGTTCGCGAGGCACTTGAAGGTGGTGAAAGTCGAGTCGGAGGTTTGAGAGAGCGAGGGGCGGAGCGAGAGAAGGCGGAACTTGCGTGGGCAAGTTTTGTCAGGGAGAAGGTCGCTGGCCGATTGGGTTTGGCCCCTGGTTGGGAGCCGTTGGTTGGCGGAATGCCGATTGAGCGGTTTGCGGGTCAGCGACGAGTTGGCTTGGACAACGGCGCGGAGGATGGGAAAGCGGGTTGAAGGTGAAACAGGAGGTGTGAGATTGAATGGTAGTCGCCACGGTCGACCGAGCGGCCTGGGCGGCGAGCGAGTGCTTGCCGGTTTGGATAAGCGGTGCTGCATTCGTCGGAGGAATGTTCAGGGACTGTGGAGGGAAACACTGTTCCCTGTATGGCAGGGTGTCCAATCGATGGGCGGGTGTTCGCCTCATACGGAGGAGGCGAATGAGTCTCGTCGATTTGGAATGTTGCAATGATATTTTGGATCGGCGTTAATCAGTGTCTGGCGTTTGTCGGTGATGAGGCCCCTGCCTCATCACCGACCGTCAGGCCTGGCAGAGCATGGCGGATTTGCATTGAAAAGAGAATGGACGAGCGCGAAGGCGGGACCGGCCGCGGAAAGCATGAGAATATTGTGCTATTTGCGTAGAATGGCTGGTGATTGAACGGAGGTTCCGTTCTGTTTCGAGACAATTCCCGCCTGATATGAGAAGGCGCTGACAGGAGTGATGTGGCATGGCGGAAACGCTAAGTCCAGGTATTGAGGAACTGAAAGGGCGCAAGCTCGGACGTATTCTCATCAAGATGGGGAAGGTTACACGTGAGCAGGTTCAGGAGGCGCTGGATCTTCAGGAGCAGCAGCGTCTGCCTATTGGGCAGTTGTTGGTGGAGTTGGGTTACGTCGAGGAATCGGATGTGAATTCTGCGTTGGCGGCTCAGTCGGGGATGCAATCGCTGGACCTGGATCGAATTGAAATCAGCAAGGAGGCGATCGAGCTTCTACCCGGTGAGACCGCGCAGGCGTATCGTGTCTTACCGATTTCCTATGACGACGGGACGAATACACTGACAATTGCGTTGAAGAGCGCAGATAATTTTCGGGCGGTGGATGACCTTCAGTTGTTGATGGGTTTCAATGTCAAGACGATCGTTGCCGATCCGAACCAAGTTGATGAGTACATCAATCGCCATTATGGCCAGGATCAGGAGTCGATTGCGGCCTTGATCGATGACTTGTCCGTTACGGACGACATGTGGGAGACGGGTGGGGATCAGGATGACGCGGTCGATCTTGATCAACTGATCGAGATGGCGGAGGACAACAAGGTCAAGCGTCTGTTGAACTTGGTTATTTTGCAGGCGATTCGTGACCAGGCATCGGATATTCACTTCGAGCCTTTTGAAGAAGAGTACAAGATGCGATACCGGGTGGATGGTGTTTTGTACGAGATGATTCCTCCTCCTCGTCAGTTGGCGATGGCGATTTCCTCCCGTATTAAGGTTATGTCTAATCTGGATATTGCTGAGCGTCGTTTGCCTCAGGACGGTCGTATTGAATTGATGGTTCAGGGATCGCCGGTGGACCTTCGTGTTTCGGTTCTTCCGACGATTTTCGGTGAGTCGGTGGTTATGCGTGTGTTGGATCGATCAAACGTAAGTCTTGATCTGGACAAGATCGGGATGCGTGATGATGATTTGGTAAGTTTTCGGCAGTTGACTCAGAAGCCGAACGGGATTGTGATTGTTACGGGGCCGACCGGTTCGGGTAAGACGACGACGCTTTATTCGGCGTTGAATGAATTGAATCGGCCGGATGTCAAATTGCTGACGGCGGAGGATCCGGTTGAGTATGACATTGATGGGTTGGTGCAGATCCAGATTAATTCGGATGTTGGTCTGACGTTTGCGCGTGCGTTGCGCAGCTTCCTGCGTCAGGATCCGGATGTGATTCTGGTCGGTGAGATTCGAGATATTGAGACGGCGCAGATTGCGGTGCAGGCATCGTTGACGGGGCACCTGGTGTTCTCCACGCTGCATACGAATGATGCCCCGTCTTCGATTGCTCGCTTGTTGGATCTTGGGCTGGAGCCGTTTTTGGTTACGGCGACGCTTGAGGCGATTGTTGCGCAACGACTGGTGCGTCGGATTTGCACGAAGTGTCGTGAGAATTACGTGCCGACTGAAGAGCAGTTGATGGAGTTGAGTCTGACGCCGGAGGATGTGGAAGGGCGCGAATTCAGCCGCGGGCGTGGTTGTGAGTCATGTAATCAGACAGGGTATAAGGGGCGTATGGCCTTGTTTGAGATCATGGTGATGGATGACGAACTTAAGGAGTTGGTCATGCAGCATGCCTCGACCAATGTTTTGCGAAATGAAGCGCGTAAGCGCGGTATGCGCACGCTGCGTCAGGTGGGGCTTTTGGGGATTTATGACGGATTGACGACCATTGAGGAAGTCGTTCGGGAAACGATTACGGAAGACGAGTAAACAATGCCGTTGGTCGTGGATGCGGCGAACGAATGGATGTAAGAACGAAATTTGGAAGTAGAGAATGGCGCCCGTATCGCGTAATCCATAGCGTTGGGCACGGAGCAACGAGTTATGCCGACCTTTCAATTTGAAGCACTGGACCAATCAGGTAAGCCTCGCAAAGGTACGATTGATGCGAATGATGGCGATGATGCGATCGCACGTATTAAGAAGCAAGGGTATTTTCCCACGAGCGTTCGTGAGCGCAAGGTGAAATCCAAATCGGGCGCTGCGGCTTCGGCAAGGGATGCGAAGGCCGCGAAGAAGGAGAAGAAAGCTCCGAAGAAGGCGGCGGCAGCCAAGGGTGACAAGAAGAAGGCAGCAATGACGATTACGCTGGGTGGCGTGAGCAAGAAGATTATTACCCAGTTCACGCGCCAGTTGTCGACACTGCAGGATGCGGGACTTCCGATCCTGCGATCGCTTCAGATTTTGACGGATCAGCAGAAGCCCGGGTTGATGTACAACACACTGGCGGATATTCAGGATGAGGTTTCTGGCGGTGCGTCGTTGTCGGATGCGATGGCGAAGCATCCGAAGGTATTTGATCGTCTTTATACGAAGATGATCGCGGCCGGTGAGGTCGGTGGTGTGTTGGACGTGATTCTACAGCGTCTGGCAGACTTTATGGAGAAGGCTGAGAAGCTGAAGCGGAAGATTATCGGTGCGATGATTTATCCCGCGGTGGTTGTGACGGTGGCGGTAGCGATTGTGGTGGGCATTATGGTGGTGGTGGTGCCGAAGTTTGTGGAGATTTTCAAGGATTTTGATACGGCTTTGCCGGCGCCGACACGTTTCCTAATTGCCACGTCGAATTTCATCAAGGGTGTGAAGCCTGATGGGACGGCGATGATGATTCCAGGTTGGGTTTTGATATTTGGTTTGCCCGTATTGATTATTGTATTGAAGAAGTTGGTCAATCAATCGAAGCAGGGCCGGGTGGCGGCGGATCATGTCATGACCCGTATTCCGGTGGTGGGGAACCTGATTCGCAAGACATCTGTGGCGCGGTTTACCCGAACATTGGGGACGCTGATCAGTGCGGGCGTTCCGATTCTTGAAGGTATTTTGATTACGCGTGACACGGTGGGTAATGCGGTATTTGAGACGGCATTGCAGAAGGTTCACGATTCGATTCGCGAAGGCGAGTCGTTTGCGGCTCCGTTGCGAGAGTCGAAAGTGTGTGACTCGCTGGTGGTGAACATGATTGACGTCGGTGAAGAGACGGGTGAACTGGACAAGATGTTGATGAAGATTGCGGACAACTATGACGACGAAGTTGACACGGCTGTCGGGGCTTTGGTGAGTTTGCTCGAGCCGTTGATGGTGGTGGGGCTTGGTGTCACGGTTGGTTTTATTGTGATCGCCCTGTTTATGCCTCTTGTGTCACTGCTTCAGAACGTGTCCCAATAAGCCAGAGCTTTCATTAGGAGCGATGATGTCGGAATTACGTATTACAAGTGAATATGGTCGTAACGGACGTGGCTTTACGCTGATGGAAGTGCTCGTGGTGGTGGTCATCATAGCGTTGTTGATCGGACTCGTGATTGGCGGGATGGACCTTTTTAGAGGGAAGTCTCATCAGGCTGTGGTTTCAGCGTTGTTTGACTCGGTCGATAAAGGTTTAAGTCGGTTTAGAAGTGAAGCTGGTGATTTTCCCCCTAGTGATCCTCAGGTTGGAAATGAGATGGTTGACAAGCCACTTTTTGCCACACGTGGTCCGCTTATTTTTGACGGGAGTATGGAAGGTGGTGAAATTTTGGCTCAGGCGATGATGGGGGCGGAGCCAGAAGAGATTGACGGCGTGCAGGGGTTAGGCCTTAAGCGCAAGGGAGATCGCAGGTATGGTCCTTATCTTGATGTAGGAAATTCCGATTCTCTTGTGCGCACGAAGGCGGTATCCAGCGCAGGCAAGGGACGCTTTGTATTGACCGTTCCGTTTAGTACTCGGAATCGGCCTATTTTGTATTACCGGCGAAAAGCCAATCAAAGTCAGAAGAACTTTACGCGAGGAGGAAGTTCTGTGTGGAGCCAATCCGGGTGGTTTGACACCGATGATAATCGCAAGTTGGCACGCAATGACGATCCTGTCGCATATTGGACGAAGGATAAGAAAGACGGTGGTCCCAGCAGGGAACGTTCGGATGCCATGGCGCGTGAGATGCGGGCCGCGCCTTGGCTTCTTGTGTGTGCCGCGACTGATGACACGTTTGGCACGAAGGACGACTTTTTGAAAACGGGCTATGCACAGTAAATTGACATACGTTTCGTATGGATCAGTCGTTGGCAGCGTTTTGGATACCCAGTACGAGATTGAGAGCATGAAGACTAGGATCGAACAGGCAGAATCGACACGCCGGCGGGGGACGACCTTGCCCGGTCTGTTGGTCGGCCTGCTCGGAGTATCGGGTTCTTTATGGGGTGTGGTCGGGTTGAGTGAGTCTCTGGTTGATGGCGTCGCGACGCGTGAGACACGAGACGTCTTGGCCCATTTGCATGAGGCGCTGGAGCAGTTCCATCAGGATCGCGGGGTCTGGCCGATTGTGGATGAATCGACAGTGAGCAGCGAACACGATGGCTTTGGGCATTTTCGAGCCACGTCGCAGTGTCTTTATCAACTTCGTTTCACCCCACGGAGTCGCAGGATTTTGGATCGGATTGACGGATGGGATGAAGCGGATGGGTATCTGACTGTTCGAGATGGTTTCGGACGTTCCATGTTGTATGTTGATCCTTCTGTTGCGGAAGGTGCAATGAGCCAGTGGGGCTCTCGATTTCCAAGAATGTCTCAGCACCAGGCTTTTTTCGTGTCTGCGGGTGCGGATCGAAGATTTGGAAGTTTCAAATCGTCCGCGGACGATTCCAATCGGCGTGCATCGCAGGATAACCAATATTCATTTGAGGCCGGTCGGAGCTAACCATGTCTGTCGACAACAGACAACGGAGGAGTCGTTTCATGCGTGGATCAAAGGGATTTACCTTAACGGAATTGCTGGTGGTGATTGGAGCGATCGTGTTGCTGCTTGGCGTGGTGACGCCGAATATCACCAGTTTGCTCGACTCAAACGAGGCGAGTTCGGCAGTAGAAGTTGTTTCCTCGTCGCAATCCTCGACAAGGGCAATGTCAATGCGACGGCCGCCTATGTTGGTGAGCAACTACGAAGGTTCTGCTCTGGTATTTGGCCCCAGTGGTAGTATTCGAAAAGCATGGAATGTAGATCCGTTTGAAGTAAAGGCGGGACGCTTACCGGCTTTTCTCCGTCCGGAACATCGTCGTCGCCAGTTTTACAGGGATGACCCGAATCAGGAATTGACCTACCTTCCGAAAGGGTTAATTCCGATGGGTGTTATGCGACTGGGTTCTGGAAGCGGCAAGACCGTGTACTTGCCACCGCCGTTCGCACTTAAGTTTGACCGGACGGGTAATCTGGTTTCCCGGAAGACGGAATCTGTGGGGAGTGGTGGTGGTCGTGTTCAAGAAGAGGTTGGGTACGTTCATTATGATGGAAACTATGATGAGAAGTTTGGTGTTCCCAGCAAGCGATCGACGTCTTATGACGTATTGAAGTATATCGAGTTTGCGCCTGAGTTTGATGAGAAGAACCGATACGGGGCCAGAAGTTCTGAAGGCGCGACGGAACATGTTGACAAGATCAAGTTTGAATTTGAGCAACTTGAGGCATGCATTGGCGTAATTGTGATCAAGCTGGAAGATTACCGAAAGCATGGCTTCGATTCGCTCAAGTATGAAATCGATAAGGAAAGCAGAGAGGGGCAGTGGATCGCAGAGAACGGCGAAAAGATGTCCCTCAACAGGTATTCAGGAGGGTTACTCCGATGAATCAGGATTACGTTGCGTATGAGCCGTTGGGCACGTTGCATTGTTGTCGTGTCACCAGTGCGGAAAAACGCGGTTTTACGATGTTGGAGGTCATGTTTGCAATCATGATTCTTGGTGTCGGATTAATTGCCGTGGCAAGCCTTTTCCCTTTTGCCGGGAAGATTCAAAAGGACACGTTTGAGGAAATGGAAGTCGCGCAGGTTGAGGAAAATGTTAAAGCGCTGGTTTTTGCGCGGGGCTTTCATGTCGATGATGCCGATGCCATTCGTATTGCCAGTCGATTTCCCTTTCCCATGCGGAGTGGCAACAGCCAGACGGTTGGAACACGAATAAAGTGGTCGGTACAGGATATGAGCTTCCCCAGTCACAGATCGCTTTATAAAGGCAATAGCACGACGGAGTTTAATCGGCGTTATTTCTGGGAGCCCGTGGTATCAATCCGGAGGAGTCGCGAGACCGGTGACGTTGCAGAGCGAAATCTTTATGTGTTTATCACCAAGCAGGTTTCCGGAAAGCGTCCTACAATCGGCACGGTTGCCAGTGGCCGCACGAACTTACCTATTGGTGGTGAATGGATGTTAAACAATAAGGCGGGGCTTCGTGATCAACAGGCCGGAAGCGGAGGTGTCGGTGGAGATGACGATGATCAGGATAATTCGGATATTATCCGGGTCGGAGTTGATGGACAGTCGGGATTGACTGGTTGGGTTCGAAGTGTGCCGATTGACAGTCAAGTCACAAGTGTGCGCATTATTCCGTTTGGAAGCGGAGTGTTCCGAAAATGAGATACGTTAGATGTCAATATGATTCAAGTTTGGGATCAGATGTCCCATCACGACAATCGGCTGGTTTTACCATGCTCGAAATGCTCATTGCCGTGACGGTGACAATTTTGATTGTCGGGTTCCTGTCTCAGATATTCGGAACGGTATCCCAGGTGGTCAGCCAGGGAATTGCTTCGTCGAATATTCTGCGTGAGAACCGTGTGCTTTCAGGTCAGATTGCGGAAGATGTACAATCAATGGTAGGGCCTTCTCAAGGTGGGTTTGTGATTGTTACTAAGGAAATGGTATCGAATGTGCGGTATCACGCAGAGGATACGGGTGACCCCGAGTCCTTCCATACGGACACTCTTGCGTTTGTCCGTTTTAGAGGGAATCTGAACCCGCTTACACCAGGGGGAGCCAACTCGTATGGTTCAACGTCCACGGCGCCGTTTGTACGTGTTTATTACGGGCACGGATTGAGGATTAATCCGCGAGTCAATGAGGGTGATCCTGTTAAGGCTCATCCTCTGGGACAGAGTGGAGGCACGAACCGGTATGCCATTAATTGGACGCTTTGTCGCCATATGACTTTTTTGGAGGTGGAAGAGATTCAAGGAGGCTTGCCGGCGCACTCTGATACGGCGGAGGCGGATAGCTCGCTGAAGGGGGAAACGCGATTGGGTAATTTTGAAGGCGTTCCGAAAAAGATGCATTCAGGATTGGTGTCGATTGCGAGTCAAACGCTCGATGAGATCGCTGATGACATGGATTCAACATCGAAGGCGGTGGAATACACGTTTTTCGGCCAGAAACGCTTGTGGGTAGCTTCGGAAGGCTTTGAACCTTGGGAAATCGCTCTTCAATCCAGTCAGATTTCAGGTCATGTAAGTGACTTTGAAGTGGAATGGACAGAAGTGGATGCAGGCGGAAACCTGCAATTGGAGGGGGATGGAAGAATTCGATGGCGATCCAAGAGTACGCAGGGTCAACACATTTATTGGGGAAGTAAGACCAATACGATTTGGCCGCGAATGTTGCGTCTGCGTTATCGATTGCACGATGGTTCGGGTTCGATGGTCAGCGTGACGGGCGATGGAACGGAATCTATCCTCGGACGGTACTTTGAGCAGGTCATCAATCTGCCTGAGTAATAGTTTAATTTAATGTGTTTCAGAAGGAAGATGGAGGTGAATGAACATGATGTGGCAGAAGAGCATTGAATTAGGAGACCGAAGCATGGTGAGCTACCAATCGAGACAACGTGGATCAACCTTGTTGCTTGTTATCGCATCGTTGTTGCTGACAATGGTTTTGGGATTGACACTGATTCAGGTTGTACGCCAGGATCGTGTTGGTGCGACGGAGATGTCCGGGGTTCGCTCGCGTGATGCGGTGGCACGTATTATCGTAGACAATGTAAGAAATAAGCTTGTCGAGTCGATGGGCATATCAGGCTCCGGCGGAGCAGGCGGCGCCGCACCATTTCAGACTGAAAACTCACGCCCCTTTGATTACCCGAGTGACAACCAGAGATGGCTCGCGTCCACCGCTCCGGCACGCCGCGACCTTAATCCCTCCGGGAAGTTGGAGTATGCGCGGATTTCGCGTATTTCGGAGCAATTTGCAAACGGTGATACTGAAAACGAGGAGATCGAAGCCCGATCTGTCATCACCTTGTATGGATATCAGATGGGGGAGGATATCGAGTATGAATTGCCTACCGATAGTGGTGTATATGCGGATGCTGACGGCAACCAGATCGTCGATTCAAAATTTGAGGTTGCTCCGATCAAGAATTATCGCGGTGTCGAATTTTTTATGGCGGTCCATGTCGTAGATAATAGTGCCAAGCTGAATGTCAATACTGCGTTGATGCTTTCCGACGGCGATGGCAATTTCAATGCCAGTCCTGAATTGGCCCCCAGAATGACCAACCCGTCCGAGCTTAATCTGGCGGATCTTGCACTCCAGGCATTTGGTAGCGACAACTACACACAGGAAATGCAAGAATTCATCAAGTATCGAATGGGTGGCGGAAACGGTGTTGCTCAATATGGTCAATCGATTGAGAGTGCCACCTCAACTCGGCTGGGATATTGGGCGCGGATTGCCGCGGTTTATGGCGGAACGCAAACCGATGGCAGTTCTGGCGGCACCGGCGGGTCGGGATTGCCGCGGTTTGGCGTGGATACGGACCTGATGCTTTCGCGTCGGGGTGGTTTGTCGACGCGTGGCGCCCGCAAGTCGAAGATTGAGGTAAGCGGCGAGGATTCCGGTTCGGGATCGGACAAGGTTTATGGATTGGCCAAGCTGCTTCGTTCGGATGAAAAGAGTTTCTCCGGTGATGAAGCGAGACAGGAGTTGCTGTTTCAGCAAGTTCTGGAGGGAGCAAACGCTCGTCTTTCCAATAACCAGGCACAGGATACGAAGAACATCGAACTCTACTATCAGATTTTTGATTTCCAGAATCCCAACGCCCAAAGAACCATGCGCAACGCTCGTCTCTGGCTGACTGCTGCCAGTGGTCACGTCCCGTTCTCGCCGCTGCCCAAACTGGATGTGGATGGGGATGGTAAGAATGATGTTTTGAAGGTGAACATCAACGACCGTGCTGGAAATATGCGAAAGCCCGAACAATGGGCCAAGGTCATCAAGGAAGTGTATAGAGAGGTGTCCGGTGATGATAATCTCGCCGGGTTGAGTTCTTCCGAAGAATTTGCGGAACAGTTTGCGGCGAATATTGTGGATTACATCGACGCGGACAACAAATTGACCAAGCACAATAATCGTATTGGTTGGGAGCCGCTTCCATTCATTTCAGAAGTCTATGTTCAGACAGGATTGAAAATTACGGCCGCGAAACAGAGTACGACCGATCCGATGGAATGGGAATGCACTTTTGAGCGAGAGGGAGAGACCGGTTGGGCGATTGAAATTCGCAACCCTTACAATCGACGCATTTCACTTGAAGGCATTGAGGTCTATGTGGAGGGAACCCGCTTGGGCGTATTGAGTGGATTGGCGGGCAAGGACTTCCTGGAAGCAAAGTCGGCCGTCGTTCTTTTTCGAAATTCCGGTTCAGGCTCGGCTGCCGAGGATGATGTGACCAAACGATGGACATCTTCCGGGACTGTTA
Source organism: Phycisphaeraceae bacterium (assembly GCA_028284925.1). GTDB lineage: Bacteria > Planctomycetota > Phycisphaerae > Phycisphaerales > Zrk34 > JANQQT01. The sequence continues at coordinate 41,531 of JANQQT010000102.1, read as the reverse complement.
CCACCGGGTCCGGGGCGGGAAGTACTCCCTGGCCACAAGGTTCCGGGGATAGTGATGAAGAGGTGACCATCGAGCTGCGTGCCTCGCTAAGCGATGGGTCCGTGATGACATCCGCATACCAGAAATTTAAGGGCGTAAAGCAGCGTGAGAAAATAGAAAAGCATACCGTGACGAACGATGGGGATCCCAAGGACCAGATTTGGTTTGCGCAATCGTTCTGCTATGGCAATGGGAATGGTTACAACGCCATGACTGTGAAAGAGGATGAAGTGAAAGTCGAGCATAAGAAGTGGGGTGATTCCGCGAATTATGATGCGGGAACTGATTTGCTTGGCGTTGCCAACAAGGGAACGGATGGTGTTGCAGACAAACTTAAGAGCGAGAATATTGATCCACAGTTCGTCTTCGCTAACGGGAATGGGAGACAATCCCCGACGGACGAGGATGAGGAATTTCAGTATGTGGCAGAATTGGCTCACATCGCAGTGTTTGGATTTAAGGTTGGCGATGATGAGACCGTTGCGGAAATACTAGATGGCGAAGACACTTTGATGAAATTTTACCCCGGTCTTGAGCAGGATGGGAGTGGGTTTTTCCAAAGCGAGGAGAATGAAGCGTATCGCGTACCGCCGATGGCGGCGTTGATGGACGTCTTTACCACCCATGCGCCTCATGATGACCAAAAGGATAATGATGGTGACGGCAAGATTGACCTCGGGGACACGGATGGGGAATTTCTTATCCCCGGTACCATCAATCTAAATACCGCGCCGTATGGAATTTTGATGGCGGCTCTTCCGATCGATGACCTGAATACTCGGCACAAGATCGCGAAGGCCATTATCGAATTTCGTGACCAACCTGATAAGCGCGACGGCCCTAGTAAGAAGGTACGCACTGGAAACAACAACTATGGGATCGCCAGTATTGGTGAGCTGTTGGCCGATCCCATGTTCGAAGATGGGTTGTTTCCGACGGATAGACAGGACAGCAGCAAACTCAGTGGAAGTCAGGTGCCGATCGATTTTCTTGGCAACCCCAAGACGGAGACTGCGCCTGATGGCGTGAAGGATGATGCGGAAGAACTTACCGCGATCGTTCGTTGGTTGTACGGAACGTGTGCCGTCCGGTCAGATATCTTTACCGTCCATATTCTTTTGCGCGGGTATGGGGCGGATTCCGCGGATAGCGGAGACCCTCCTCAGCCCACGGAAGAAAAGCGTATCGTTGTTGTGCTTGACCGATCCGGCGTCGCTTTTTCGGGTAGCGGCTCTGCGGGTGTTAAGATTTTGGGATGGCATGAAGAGTGATTTGACCCTGAGAGAATTGGAAGTAACACGTGATTGCGTTTACGTTTGCTTGTCTTGAATAAGATCTGATATTTGCACGCTACCCCGGACGACGGGGGCAGGCCTTGGATGGTCAGCCCCCGTTTCTTAATAGTGCTTCTGCAGATGCCAGTTCATCGCATCTTTCATTTTCGTAGTGACCTGCGTGGCCTTTCGTCCATTGAACATTGATGTCATGCATGTTCATGAGTTCATCGAGCTTTTTCCAGAGGTCCGCGTTCAGGACAGGCTTTTTGTCCGACTTTCTCCAGCCTCGTTTTTTCCAACCCGGCATCCATTCGGTCATGCCCTTGAGGACGTACTTGCTGTCACCGCATAGTTTGACAAGCATGGGATCTTTGAGCTTTTGGAGCGCCTCAATAACGGCCATGAGTTCCATGCGATTATTGGTCGTATGGTCTTCACCGCCACTGTATTCAATTTCCGCTCCGTTCTGCGGATTGCGCAGAATGCATGCCCAGCCGCCCGGGCCGGGGTTGCCCAGGCACGCGCCGTCGGTGAATATCTCAACCGTCTGTTTGGGTAATTGTTGGGTGTCCGCAGCCATCTGGCGATCTCCAGTTCTCGGCTGGAATCATAGCAGCCAGAAGGGCTTAATTGAACCGTGATACGCGTAGTTAATTGCCCCCTGTGTGATGTTGAGACATCGTTCTAAGTAACTTCGATTACGTATGGATTTATAGAATACAAGTCGCAAAACAAGGCAAGTGTGTGGGATTTATCGATTTTGGGAAGTCTTGTGAGATTCAGGCAATCGGATATGGCGGAGATTTTGGGCCAGGTAGAACAAGCGGGATAACGTGAGTTTTTTGTTGTGACTTGATTCGTACCCCGGTGGCACCATCGTCGCACCTTGAAGTACGACGACGATGATGCCAAACTAGAGACGCCGAATAGTCCGTACGTCTCCCCTTTGGCCACTGGAGGGGTGGCAAATAACGCAAACAGACTCACGGATCATTGGGTTCTCTCTAAGGGATACGCACTGAGATTTGAAATTGTGCAATGGTCGTGGAAAACATTTGAAAAAGTTTAAAGTATGTGAGATAATGCCGCGAAAGGGCAAGTTCGGCAGGTGTCAAATGAGTAAGCAATTCCCATCGCGCAACGTCTTTCCAACAACCCGGTGGTCTCAGGTTCGCGCAGCGGGCAATTCAGGCTCACCGGATAAGGAGAAAACCGCTGTGCTATTGATGAGTGTGTATCGCGTTCCCTTGGAAAGATACCTTGCCAAGAAAGCCCGAATCCATGTTGACGAGGCGGCCAATGTTGTCAATGATTTTCTTGTCGACCGAATTTACCAGAGTCCGCTCGTTGAGCGGGCTGATCCCGCCCGTGGTCGATTTCGAAGTTATCTTTGCACTTCTCTGTATTTCTATTGGGTAAGTGAATTACGCACCAAAGAAAGGCGTGATGCAAGTGTGGGGAATTACTCCCTGGACAACATGAATGATACGCTATTGGATCCTTCGGTAGGGACACCGGAGCATATTTTTGACGCGATGTGGGCGCGCGAGCTTATCCAACGTGTCATTGACAAGATGCAGGAAAAGTGCAGACAGGAAGGTAATAATATCAGGTGGGCCATATTTGAACAGCTTGTGCTGGAAAAGGTCTTCAAGGGACGGGTTGTAAGTAGTTATAAATCTCTTGCGGAGCAGTATCACCTTCCTTCGCCGGAGGTAGTGAATACGCATAGGATCACATCAATACGGATATTCAAGCAGCTTTTTCGTGAAACGGTAGCTGAATATATTGGTCCCGAAGAGACGATTGAAGATGAAATATCTCATCTTTTCAAGAGTCTGGCGAATGTCGGAAGACTTTCATAAACGATTGCCGTCTTAAGAATCAGGGAGTGCCAAATTGAACGATTTTAGAGTGCCATTGGACACAAAGGGCCTATCGGCTCTGGCGAGTGAGCATTTGGAATCCGAGCCATACTGGAGTCCCGAAGATTATGGTGACATTCTGGAGCACCAACTTCGCAGTCCCATTGCCACATGTATTCCTGTTTCGCAAAAGCGTCAATTTTCGGTGGCTCATAACATGAATTCGGCTGTTCAGGGCATCAAGACACTCGGTGAGTTACTCTTTTCGGCAAATCCGCCGATTGATCTGTTGGGGGCAGTCAAGGCATATGCCAAAGAGAGGTATCACGAAGAGCCGCCGAGCATTCCCCGCCAGATTTCCCAGACGATCTATCATTCGACGATCATTTTGGCGCGAATTCATCATGCTCAGAATTTTTCCAGCCTTCAGGATGGAAAGCTGTTGGCGAGTATGGAATGGTTGAGTTCACAAGATTGGATGCACTCGGATTTGATCCGGTTGTTTAACGATGGCATTGAAATTCTCAGAAGTTTGAAAGGCGGCTCCGATGAACGATAATGACAAACCAGTCATGCCTGCTCCTGAGTCGCCGGTCGCGGTTTCAATACCGGACTTCAGTTCTTTTGGAGAGGAAGGTTTTGCTCAGAGTGTCGATGTTCTCGATGAGGAGGGCAATCAGATCCTTGTAGAGGATTTCGTTTTTATTGATGATAAAGCCATTGGCGAAGGGGGGATGGGGGTCGTGTACAAAGCTCTTCAGGTGTCCACGGGGCGTCCGGTTGCTCTGAAGGTGATGCGAACGAATGTCAAGAACAGGGATCTTGCGCGAAAGCGCTTTGAGTTTGAAGTCAAGATTGCGAGCCGTCTTGAGCACGGGAACATTGCGCGTGTCTACGACAGCGGCCTACCTAAAGGTCTGGACTATTATGCGATGGAGTACATCCGCGGCGTCCCATTGCATGAGTATTTGGAACTTCATTCGAAGAGTCGTGCCGACACGTTACTGCTGTTTGCCAAAATTTGTGATGTCGTTCAATTTGTTCATGATCAAAAGGTTATTCATCGCGATCTGAAGCCCGGCAATATCATGATTAATGAGGCAGGCGAGCCTTACCTGGTGGACTTTGGCCTTGCCGTGTCGATAGAACCCGAGGATGAGTATGCGGATGACTTCACGAGAAGTCTTCGGGCTGGAACGGTGGAGTATATGGCGCCGGAACAGGCATCGGGCACTCTGGAATCACTTGATGTGCGATCGGATGTTTTTAGTTTGGGTGTCATTCTTTATGAGGCTTTGACGGGAAGGCATACGGTTCGCCATGAAGATACCAATACGAACAACCCTCATGTTAAAGATGCTTCTGAATGGGCCAGGCGAGATTTGCGAGCACTTAAGAGTTCGATTGGAGTTGAGCTTGCAGCGATTCTGTTAAGGGCATTGGCCAAGGATCCCAAGAGGCGTTACTTATCAGTTGCGGAGTTCGCAGGCGACATACGGAATTTTTTGAATGGTCGATTGGTTCGGGCCCGACGAAGGACACCTGTTTATGTCGCAAGCAAGTACGCTGTGCGATACAAGTGGCAGGCGCTTGTTGTGGCGACTGTAGTTGGTGTGATTTTGGCTGTCCAGATGATTACATCGTCTAGAGATTTGAATAAGCCTGATCCCGAATTGTACGCTGCGAAAATCGTACAGGTGCAAGCTGTGCTTGATAGGGGGGATGTTGCTGAGGCGGTAAGACTGCTTAATGAATGCGATGAGCGGCTGCGGGATATTGAATGGGACTACCTCATGGCCAAGACGGATGTCAGTATTCGATCATACGATCTTAGTGACAACCGGCTTATCGCATCAAGTGTGATTCAGGGTGCGGATGAAGCGATTGGGATTACTCCGATGGGGAAGGTTCTATGGTATTCGCTGACTGGTGAAGGGGTAGAAAGCCAGTGGATGGCAATCAAGGGTATGACGCCTGCGGCGGCGATTTCTGCGAATATGCGACACGCGATTGTCAAGGCAAAAGTTGGTGAGGAAGATATTTGGCAATGTCTTGTGATAGATCTAGCCGAAAGGTCGCAAAAAGGCGTGTTGAAGGAGTATGCCGATGACGAAGTTCAATCCATAAGTCAATTGGCTATGGCGCACAATGGAAGAGCGGCGTTTGTCGTCATGAAGAGTGGGGCCGTTTTTCTGGATTTGGAATCCGGATCGGAGAATCGTTCGTCGCCTAGAGTTCCAATCCTAACCGTCAAGGCGACGGAGCGGGGTTTCATGGTATTTATGGTGAATGGTGGAGTAGCGCTGGCAGACAAATCGGGATCGTGGGTGGAACTTGGGACGATTTCTGACGTTGATATGAGACGACAAGATGTTGCCGTGAGCGCGGATGGTAAGCGTTTTGTTTTGTCCTCGGAGGCGGGGGCTCGCGTTTACGGTTGGAGTTCAAGGGGCGAGATTGTCCCTATTGCGACTATCGGGAATTTGGGCTCTCGTTTTCAAACTGCATCGCTGGGTTTTGGCGGAGATCGATTGGTTCTGGGTGACCAAAGCAATCGAATTCATGTGTTTGATGCATCGAGCGGAAGGAAGCTCCGCAGCATGCTTGGGCACGGAAGTAACATTCGTCAAGTGGCTTTGTCGCCGGACAATCGGCGGGTGGTAAGTGTGGGTAGCAATTCGCTGCGGGTGTGGCATACAGACAAAGGAACGACCGTACCAGAACGCATCCGATTTTTTAATACTTTGACGGATTCTGGGATAATGTCACAGTTGTATTTTCCAACCGGTTTGGGGACGGCGTGGATTCGTGGTTTGAGAAAAGTGTGGTCCTTCGACATGGCCACCGGTAAGTCTAAACTGTTCGACGAGAAGAGGTGGCATATCCCGTTTAGTGTTTCGGGAGACGGAAAGTACTTGGCGTATGTATCCAAAGACGTTGTCAAGCTGCATCATGCCGAGGATGGTCGTAGTACGGGCAAGTCCATTAAGCTGCCGAATCGTCCACAGGGAGGCTTCCCAAGAATTGTGTTGAATCATGATGCAAGTCGCATCGCAATTGAGGATGTGACGAAAATGATTCACATATGGGATGTCAATATCAAGAAAAAACTTTGGAGTTTTCCCGGGTTTGGGGCTATGTGCTGGCAACCCGATTCCAATGTGATCGTTCGTGGTCCGAAGCCGGTGCCGGGCAGGAAATCGGATGCAGCGATGGAATTGATTCGATTTGATTGTGATACAGGCGAAAGTCGCAAGTTGCTGGCGAAAGGGGGAGGTTATTTACTCGATATGAAGTTTAGTCGACGTGGGAAATTGTTGTTCGCGAATGGGACGAGCGGTAAGATTTTTGTCTGGAAACCAGACGACACCGAGCCGTATAAATCTTTCAGAATTTGGGAGAAGGATAGGCGGGTAAAGTTTGATGTTAACGAAAGTGGATCACGCATCTTGACGGGATTTACCCAGCTTGACGTTTGGGATGTGGTTACCGAGAAGAAACTGCTAACACTCGAATCGCCGACAGGAGACGACATGATCGATGTTGTCCGTTTCATACCTCAGAAACGGGGGATCGCGTGCGCGAACGAGGGGCATTTGTTCCTGTGGAAGCGATATGGTTCGAGCATTGCGCATTAGGCGACTTTCCGGCCGCCGGTCTAAGGAGATGTAATTCGAGGGTCGTTTCCCAGAGTACCATTGCCGATCTACATTGCGATTGCGAATCGAATGTTTTGGGTTCTTCCGTCTGCACCTCAGCATCGTCTATGCAAGGTTCAGTTTTTCGCATTATGCCGGTACTACTGCAAATCAGTTTCTCTTATGGTCCTTCACATGACTCATGGTCGGAGTAGGCTGGTACTTGACACGTATTAAGGTCATCCTTGAGCATCATTTTAATCTCTTTTGGCACCCAAGATTGCGCCCTGGACCAAGCTAATCCTTCTTCAATTTCGTCTTTGCACAGAGACGAGATTCGGCATCTGATTTTTGTTCTGGCCACATTGATCGCGAGAAAATAGATGACACGCGCTACATCAATCGGAAGGTATGCTCTATCGGACATTGCCTGAGATTTTCCAAAATCCTTGATCATGCGAAGCAGGCCTGCGGGTGGCCGATCAGCAGAAAGTACACTTCTCATCGTATCCCAACACATTTGTCCAGCTTTTGATCCGGATGAGGGCAAAAACGTATAGCTGGCATCAAGTTGTTTTCTTAACAGTGATGCGTACGCAAGTTTGACTTGCGCGATCCTTTCACGGCGAGAATGCCCGTTGCGTGAGAGGCCGCGTGTATTTTGAATGATACGTTCAGTTTGCCAAAACACTTTTAGAGCCTTTCGTGCTTAAGGTGAATACGCCACAACTTGTGAGAATGTACAAGAGGCGTCAGAAATACTGTTTGGAGTTTGCTGCACGGCATTTCGTAGAAGACACAGATTTTGATTTTGCAATCCTGAGAAAAGAAAATTTTGTTTTTTTGAATTCATTTTTGCACAGAATGTCGATGGCTCGCGTAACCAGTTTGCACTCATCAGTCTCTTGATTTCGGGTAGTGGAAGACACTGCGTTCAGGCATGATGAAAAGTCGTTTAGTTCAAAAGAGAAAGCATTTCTTGGACAGTCTCGTCGTTGGAAACAGCTCATCAAGATCTGACTCGGTTATTCGGTTGCGCAACCATTGCAGTCCAGGCGACGTTATGATGATGACGGCCGCTGTTCGGGATTTGGCATTTGCTCATGGGCGTCATTTCCGAATCGGCGTAGATACGTCATGTCCGGATATTTGGTCCAATAATCCATATGTTAGGGATCATGGACCCGTTCGTGAGGGTGAGACGCTTATTGACTGTTCGCACCCTCCTCTTCTTGACCACTGTGTCCACCACGAGAAACACTATATCGAGTCCATCCACGAACTGGTGAGCCAGCGGTTAGGCATAAATATCCCCGTATCAAGTAAGGCTGGGGATCTGCATTTGACCGATGACGAGAAGTCATCCGTACCATATGACGTCCCGAAACGTTATTGGATCGTGATGGCTGGCGGCAAATGGGACATATCCACGAAGTGGTGGCCGACAGAACGATATCAAGAAGTCATCGATCGGATGCGGGGAAAGGTCGCGTTTGTGCAATGTGGATCCAATGGTGATCGTCACCAAGGCTTACATGGTGTCACCAATCTGATAGGACAAACGACACTACGAGAATTTATTCGACTTATTTACCATTCGGATGGTGTGATATGTCCGGTTACTGCGGCAATGCATGTCGCTGCGGCACTCGAGAAGCCTTGCGTGGTGATAGCGGGCCAACGTGAGCCACAGACTTGGGAACACTATCCGGACCACGATTATCTAACCGGGGAACGCCAGTTTTGCTGTCCCATTAGCGGTTGCTGGCGATCCTATGTTGAGTTGCTAGGGACCAAACTAACATCACCTAACCATCCTTTGTGCGGACATTCGGCTAGAACGAGTTCTGGAGAATACGCCGCCTGCATGACCGGTGTGACGGTACAGGACGTCTTACGCGCTGTAGGGAGAAACATCGATCCTATGTCAAGTACGCCGACAACAGGCGGGTTGACTGTTGGGCAAAACTCGATCAAACAAAATCAATCCTGTAAAATTAATGAAGCCAATGCGCGTGAGTGCCTCGAGAATGCTGCCGCGTCGATTTCTTCTTATGGTGGTGATTATCGTGATCGAGGCATCGTAATTCCTGCTGGTGGAACGAAGTATTTTCCCTGTGCCTGGGTGTGCATTCGCATGCTCAGGCATGTGGGTTGCGATCTTCCGATCGAGCTTTGGCATCTCGGACCCCATGAGATGACCGACCGGATGCGCGAGTTGGTTGAGCCTTTTGATGTTACGTGTATTGACGCACTTGGCGTTGACAGGAATGCTGACGGCCAAACTCTGGGCGGCTGGGAACTCAAGCCGTTTGCCATCATTAATAGTCGATTCAAAGAAGTAATGTTATTAGACGCGGACAACGTGCCGGTAAAAGATCCGACATTTCTGTTTGATACTCCTGAATACGACATGTACGGTGCAATCTTCTGGCCGGATTATGGCAAACTTGGACCTGAAAGGGCCATCTGGAGACTGACAGGCGTACCTTTCACGCTTGAACCGGAATTCGAGACGGGACAAATTGTCGTAAACAAGGAGAGATGTTGGGATGCCCTGCAGTTGACCATGTGGATGAACCGTCACAGCGAGTTCTGGTACCAACACATTCACGGCGACAAGGACACATTTCATCTTGCATGGCGAAAGCTTGGATTGAACTACGCTATGCCGACGCGCGGTATCTTTCCGCTGGAATATGTAGTCATGTGTCAACATGACTTTAATCACCATCGCCTATTCCAACACCGAAACCTCTGCAAGTGGACGCTGGATGATACCAACCCGGTCATTCCCCACTTTGAACATGAAGAACAATGTCTGTCCTTTCTGGAAGAACTTCGGAGCGTATGGATGTCGGAACGTCCCGAACGCTTTGATCAGACGCAGGCGCCAGAATGGATGCTTCGGCTCGCTTCAAACATCTGTTCGCAGGAGTGGGAGCTTCATGTTGCGGGCGAATCTTCGATCAAAGTATCATTCGCATTTGACGGCACAGTCCGTCTTGCATCAGGCGATGATTCCTGGGTTTGGTCAATAACCGGTGATTCAGACGCGCCATGTGTATTTGTATTGAAAAACGGCGAAGCCTTCTACCGGGTTTCGCTCATTGACGATTGCCGGTGGAATGGGTTTCACCGCGACAGTCGTCCATGCCAACTGCGCCGAAAATTATCGGTAGAGGAGGTCGTCATGTCCTAATTCTTCGGAAGATCCAATTCCACAAGTGTGTCCTTTTAATGAACGTTCAATTAACCCCGGGGTCTCTAAATCAGGTGAAGATATGTCCTCACAAACATCCCCAAGTCCGTCTCCCTTTCCGCCCATCAAGCCCGACAAGATTGTGCTTTATCTTAGTAAATTAAGTAATGCTACATGTACCAGTCAACCTTCCCAAGTATTCGACAGAAAGGATCCCGATGGCGACGAATACGAGCCTGACAATGTCCCACCCTTTGGAGGTTCTATTCTGAAACGCGTCCAGTCCGGAACTAACTGGACTTATGAATTGACGTTGACGGTTGCTGACGGCGAGTGTTGTTCAGGCGGTCCATTTACCTTTAAGCGTACAATGGTAGAGGATAGTCCCGTGGGAACCTATGCACAGGATGATGGAGGGACTTCGTCAATCAATTTTGGTAAAGCAGAGGCAAGTTGAGTTTGCCCGGGAGGTTATGCCCAAACCTCTGCCGACACTCGAAGAAGGACAGACGATGCATGTGTATGCGTCCCTCCGTTTACTTGCCAATAAATGTCTTGCGTCCGATGGACTTTGTCGTTACCTGAAGCAGGTTTTGTTGGTGAGCAGTGTGAATGGGTGGAATTCATTGGAATGGTCGCAGACGGCAATGCTCGATCACTATGGGTTATGAACTTTATGTGACCCAAAGCCATAACTATTCATGTCGGTATTTGCTATGCGTGCAGACGTGACCCGTGTTATCCTGCCTGATTCTTTCACGTGAGCAGGAGAAAGGAGGCATTAATAGACTGCAGGTACGATTGGGGGCGGGACTACGGGATTATGTGCTGTAAATGTAGTGTCCTTATCCTGGGTACCAAATTGTACGGGGAGAAGAGGGGGGGCGTTGGTAGTTCCAGGCAAGGTCGATGAGTTGGGGGAGATCGATTTGGGGGCGCCAATTGAGGAGGAATTTTGCTTTGGAATTGTCGAGCCAGGTGCTGACGAATTCGGTGGGGATGTCTACGGAGGGGTAGCCCCTTGTTTGCGCGAGGTAGTCGGCGACGTCTCGGTAATTGACGGGTTCGTCCATGCAGATGTTAAATTTCTGTTGGCGTGCCTTGGGATGATCGAGGGCGGCGAGGATGGCAGAGACGAGGTCATCAAGGTGGACGAAGTTGCGGGTGATCGGGTTGTTGTCGGAATCGCATAGGACGGGGATGGTGTTGGTGGCGGCGTATTCCTTTGCTTTGTCGAGGGAGACCAGATCGCACCAGCGGGGTCCTCCGAAGACGTCATCGTTAAAGGAGAGTGTGTACTTGAAGTCATCTTTTTCCATGATCCAAGGGGCCATGAGGCAGCAGCCGTTGAGGTTGTATTGAATCTGGTATTGCTGGAGCATGACTTCCTCGAGGACTTTGGATAGTGCGTAGCAGCCGGGGTATGCGGAGTGGGGTTGTGCTTCTGTGATGGGGATGGGGTGAGGGTAGAAGAAGTGCCCCATTCCGGCATCGCCTCCGAGAAGGATGAATTGCTTGAAGTTGGGGTTGGTGCGGGCGGCTTCAAGGATCCAGAAGAGCCCTTTGACGGTGACGTCCATGACGTTATTGGGCGTTTCCTTGCAGGTGGCTAGATGGAGAACATGGGTGACGTCTTTCATGGCGGCTTCGACGGTGGAGCGGTCGGAGACGGAACCTTTGGCGATGGAGATGCGATCTGTTTCGTCGAGTGTGCGGTTGTGGCAGAGGGCGCGGATGTTAAAGTGATCGAACCTGGGGTCATTCAGGACGCGTTGTATGAAGGCTTGTCCGACCTTACCGGTTGCGCCGGTGACAAGGATGATATCGCCGTTTTCTGACATAAAAACGTCCTTTCAGTGAACGGAAGAAGGGTGGTAAGCGTATCAGAAAAGACTTGATGAATCCTGTATAAATTGTTGAGATGGGGTGCAAATTGTGGTAAATTAGAAGACCCCGGAAGATCCCGCAAGATTGATGGCCGACTTGGTCTGCCGTCAAAACAACGAGAAATTTAAGCCCTCAGGAGACAAATATGACACTTGGCAAGCTGTCGAATCGTAGGACAATTTTCACATTTGGGTTGATGGCAACGATTGTCGCAACCGGACTTATTCTGCCGGCATTTGCGGCGGAAGATGACGAGAAAGAGCCGCCCATTATCCAGCAGATGGAGAAGATCAGTTCGGGTTATAAGAAGTTGCGTCGGGAAGCTCGTCGCAAGACGTTCAGCGAAGGTAGCAAGGCGTTGGTTAAGACGATGCTGGTGAATTCGATCGCGGCGTTCCATGAGGTTCCACCGATGACGAAGGATGTGCCTGCGTCGAAGAAGGCGGCGTTCCTGCTTCAATACAAGGCCATTATGAAGAAGCAGATCGTGGTGATGATGGATTTGTCGATGGCGTTGGATAAAGGAGACGCCGACGGCGCGGTGAAGCTGATTTCACAGTTGGGTACGATCAAGAAGGAAGGACATGACAAGTATACCGAGGAATGATTTTCTCGTCCGTAGTTTGAAATCATGATTTTCGGCGCTCGCCAATTCGGCGGGCGTTTTTTTGTGGCACTGATTTGCTCGTTAGGGCGAGTCATTCCTGATACAATCTTTGACCATGTTTCGGGGACTCGACTGAAAGCGATATGAAGAGTGTGTTTAGCAGTTAATCGTGGTATGCCTGTCTGGCTGCACAGATGGAGTAAACAAAATGAATTGGATTCGATCGATGTTGGTGGTTTTGTTGGGGGTGGTTTTGGTTGGGGCGCCGGGTTGTGGAAAGAAGGATGACGGGAAGAAGGGCGGCACGAAGAAGGATGAGAAGAAGGGGAGGGATAAAAAGGGTGACGAGAAGAAGGATGGTTCCAAGGCGAAGGGTGGTACACCGGATGGTGATGTAAAGGTAAATCGTGCGATGTTGGCGGTGTTTGGGAAGCTGCCGGAGACCGGGAGGATCGATATTGAAGGTAAGCCGGCAACGAACGCGCAGATCGATCTTGGTCGGATGTTGTATTACGATGCGCGTTTGAGTAAAAACCATGATATCTCGTGTAACAGTTGTCATATGCTGGATAAGTGGGGGACAGATAATTTGGCGACGTCGCCTGGGCATCGAATGCAACGTGGGGGGCGTAGTTCACCAACGGTTTATCATGCGGCGGGTCACGTGAAGCAGTTTTGGGATGGGCGAGCGAAGGATGTTGAGGAGCAGGCGTTGGGGCCGATCATGAATCCGATTGAAATGGCGATGCCGAGTGAGGAGGCGGTGTTGAAGGTGATCAATTCGATGCCTGAGTATGTGGAAGCGTTTGAAAAGGCGTTTGAGGGTGAGACGAAGGCGGTGACGTATCAGAATATTGGGAGAGCGATTGGGGCGTTTGAGCGTGGGTTGGTGACGCCGAGCCCGTTCGACAAGTTTTTGGCCGGTGATGACAATGCGTTGACGAATGAGCAGAAGAAGGGGTTGAATACATTCATGGCGACGTCTTGTTTTACTTGTCACATTGGGCCTCACTTGGGCGGATCGATGTTTCGCAAACTTGGCGAGCAGAAGCCGTGGCCAAACTTAAAGGATGAAGGCCAAGCCGGCCCGACTAAGAATCCGGCATTGAAGTATTTCTTCAAGGTTCCATCTTTGCGGAATATAGCGAAGACCGGCCCCTATTTTCATGACGGGTCGGTGAAGGATTTGGGAGAGGCGGTTCGGTTGATGGCGCGGCATCAGCTGAATAAAGAGTTGAGTGATGAGGATGTTGCGTCGATCGTTGCGTTTCTGGAATCGCTGACGGGTGAGTTGCCAATGGAGTACATCAAGAAGCCCGAGTTGCCGAAGTCGACGGCGGATACGCCAAAGCCTGATCCGAGCTAAGGGGCGATCAATAGGAAATTGAAGAAGGTACTGGTTGTGTCACGGTATGCGCCTTTGTCTTGAAAAAGTCCTTGCATGGGACTTGGTAAACCTGTATAGTGCGCCGTGAGATGCGACGTGTGGTACGTCGGAAAAAGGTGAAATTGGAACCGGTATCAATTGAGAATCCTCGCGGACTGATGATTGGTTTGTCATCGCTGTTTTTTTGTATGTGGGTTCGTTAGTGAATCTGGATTCTCAGATTAGCGGAATTGAGGAAAAAAGCCATGTCAATGCACGGAGCAAGGATGGCGGGGCTGGTGTCCATGTTTGCGATTGTCGGTACGGTTGGATTGGACACGAAGGCGGATGATCTGTTGGGGCCATGGATCAGGGCGGAGGCGAATTCGGTGGCGCCTCGAAGCGTCGAGGAGGATGTGGCTGATAATGATCTGAAGGAGCGTGGGCCTTTGAGTCTGGGGGATGAGGTGAATGCGGCGACAGAGGCTGCGAGCCTGGGCGCATCGACGGTGGGATTGGCGCGGGCCTCGATTGGCGGAGGGCTTGGTGCGGAGACGTCAGCAGTGTTTCCGGTATTGGGCGTCCCGACGGATTCGGAGGGATCTTACAGTACGGCGACAGCGTCGTACTTGCGCAGATTTGAATTGAGTTCGGAGGGAGGCTCAGCGGTTCCAATCGATGTGACCCTGTTGGGGGAGGGGTTGTTGTTGGTGACGGATGATACGCCGATCATCCCGCCGCCCGGGCCTGCGCCTGGGTCGGTAGATGGGGTTGGCGGTGGGGCCGGTGAGATTGAGGCGAACGTTAGGGCGCGTGTGGGTGTCGAAGTCGTGTTGCACGTACCTTTGCTGGGGTCTCAGACGTTGTTGAATGTGGATGCGGCATTGGAACGGACGGGTTCGGTAGGTTTCGAGGTATCGCCTGAGTGGGCGCCTTTCTGGTCGGCGATGGATATCAATCCGGATGAGGATGTGCATGAACGTGAGCTGGATGTGGATTTGATGCTGGATGATCTGTTTACGCTTTCATTTTTGGATGAGTTTGCGGTGGAGGTGAGGTTGACATCGGAAGTGTTTGTGGGGAGTGTGGGCTGGATCGCTGAGTCTGATTTTCTTGACACGATATTTGTTGAATTTTCGACGGATACGCCCGGTGTGACATTGACGGAGGTGACGGTGATTCCGGAGCCTGCGGTGATTGGCGTTATGACGGTAGCGTTGGTTCTTTTGGGTTTGGGGAGGCGTGGAAGAAGCGTTATAGGGTGGATGGGTGTGTGAGGGCAGACATTCGATGTACCCCAGTTTTGGGGGCTGAGTATGTGCTATGATGGGGACGTATGGATAAGTACGGATCCCGGCAATTCAAATATTCGCGCGGGTCGGATGGTTCGAAGGAAGCATCGGAGTTGCAGAGTACGTCTACTGGTGAATCTGATTCGCAGGCGGGGGGTGCACCCGTCGGTTCAATGGTGGATGATTATTCGGGGTTGATTGAGAGCCGGGGGCCTGGAAGACGGAGTACGATTTCTGCGACCGGGTGCTCTTATTGTGGGGCTACGTTGAATCCTGCGTTTTATTTTTGTACCTCCTGCGGGACGCCTTATAAGGATATCTCGACCGTAGTGACGGCGTCAATGCCGCGGCCGATGGGTGAGGGTGAGTTGATTGCGCGGAAGGCGCCGCGTGTGTGGACGGTGTTCTGGACGTATGTGGCGGTGTTGGTAGGTGTGGCGATTGTGGGGAGGCTATTTCAAGAGAGTCGTCCTGATCTTCAGTTGTATTTGAATGATTTGGCGGTTTTTGTGACCACGTGTATTTTTGCGGCAATTTACTGGCCATCCATGGTGGTTCAGTTCAGGAGAATAGGGTTTAATCACCCGGCGGCGTATTGGGGGTTGTTGATGTTGGTTGGGGCCTTGGCGGTGAATTTGGGTTATCACGCGTTGATGAGTCGACTGATGCCTGGAGAGGGAGGGCGGGGGATCGTGGAGATGTTGGTGGATTCGGGTATTGGTCGTTGGACGTTGATTGTGACGGTATGTCTGGCGCCGGCGATTTGTGAGGAGATCGCGTTTCGTGGTCTGGTGCAGCACTGGTTGCAGACAGCGATCAAGCCGTGGAGGGCGTTGCTGTTGGCGTCGGCGTTGTTTGCGGCAATTCACGGTTCGATCATCAGTTTTCCCATACTGTTTCTGGTGGGGATGTTGCTTGGCTGGGTGAAGTTGAAGACGGGGAGTTTGTATCCAAGCATGTTGATCCATTTTTTGCATAATTGGATCGTGATTGAAATTGCGTTGTATTCTGTGTAGCCTGTTATGGTTCGAGATTTTGTGGGTCGCCGGGGTGTGGCCTTTGGAATTCGGAGTCGCCGGCGCGAGTTAGAGGGTAATAGAGCAAATGGAAGATCAGTTTATATTCATCATCATTCTTAAAGTGATCTGTGGAGCGATCGCGGCGGCAATCGCGTCATCCAAGGGACGCAGTACGATCGGTTGGTTTTTCGGCGGTTTTTTTCTTGATATTATTGGGATCATCATTGTTGCGGTGATTGCAAATCTGAAGGAGCAGCAGGCACATCGTCAGCATGTATCGCGTGAGAATCGTCGTTTGCGTGAACAGTTGCATCAGGAACGCATGAAGCAAGAGGCTTTTCGACAGCATGCGACGGCCCGGCTTGATGTGCATGATGATCATATGGGCTTGGATACAAAGCAGGTAGGATCGGCGTTACCTGGAGCAACGGCGCAGCAGTATTTGCTGGACGGGGGACAAGAGACGGGTGGGCATGCGAAAGAGGGGCTTGACGGCCTGGCGGCGGCTGCAGCGGGTATCAATCCCAATCCCGGGAGTGGTGGGACGTCGAGTCCTCCACCGCCGCCAAATGCTGCCACGCCGCCGCCCGTTCCACCTGTTACAAGTCCTGCGGTGAGTGTGCGTGAATGGCATTATGAGTTGAGTGGTGAGCCGAAGGGACCGATTCCCGAGCCTCAATTAATTGCGAAGATCCGGTTTGGAGAGATATCTACAGAGACGCTGGTCTGGACTGAGGAGTTGACGGACTGGAAGGCTGCGGGGCAGATCAATGGATTAAGGAAGTATTTTGAAGCATGAGCGATAAGGTCGAAGGCACGATAGTACTGGATGGTCTTGTAGAAGGTCGCTTGGCTGACGAGGAGGGTGCGGATCGATTGGGTGAGTGGGTTTCGTTCTGCAAGTCAAACGGGTTGCGTTTTACGCTGGATCACACCTTGGGGGCATTCAGCATTATGCCGGTGACCGAAGCACAATCGGTGGAAGAGATCGGTGAGGTTCCACACGAGGTGATTCGCCAGGCGATGGAGCAGTTGATGGAGGCGATCGGGGAGGAAACGCGCGGGAGTGTGTACTCGACGTTGCGTTCGATGGAGTATCGGAAAGGCGAGGAAGTGCAGGCGGTGTACCTGGCGGATCCATCCGGAAGTGTGAGCGTAGAAACGCGAACAGTGGACGCAAAGACGGTTGGGCCTCCCGCACCGATTGAGATGAAGGATAAGTTGAAGGTAGGGTTGATGGGTTTGGTGGTGGCGTTGGCGCTGGTGGGAGTTGCGAGCTTATTTTTGGATTTGGGTGAATTGTTTTCAGGTGTGGTTAATACATTAACACCGACATCTGTGAAGGAGATTAAGATTGATTTGTCGGGTTATGAGGAAGTGATAACGGAGGTGTCGGATGAGCGGAAAATGAAAGGTGGGAAGGCTGGAGGTTTACAGATTACGCTGAAGCGTGGTGACCGTTTTCCGGCGAGTGACGAGGCATATGAGAAGGCCATTCAAGGAGCGAAGACGGCAAGAGAGCGGATGGCGTATGAGACGCTAATGCGCGGTTATCTAAGGGTGGAGCTGTTTGAAAAGGAAAATAAGTTTGTGGGTGTCACGGAGATACGGGTGGCGGGTCTAAAAAACGCAGAATCCGCGGTGGTGGTAGTTCCATTACCCCGAAAGGTGAGGGTCAAGCGCTTAGTCTTTGGATACTAGTCCGGGTGTGATTCAGCCCTGAGCCTTGGTGGCGAGTAGTCGCGCCTTGAGGAGTAGCAGGCCGGTTTGAAGTTGCGGGTCAAGTCCTCGTTCGAGGATTTCGCTTGCGGATTTGACGATGGTCCTTGGTCGCGGTTCATCCTCATCGTTGTTCTTTTTAGGTTTGCGTTTGCTAAGGACGGAATTGGGATCGAACTTACCTTTTTTAGGGTCGCGCACGATATCGAGGATCATGCGAGCCTCGACGGCCTGAGCAACCTGGCGCTCGGTGACGAGAACGGGGACATCGGGCGCGATACCCCATTTCTTTTTGCCCGGCCTGCGGTGGATGATGGAGTCGTCGGGGATTTTGTAATAGGCGGTGGTGAGCTTGAGGTAGGCGGCGCCGTCGTTGATAGGGAAGATGTTCTGGACGCTGCCTTTTCCAAAGGAATTCTCGCCGACGACGAGTGCGCGTTTGTGGACCTTGAGTGCTCCGGAAAGGATCTCGCTGGCAGATGCGGAGCCTTTGTTGATGAGAACGACTACGGGGAAATCGTCGAATGTGGTGTGTTTGGTGGCTTCAACGGCCCAAGGTCGGCCGAGGAGCGTGCGCTGTGTCGTGGAAACGATCTTGCCTTGATTGATAAATCGGTTGGTAACGTGAATTGCAGCGTCCAGGCGCCCACCAGGGTTGAAACGCAAGTCGACAATGAGGCCTGAGAGTCCGCCTTCTTCTTTCATCTGTTGCACGGCAGCGGCAAGTTCGTCATCGGTATTTGGGCCGAATGTGGTAAGACGCAAGTAGCCGAGCTTCATGGCTGGGTCGATGTAGTAATTCCATCCACCTTGTTTTTTTCGTTCCCATCCCTTGACGGAGACGATGCGGATACTGGAGCGCGTGAGTTTGACTTTATGTGTTTTTCCGGTGTTGGCGCCTTTGATGCCGAGTTCGACTTCAGTGCCTTCTTCGCCGGTGATGCGTTCGACGGCCTGTTCAAGGTCGATGCCGACGGTTCCCTTGCCGTCAATCGAAACGATCCGATCGCCCGGCTGGAGCCCCGCACGGTGGGCGGGGGTATCTTCGAGCGGGGTAACCACGGTAAGCTGGTTGTTGACGAGGGAGATCTGGATACCGACGCCTGAGAATTTACCTGAGATGGTGCGGCGAAAGCGGTCCATCTGGTGGGGCC
Source organism: Phycisphaeraceae bacterium (assembly GCA_028284925.1). Classification (GTDB taxonomy): domain Bacteria; phylum Planctomycetota; class Phycisphaerae; order Phycisphaerales; family Zrk34; genus JANQQT01. The sequence continues at coordinate 22,466 of JANQQT010000102.1, read as the reverse complement.
AGATGATGGCGGAGAAGTCGTCGAGTGTGGACATGGAGCCGTTGCCGAGTGCGTGGATGATGGCGACTTCGGGAAGTTTGACGGTGACGGAGTTTGCCGTGAGAAGTCTTTCGAGGACGTGTTCGACTTCGGTGAAGACCATCTGTTCCTTGCGGTCCTTAATGGCCTTGAGTTGGGCGTCTATGAATTTGGTCATGCTTGCGACTTTGGCCTTGTCCGCGAGTTCGGGGAATGCTTTTTCGAGGCCGGTGGTGGAAAAGACGCGGCGAACGGATTGGAGTGCCCCGGTGAGAAGCTTTTCATAGGTTGAGCCTTCGACGTGATCGCGGACACCTTGGCGAATGGACTGCTTGAGAAGATCAATGTTGACGGCATCGAGGCGTTTTTTCCAGTGGTCCTTGTCGTTCTGCCAGGGTTCCGGTTCGTCTTCGCCGCGTTCCTTGGCGTCCTGCTTGTACATTTCGAAGAGAAGTTTGGGTGTGTACATCTGGAGGAGTGAGATGCGGTGATTGATGTGATCGAGTTGGTCATCGTAGCGATGCTTGTTCTCGTAGAGGAGATCAAGGGCGCGGTAGAGGGCGTAGGCCTTGAGCCACTTCTGTTGTTTCTGGAAGCCAAAGGCTTGGGTTTCGGCGGATTTGACGAGTGCGGTGATGCGTTTGGACTTCATGAACCGTTCGACGTTCTCGGCAAGTCCCTGGGCGGAGATGGCCGAGGCGAGAGCGTCGCGGGTTTTGTCTTTTTTGATGTGGGTATCGAGCTTTTTGATTTTCTTGTCGAATTCAGCCTTATTCTTGATGCGTTGTGACTTGAGGTGGGCTTCGTGGGCAATGACGTCGTTGACGAGTTGTTTGATGGTGTTGTTGTTTTTGTTTTTGTCGCCGAGCGTTTTGATTTGCGCCCATACGGTATCCAGCTTACCGCTGGATGCCATGCGCCACGCGTTGACGGAAATGTCGGAAGCGGAGATTTTGGAATTGGCGGCGGGGAGGAGTGGGCCTTTGGGTTCGATCTTCGCGGTAGCGGGCGCGGCATCCTTGTCGGCATTCTGTGCAGGTGTTGGCAGGGTGAAAGCGGCGACTAGGAAGAAGGAAAAATAAATCAATACACGCATGCGCACGGTCTCGATTTTCGAACGTCTCATTCTTACCCTTTCGAGAAGTTGGGTAGGAGGAAAACAGCTAGCCGCCCATAGAGGGCATACAGACTAGCTATTTATCGGCATATCCGGCGGCATACTGCACACCGTCATTTAATACGGATGCGGCGCCGGTTGGGTTTGACGTCGAGATTATAGGACGTTTTGGATGGTTTTTGCTGGTTTTCAAGCGAATGAGGTGTAACGACAGGCGATGAGTAAGATCGAGGCAAAGACGTATGCGACGAAGGATGGAGGGAGTGTGGAGATACGAAGTGCCGTGCCTGAGGATGCGCCGAATTTGTTGGCGTTTATTCGGGCGACCATTCCGCATAGCCCATTGATTGCGTCGACGCTTGAGGATTTCACGATTACTGAGGAGGAGGAGTGTGAATTTTTGGAGAATACTTGCGATGCAGAGCGGGATGTTTATTTGCTGGCAATAGATGGTGAGGAGATTGTCGGGAGTATGGATTTTGGGGCTGGGAGGCGTGTGCGTGAGCGGCATCAGGGGGTGATGGGGATGATGGTGGGGCAAACGCATCGAGGGCGGGGGATCGGCGAGTTGATGTTGAGGGCGTTGATTGAATGGGCGACGGAACACCAGGTGATTGAACGGATTGAGTTGAGTGTGTTGAGGTCTAACAAGCCGGCGAGGCGACTGTATGAGAAGTTGGGCTTTGTGGAGGAAGGACGTCGGTATCGATCCTTTCAAATGTCGCCTGGTGTTTTTGAGGATGCGATACAGATGTATTTATTTGTTTGATTTGAAAGGTGAGACGGCTCGCCCATGTTGTTGAATGGCATGGGTAGCTATCGGGGAGTGAGGGGGAGGGTCGTTGGATTCTCCTTATTCTCCAGTGGTGTTTCTCTTCTCCAAGACCATCCCCCTCACCCCCGGAAACCGCCCGGAAGTTTGCGAGCTTGGTCAGGCTTGCTTGGCTGGCTTTCGCATAGGTCCCGGCGTCGCGAATCTTGACTTGTGGTTCGTTATTTCGATTGCTCCAATGCGGCGGAGTAAGGTAGGATGTGTTATGCGGTGGTATCGACGAGTTGTCCCGTTTCGTTGCCGACGGAGGTATCGAGTTGGGCGCCGTAATCGGTGAGTGCCCCTGAGTTGTATTCCATGGTGACGGAGGATGACTCGTTGAAAGCGTTCTCGCCTCCGATCATGGCGCCGAGTACGCCTAGCATGATGGCGGAGGATATGGTTTTCATTTCATCGTGGGTGTCGTCGCCGAAGAGGACATCCATGAGCATCATGGCGAGGGCGAACTCGATCATTTTTTCGCTCATTTCGGTGAAGTTACCCGCAGATTCGCTGAGGAGCTGCAGGTTGGTGGGTTCGGCGGTAGCCTCGAATGCCATGGAGAAACTGGAGAGTTCGAGGATGGCGGCGGGCTGCTGGGCGTTGGAAATAACAGAGGGCGTGGTGGTGGAGCTTTCAGATGAAAACGCGACCGTGGGGTCTGAATACGTTGGGGTGACGGCGCCGTTGTTGGTTATGTTGGGGTTGGTTTGAGTTGTGGTGTCGATTGTACTCATCGATTCATCTCCATGAAGCGTTTTTTCTACTGATGTGGAGATGAATAACAGGAGGTGTGCCAGACAGCGGGCAAAGACGTAGAGGAGTTGTAAGGCGTTGAAAATCAAGGGTTTACGGGTTGGGGTTGGTGCTGCTGGATTTGACGAATGTGTGGGATGATGTTTTGCGGCAACATAAGGATGGATTGATATGAACAATTTGGACGTCCGGATAAACGGAAATCGGGAATTTGACGAAAGGTGGGTGAGGGTTGGTCCGATGGGTGGGAATAGGTCAGTATGTTTCGCGAACCGGCAGGAGGCAGAGCCGTGCAAAGCGCCATTTCGATCGACCAGCAGTTACGTATCATCCATCAAATGACGAGTGACGAGTGTATTGAGACGTTGCTGCACTTTTCGGAGATACCGCTGGATTTTGACCGGGCATTTCTGGAGCTGATGAGTGTGGAGAAACTGCGACATGTGTTGGTGGCAGCGATGTTGACGGTTCATCGAAGGTTGATGGCGGGTTGAGTTTAGTGTGTGGTGTTGGGGATATGCGGGGCGAGGCTTTGGATAGGCGAGTGATATAGAATGCCGCGATGAGTGAAAGCGGTCAATCTGAGAATAATTTAATGCGCATGTATCGGGATCATTCCCGAAACTGGCGTGAATTTGTGTATGTGTATCCGGTGTTGAGTCGTCGGAGCAAGGGGTTGTCGATTGGGGTGAATTTGAATCCGAATAAGCTTTGTAACTGGGATTGTGTTTATTGTCAGGTGGACCGAACGACGCCGGGGGTGGCGAGCGAGGTGGATGAGGCTCAGTTGGAGGGTGAGCTGGAGTCGATGCTGGCGATGGTGGGTAGTGGTGAGATTTGGGAGGATGAGAAGTTCGCGGGGACGCCTGATGAGATGAAGCGAATCAATGATATTGCGTTTGCCGGGGATGGTGAGCCAACGACGTATCCGAGATTTGATGCGATGTGTGAGATGGCAGCTGGGATGAAGGGGCGGTTTGGATTGGGGGAGGTCAAGTTGATTGTGTTATCGAACATGACGGTGACGCACCGTCCCGCCGTGCAGACGGGTTTTGATGTGGTTTATCGTGAGGGGGGTGAGGTTTGGGCCAAGCTGGATGCCGGTCGGGATGAGTATTTCAAGCAGGTGGATCGTGCGGGGGTAAAGTTAGAGCGGGTGTTGAGGAATATTGGTGAGGCGGCGCGGAAGCATCCGTTGGTGATACAGTCGTTATTTATGCGATTACATGGCGACCCGACGCCCCCGGAAGAGTTTGAAGCATATCTGGATCGGTTGGAGGAGGTGGTCCTTGGGGGTGGGCGGATCAAGTTGGTTCAGCTTTACACGATTGCACGGGACACGACGGAAGCGTATGCGACCCCGTTGAGTGATGGGGAGTTGGATGGACTTGCCGAGCGGTTTCGGGAGAGGTTGGGCGGAGTGGCATGTGAGGTTTTTTATGGGGTAGGGTGAGCTGGATTATGGATTAGGTTTTTCCGGAAGGAGGAGCATGGAGTCGCCGTAGGAGAAGAAGCGATACTTTTCATTGACAGCGATTTGGTAGTAGTGCATGAGCTGGTCGAGGCCTGTGAGTGCCGCGACGAGGGCGAGGAGTGTGCTTTTGGGGAGATGGAAGTTGGTCATGAGGCCATCGATGTAGCGGAAGCGGAAGGGGGGGTGGATGAGGATGTCTGTTTCGGCATGGTAGTCTGTGGAGGTGTCGAACTGGTCGGGGAGTGATTCGAGTGCGCGGACGGAGGTTGTGCCGACGGCGATGATGCGGCGACCCTCCGTGCGAGCTTGTTTGATTGCGGAAAGCGTTTCGGAGGGGATGGTGAAGCGTTCGGTATGCATGGAGTGGTCGTTAAGGTCGTCGACGCGGACGGGCGCGAATGTGCCGAGACCTACGTGGAGGGTGACGGGGCGGATGGTGGCGCCGGCATCGGTGACGCGTTGGAGAAGATCGTCGGTGAAGTGGAGACCTGCGGTGGGGGCGGCAACGGCTCCGGGGGCGTTGGCGTAGACGGTCTGGTAGCGTTGGCGGTCGAGATCATCAAGATCGGCGTGGTCTAGCTTTCGTTTGGCAAGGATGTAGGGTGGGAGAGGCATGGCTCCGATTTGGTTGAGAAGGGATTCGGTGTTGAGGGGTGAGTGTTTTTGGGCGAGCCAGATGCCTTCGTTGTTCTTCTCGATGAGTTGGAGGGAGTGTTGTTCGGAGTCGTTGGGAATATCGAAATGGATGATGTCGTTAGGTTGGAGCTTGCCACCCGATTTGAGCATGATTTGCCAGTGTTCGTCATCGCGCGTTTCAATGAAGAGCCCTTCGATTTTACCGTTGGTGGATGCCCGACGGCCAAAAATTCGAGCGGGGATTACACGTGTATCGTTGATGATGATGAGGTCGCCGGATTGGAAGAATTGGGGGAGGTCGGAGACGATGTGGTGCCGGACGGCGAGGTGGGGCGGTCGTGCAAGCATGAGGCGGGCGTGGTCGCGGCGATCAGCGGGGACGCATGCGATGAGGTCGTCGGGGAGGTCGTAGTCAAGATCGGAGAGTCGCATGGCGAAGGATAGCCAAGGAAAGGGGCGGGGCGATTGAGCGTAGAAATGGTCGAGTACCTGGCGGCTAGTTGGATGCTTGGATGAACTGGGCGAGTATATTGGTGTTTTTGATGAACGTGGTGCTTTGAATAATGCCGCTTGGGGGAGTGGTCTTGTTGTATTTGAGTTGTCCTTTTTCGATCCACGCGCCTTGGGGGGTGAGTTGGGTAATGGCGGTTTGGGCAGCCGTGGTGAGGGATTGGGTGAGTTTGGGTTTGGAAGGGGTAGGGAAAAGTTTGGATTTGGGAAGATTGAGGACGGCGAGGTATCGGCGTTCGATCTGAGGGAGTTTGGAATTGACAATGAAGCCGTAATGGGAGGGGAGGTCATCAGCGTTGTAGGTGAGTGTGTAGATTTTTCCGCGTCGCTTGAAGTAGAGTGGACGGTTGGTTTTGAGTTCATAGAAGCGGGCTAGTTTACCGGGTTTGAGTTGTGACTTTTTGAGATACGTGAGCGCATCGGGAATGGGTTTGAGGTACTTTTTGTCGCCTGTCCAGCGGTAGAGTTTGATGAGTGTGGTGAGGACGTTTTGGGATTCGAGCCCTGTGATGGCCGGCGGTTCGAATTTGCGGTCCCAGACAGGGTTCATGTTGGGGTCGTACTGTTGTGCCCATGCAGGTTGAGGGTCCGGCATCTGGGCGAGGATGAGGAAGTCGCCTGCTTTTTTGGCGGCATTGAGGAAGCGGTTTTTTTGGTAGACCTGCCAGGCGAGGAGAAGTGTGTCGATAACGTCCATGACGACGTCATCGTTGAGGAAGTATCGGCCGGTCCATGTGTTTGGCCACACGCGAGGCCATCGGGAGGGGTATGAGGCGGATTTGACGGGATATTTGGAGAGGTCACGTTTGGTCGGGTTGCCTTTCCACCACTGGTACCATGCGCCGTTGGGGAACTGGGCGGTGAGGAGTTTGTGGAGCGCGTAGGCGATGGCTTCGCGGATTGGTTTGTGTTTGAAGTGTGTGGCTTTGTCATATTTGATGAGGAAGCGGATGGCGGCCTGGGTCATGTCGTCATCAAGAAGGGTCTGGTCGGCTTGTTTTCTGCGTTGTTTGTCGACGCGGTATGCGTATTTGCGTCGTTGGTCGGGGTCGAAGACGATTTTACGGTCCCATCCGCCGGAGCGGAGCTGGCCCTGAAGAAGGGCGTGGGCTGCGGCGGTGGCGGCGTCGAGGTGTACTTTATCACCGGTGGCGGCGTACGCGTTAAGGAATGCTTTGCCAACGGAAGGTGTGCCGGGGGGTTGAATCCATATGGTGTTTTTGTCTGCGACGCCTTCGCCTTCGCGTAGTTTGAGGTCGGCGCTGTATGCCCAGAGGTAGCCGCCATGGGTGGAGACGGTCTTGTGGTAAAACAGGGTAGCTTTGCGTAGGGTGGCTTTGGCTTCTTCCGTGGTGGGTTGAGCGTGTGAGTGGCGCGTGAGGATCGCGACGAGAATGCACAGCACGGTGATGGATAGCTGGCGCGTGTTTTTCATGGCGGGGTGCGTGGGACTTTTATTTGCCGAGTTTGTGAATGGTGTGGTAGATGGTGCCGGTTACCGGTTCACCATCGGTTGCTTCAAGGTTGAATTTGATGGATTGCTGCATGACGCGTTTGAGGTCGTCCATCTCGATAAAGACGGTCTTACCATCGGCGGCGAGCTTGGCGGATTGGATGGTGATTTTGTCATGGCCACGCTTCTTGGGGTCTTTGACGGAGAATTCGGGGGAGCCGTAGCGTTTGGTCCATTGGTAGTTCCATCGCTCGGCGGCGTAGCTGTCGGGGTCTTCTGCAAGTTCGCGATCGAGTTTGTCGGCGAAGGTGAGGACGATGCCATTTGTTTTGACGTTGAGTCCGACGGGGAGGTAAGTTTTCTTTCCTGTATAACGAACGCGCTGGAAGCCTCCGTCACGGGCGCCGCTGGTTTGCCAGCCCTTGAGGCCGCAATGATAGAACTGGCCATCTTTGGGGTTGAAGCGTGCACGCATGGAGCCTGAGTTAAATTTCTTGACGGGGAAGAGGATGACGCCACCCTGGGGTTGGCCATCGACCTTTTCCTGGAGTGTGAGGAAGAGTCGGCAGCGACCGTAGGAGAGATGCATCATTTTGCCTTTGAGTGGTCCCCATTTGTCGGAGTCGACCCATGTTTGCCCGCCGCAGGAGTTGTCGACTTTGTGGGGAATCCAGACGAGTGGACCATCGTAGATGATGGGTTTTGTTTTGCGGTGGTGTGAGGGCATATAGCCGTGGAAGGTGTTGCGTTGTGGAAGGTCGATGCGTGAGGACGGAACCCAGCCCCCCTGTTGGTCGGCGGCGGAGAGGACGCCTGTGGGGCTCATGCCCATGCCGTTGGGCCAGCGGAAGCCAGTGGCGTAGACCTCGAGTTTTGAGCCGTCTTTGGAGACTTTAATGACCGTTCCATCGTGTTGCGTCTGGCTGTTGTTGGTTCCCTTCATATAGTAGAAGTTGCCCTGTGGGTCGGTTTCCAGGCCGGTGGCAAATTCGTGGGAGTTGGTGCCGACCTGGCAATCATTGTTGAAGGATTCATAGAAGTCGGTTTCACCGTCGCCGTTGAGGTCGTGTAGGCGGACGATCTGGTCGCGGCAGAGGACGTAGACTTTGTCTTTAACGATCTTGAGTCCGAGCGGATGGTACATGCCGGTCGCGATGCGTTGCCATGTGAGTTTGGAGAGGGAACTGTCGATGCCTTGGACGGTCCAGACATCGCCCTGCATCGTGCATATGGCGGCTGAACCGTCGGAGAAAAAGTCGAAACCGCCGAAGTAGAGGAGTGCACCATAAGGATTGTCATAGGGGGCGGTGATGGTATCGACGGTGTATGCGGATCGATTGGAGCCAAGTTGGCCTGTGGTTTGTGGTTTGTGCGGCCAGCGCGGAGCGCCGCCCTTTGTGAAAGTAGAGAGGTCGGCGGGTTTGGATGAGGCTTTGACGTGTGCGAGGAATTTGGGGAGGTCTGATTTGGGGCCGGTCCAGATGTGAAATTTGATTTTAGTATCGGAGGATGAGGGAATGTTAGCAATGAGGCCGCGTTTTGAGGTGGCAAGTGTGACGTTGGCGGAACCGGGTGCCAGGGCGATGGCGGTGACGTTTGATTTCTTATTTACGACAGCGTGCAGGACGCCGTTGGTTGCCTTGAGTTGGGGCTTCTGACCTTCGGTGTCTAGAGCGGCAAGTGAGAGGGTATTGGTCGCGGAGGTGATGTTGAATGTACGGGTGAATGAAGTGATGGAGTTTGAGGATTCGACCCACGGGTGTTCGAGAACGTTCGCGGGGCCGACAGTGTATGACAGGACGACACGTTTACCGTGCATGTATAGGCCGCGGTATTTAGCCCAGTCTTTGGGAAGCGGGCCGAATTTGACTTTACGGGGGTCGTCGAATTTACCGTTCTTAGCCCATGCGAGTCCTGCGGGTGTGGCCCATTGAACGGAGCCGCGGATGGAGTCGTTGCCGAGCAGAGCATCGCGACCGGCGTGGATGTTGACGAAACCGCCGGTCCATCCCGCGGAAAGGCGGAGAAGGTCGATGTCGAAGATTGCCGCGGCTTCATCGTTTTCACCGAGGCGAATGGCGATGGCTTTGTGGATGTTGCGGACGGAGCGGGAAGGAACGGAGATGGTGCTCGAGAAGGTCGGACCGAGCTGCATTTTCATCCATCGGATGGGTGGCTTTTTCTTCTTTTTCTTCTGGGCATCGGCGTGGTTGGTGAGTATGAAGATGCTGAAGAGAGCGGTAAGAATAGCGAGGGTGAAACGGGTACGACGGTTTGAAAAGCGGATAAACATGTTGTTTTGTTGCTCCAGTTGGGGTTTGTAGGTGGTCCCGCCCGCGATTGGCCCGGTATGGCTGCTCGTGGATTCGTCTAGTTTACCATAATGGTTACGGTTACATGGGCTGAAATGTTTGGTGGGGAGAATGGGTATGTGCTTGGGGTTTAGGTGATTCCCTGGAGCGTGGCGGATAAGCCGGTTTCAGACGGCGGTGTGAGGGATTCAGATTGCCAGGTGTTGTCGGGCGCCAAGGCATGGTGGGTGTATTGAAAGTTGGAGGGATCGGCGAAGTCGAGTTCCCAAAAGCCCTGGCCCATTGGGAATCGCGGCGTGGTAAAGACGGGAGCTCCTGCGTTGAGGGCGATGACGTGTGGGAGCTTGTCGGGGCGCCAGAGCCAGGGTTCATGGACGTGGCCGTGAAGGTACAGAATCGGGCGGGAATGGTTTTGCAGGATTTTTGTGAGTTGTGGTAGATCACGCAGGCCGTGGGAGGGAGGCTCCTGATGGCAGTTTGAAGGAGAGCCGAGGGAGTAGTGGCACATGATGATGAGGGGATGTTCCTTAGATTCAGGAATTTGATTGAGGATTTTGTCAAATCGTCGGCATTGTTCATTACCCAGTTTGCCCCATGAGAGGAGGCAGCGTGGGCCGGCGGCGTCGAGGCCGATGAGATGGAGGTTGGGGCTGAGCGTATTGTGGTACGGAAATCCAATGTCCTGGGCGTCGGAAAGGTAGCGTTCGAAGTATCGTTGCCGCGCGGAGGTGAAGGTGTAGCGATCGTGGTTTCCGGGGACGAGATGGACGGGGCAGGCGTGGCGTAGTTGTTGTATCCATTTGCGGGCGGCAAGGAATTCATCTTTGAGAGAAGTCGTTGTGAGGTCGCCTGTGCCGAGAATGGCATCGGGGTTCAGAGAAAGAATTTTTTCGGCGAGTATGTCGCAGAGATCGATACGAAAGCGGTTTCTTCGATTGAGCCAGAGGTTGGTTTGGCCGAGGAGGCGTTTGCCGAGTAGCTGCCAGGGCCATACGGCGAGCTGGTATAAGTGGAGGTCACCAAAGAGGACAATACGCATGGGTGAAGGTTATACACGCGTGCTGTGAATGGCGCGTGATGTTTTAAGATGGATGGACAGAGTCGCGATTAAGTGGATTCGAGGCCGAGGTGTTCGGTTGGGATGACACGGAGAATTTCTTCGGTGGTAGTGATCCCTTTGGCGACGTTGATTCGAGCAATCTGGTTGAAGCGGATCATACCTTTTTCGACGGCGGCTTCGTCGACCTCTCTGACGGGGTGGTTATTGGCGACGAGTTTTCTGATTTGTGAATCGATCGGAAGAACCTCGTAAGCGGCGGTTCGACCGTCGTAGCCTTCGTGTCGACAGGCGTCACATTTTCCTGAAGCGAAGATGGTTGCGGATTCGCCTTCATCCAGCCACTTCTGTATGTCTTCAAAGGAGTAGGGTGAGAGGGAAATATCGATTTCATGTCGACAGGATTTGCATAGCGTCCTGAGAAGTCTTTGGGAGATTGTTCCGCGTAGACAGGCGGCCAGAAAATGCGGATGGACGTCGAGCGCCAGCATGCTGGCAATGGCTCCTGCTGCAGTGGGAGCGTGGAGTGTGGCGAGGACGAGGTGTCCGCTGTTGGCGGCGCGGACGGCCGTCTGGGCGGTGACGGTGTCTCGAATTTCCCCAATCATGATGACATCGGGAGCCTGACGGAGGACACTTCTGAGTAGTTCGGGAAAGTCGAGTGTAATGCGCTCATTGATTTGGGATTGGTGGACGCCCTGAATCTCATATTCAATGGGGTCTTCGATGGTATTAATCTTGCGTTTGCCATCGTTGAGTTCGCCGAGGATGGAGTAAAGAGTCGTTGTCTTTCCGGAACCGGTGGGGCCTGAAACCAGGATGAGGCCGTTGGGGCTGTGAATGAGGGCTGTGAGTTCGTTGTATTGCTTCCGGATCATTCCAAGGGAGTCGAGAGGTCTGAGTTCGGTGTCGCAGATGAGAAGTCGCATGGCAAGGTCTTCGCCGTGGAGTGTGGGGATACTGTTGAGTCGCAGGTCCACCTTTCGGCCGTCATCGTGGGTGTACAACCATCGCCCGTCGAGGGGACGGCGGTGTTCCGTGAGGTCCATGGCGGCGTTCGCCTTGACGTGGGCGACGATTCTGCGCCCCATATCCACCGTAACAGTGGTCAGAGGTTTGACGATGCCGTGGTGTCGCATGCTGATTTGTGCTTCGTGTTCGCGCATGGAAACGAATACATCGCTGGCTTCCCATTGGGTGGCCTGGCCGATAGCCGCATGAATGGCGTCGGCGGGGGATAGGGCATCGACGTCAATCGACGTTTCGTGAGAGTCCTGGCGTTGAACGTGAGCCATGGTTAGGATGCTCCGGCCATGTTCAGGGCATCGGGACGACCGGGTGCAATCGAGAGCAGCTTCTCAATACGCAGAAGGCGTATCGTTTGCATGATCATAGGGGGTATGGAATGGAGGATGAGTTTTCCCCCTTCGTTATTGAACTTCTTGACGACGCCGATGAGCCAGCCGATGCCGCTGGAATCGATGAATTCGGTTTTTGCAAGATCAACAAGGATAGCTCGGCGGTAGACCTCGTCGCCAAACTGAATAGCGAGTGGTTCTCGGTCCTCGTCGGCCAGCATTTGGGTGATTTCGCCTGTGATGGCGATTTCGAAGAATCCATCGGATTCAGATATGACCTTCATTTTCATTTGCCTACTCCCAGATACCACAATCGACACGTTAGCATACCGAATTAAGGCGGTCTTGGCGAGCCCATAACCCGGCGGGACTCTGATGGACATGATGGAAAAGAAAAACGAGCGACACAGGGTCGCTCGTTTCGTCATAATCCGAGATAAATCGTTGATGTTTAGATCTTGCCTGAGGCGGAGGCGACGACCTTGCGTGTGGCACCGCTATCGCTGCCGCTGGATTTAACTTCACGTTCAAGTTTGGTGTCGTAGCGGAAGGCCGAACCGTAGAAGACGAGGGCATACTCACCGGGTTTGAGTGGTTTGATCTTAAGGTTCTTTTTGGTGGCGGATCTGTACTTGGCGATCTTGGTGACGCGGACCCAGGAGGCGTTCTTACCCTTGCCTTCTTTTTTGTAGAGGTCCATGATCAATGTGGCGCCGGAACTGCGCGTGGGGGTGAATTTGTAATTTAGGCGTTGGGTCACGCCGGAAAGGGCGGAGAATTCGAGTTTTGCGACGGATTTCCATTCATCAGCCGAGCATCGACCATCCGCGCAACCGGCTTGGACCGTCGCGGCGGGGATGAGGCTAAGGATGAAGGCTGAAACGGCGATTAACGATAGACGGCTCTTGTGCATATGGAGTCTCCTTGAATGGATTATTGCGTTCATTATAGTGGAAACGGGGCATTCTTCCATGTCTGTAGGTATACAAGATGCCTTGTAGTTACGAAGAAAAAAAGGTGGATTCTGGCGAATTAGTTGAGTTCTTGATCGGTAGAATTCGGACGCTACTATTTCGTCTCGCCAGGTTGGCCGGTGATGTTTCAACGTGACGCTGACAAAAAATCGGTGTTTCGTTCCAGGAAAAATCGTTGGTTTTTGACTTGGCGTTTCGTTCAATGCCCTTCGTTCGAGGGATTGGCGGGATAGCTCAGTCGGTAGAGCAGCGGCCTTTTAAGCCGTTGGTCCTGGGTTCGAGTCCCAGTCCCGCCATTTCACTTTCTTTTGCTCATGCCCTTAATTTCCTCCATCGGGATCGCAGGTCCAAATGCGTTGGTCGCATCGTTTGAATGGGTGGATTGGGGAGTTGTTGCCGGATATTTCGTGTTACTGGCGGTGACGGGCTATTGGTTATCGCGTCGCAAGCAGGAATCAACAGATGATTATTTCCTGGCAAAGCATGCGATGCCGACGTGGGCGGTGGTGTTTTCGATCGTGGCGACGGCCTTGTCTGCGGCCACGTTTATCGGTGTTCCGGCGTTGGGCTATCGATCGAATCTAACCTATCTGGGTGCGTTCTTGGGCGTGTTGATTGCGGTGGTGGTGGTGGCGTGGGTTTTTATCCCGGCGTTTTATCGCCAGAGGGTGACCACGGTTTATGAGTTGCTGGAGGCGAGGTATGGTTTGGCGTCTAAAGCGGCGGCAAGCGTCATGTTTATGATCGGTCGGGTGTTCGCCAGTGGATCGCGCATCTTTATCGCGGCGATCGCGATAGCGCATGTTGTTTTTCCGGGTGAAGACCAGGTTTACGGGTTGATTGCGGCGATTGTTTCGATGGCGGCGGTGGGGATTCTGTATACGCTCTTTGGCGGGATCCGATCAGTGATCTGGTCGGATGTTATTCAATTGATTGTGTTTGTGACTGCGGCGGGGGCTGCGATGATTATTCTGGTTGGGCGTATTCCGGAGCCGGTAGGAGAGATTGCGGCTGTTCTTTCAGATGCAGAACTTGATGATGGGACGTCAAAGCTGACGTTATTTGATGCTCGTATGAATATGGAGGGCGCGTTTGCGTTGATCTCCGTGGTGACCGCGTGGGCGATCTTCAACGTGGCGGCATATGGGACGGATCAGGATATGGTGCAGCGGATGTTGACGTGTCGTGATTCGAAGCGAGGCAGCGCGTCGGTGATTGCTTCCGTGCTGTTGAATATTCCGATTACAGCGTTGTTTTTGTTGGTGGGTTCGCTTTTGTTTGTGTATTACAGCATGCCGGACGTGATGAAAGATGCCGCGCCTGCGAAGGGGCCGAAGGAGGCGAAGGATGTGTTTGTGTTTTTTATTTTGAATGAGATGCCTGTGGGGGTGAAGGGGTTGGCAATCGCGGGTGTGTTTGCCGCAGGACTGTCAAGTTTGAATTCGGCGTTAAACGCGATGTCGTCGGCGTTCGTGACGGATTGTTATCGTCATGTTCGGAAGGGTAAATCGGAGAGGCATTATCTGTTGGTGTCGCGGTTCGCGGTTGTCGTGTGGGGTTGTGTCTTGGGCGGGTTTGCGGTGATTTGTGTGTTCTGGCAGAGAGCGTCAGGGATGGGCCTGGTTAATTTTGCGCTGGGCGTTATGACCTTCGCATACGCCGGATTGCTAGCCGTATTCGTCGCCGCCCTGTTTACGCGACGCGGCAATAACCGTTCGGTTATTGCCGCGTTGATTGTAGGATTGGCAGTTGTTGCACTACTGCGGTTTCAGCCTTTCGTGCCGAAAGCTTACGAATTGAACCTGGCGTGGACGTGGCAGTTTTTGATTGCGACGGTGGTGGCGTTTCTGGTTTGTGTTGTGCCGACGTCGTGGAGGATGGAGAGTGAGACAGAAGGGAAGTCGGGTTAATAGGCAAGGCGGAGGGCCTTGACCCAGAGTTGTTTTGGGCAATCCTATGGTCATGATGGATCGTTTGGTTGTTGGTTGTATGTCCGGTACAAGTCTTGATGCGATAGACGCTGCGCTGGTTCGGATTGAGGGCAACGGATTGGAGATGCAGCCGACGCTGGTTCGTGGCGCTTCATATCCATTGCAATCACTTGGTGAGATGCTTCGGTCGCTTGCGGATCAGGAGAGCTGTTCACCACGCGAATACGCGGAAGTGGCCCATTTATTGGGTGTTGCCCACGCGGTATTGATTGAGAAACTTCTTGCAGAGGATTCCGCTGATCTGATTGCCGTACACGGACAGACGATTTACCACGCTCCGCCGCTTAGTCTGCAGATGATCAATCCGCATCCAATTGTTCAGACGCTGAAAACAGCAGTGGTTTACGATCTGCGTGCAGCGGATCTTGCTCACGGTGGACAGGGCGCCCCCATCACGCCCCTTGCGGACCACATTCTCTACCGGGATGCGGAGGAGACACGTGCCGTTGTGAATCTGGGGGGATTTGCGAACTTTACATGGTTGTCTCCCTGTCGACAGCAGGGCCATGATGCACTTACCTCGATTCGCGGCGGGGATATCTGTGCGTGCAATCAACTCCTGGACCATCTCGCGCGAACTTTACTGGAGGAACCTTTTGATGACAATGGACAACACGCGGCAAAGGGTAAGGTCCTGGATGGGCCCGGCGCGGAACTGAGGGATATTCTGCTTGGGCAGTCGAAGGCGGGTCGATCACTTGGTACGGGGGATGAGGCAATTGAGTGGGTCGATTCGCTATCGGAGGATTACGCTTCAGAAGATCTGTTGAGGACTGCCTGCCATGTTATCGCGAAGACGGTAATCGGTGGGCTGGGGGATTGCGATCGTGTGATTCTGGCAGGTGGCGGAGCCTGTAATCAGACGTTGGTTCAGGAGCTGCGATTGAGTTCTATAGCGGAATTGTCATCGTCAAGTGATTTTTGCGTACCGGGGCAGTATCGTGAGGCAGTGGCAATTGCAGTCCTGGCGGCACTCTCTCAGGACAGGATACCGATTACACTTCCGCAGATTACCGGCGTTGTACCGCCGTCGCCGGTTGCAGGAGTGTGGATTAAGCCATGACGACCCCCGCTAAACCTCAACCCCTGCCACCCGATCGGTCGCACCTGCCGACGGAGCATCGCAATTCGAACACGGGTAATCTGCATACGTTGTCGGTAAGTGAATTGGTTGACACAATTCAAAGGGAGGACGAGGCTGTATTCACGGCAATGCGTCGGGCTACACCCGCAATTTCTGCATTTATTGAAGCCGTTGAGCCTCGGTTTCTGAACGGTGGGCGACTGATTTATGTGGGAGCGGGGACATCGGGGCGGTTGGGGGTGTTGGACGCTTCGGAGGCTCCACCGACTTTTCAGGTTCCGCATGATCGGATCATTGGGATCATTGCGGGAGGCGATCGGTCATTGCGTTATTCATCTGAGGCGAAGGAGGATGTGCGTGACGGGGCGCGGGAAGAGTTGGCGGGGTTGGATTTGAATGAGAGCGACACGCTTCTGGGGATCGCATCAGGGGGAACGACGCCCTATGTGCACGGGGCGTTGGAGTTTGTGAAGCATCGGGCGGGAAACACGGGGGGGGCGGGGGGTGTGACGGGGTTGATCACCTGTGCGCCGATTGAGCATTGCGAATACATTGATCATCTGATTCTGTTGGAGACCGGGCCGGAGGTGTTGACCGGCTCAACACGTATGAAGGCGGGTACGGCAACGAAGCTTGCGTTAAACACGATTTCAACAACGTTAATGGTTCGGGCGGGTCGTGTTTATGAGAACCTGATGGTGGACATGCGTGCGACGAATCAGAAGATGTATGATCGGGCGGCACGGATCCTGGCGGCGTTGACCGGCCTGACGCGTGAAGGAGCATTCACATTGCTGCAGTCAGCGGATGGGCGCCTGAAAGCAGCGGTTTTGATGCATCGGCTGGACGTGGATTTGACGCAGGCCGCCGATCTGCTGGCTCGGCACGATGATCGGTTGGATAGGGCGTTGAGTGAGAGGTCCTAGTATTGGTAGGTTGAAGGCGTGCTGTCAGGTGAAATCCGGATTTCCGTTTGCTCAGCGTTATTGCCTTGATATTGTGGAGGGTGTCTGAGGGTCATTCCCCGATGGCAAGTCGAATGATGGAGTAAATTGGTGCGCAAGTTATTGCAATGGTTGCCATTCAAGGGAGGATGGGAGGTTCGGACGACCAGCCGCACGGTGACGCTCGCGGGGATGGTGGGTGTGATTGCGGGGATTGGCGCATTCGTTTTTCACTTGCTATGCCAGTTTGTGGTGTGGGTCGCGCTGAGCATGGCCGTTGGGTATAACCAGGGAGGGGCGAAGAATGAGGAAGAGTTGTTTGGTGTGTGGGGGGGGGATATCTGGGTATGGATGTTGCTGATTATAACACCGCTTGGCGGGCTTTTGAGTGGCTGGCTGGTCTATAAGTTTGCGCCGGAGGCTGAGGGACACGGGACGGATGCGGCGATCGATGCCTTTCACAATAAGCGTGGGTTGATACGACCACGCGTGAGTTTTGTGAAGATGTTCTCATCAGCGGTGACGATTGGGACAGGGGGCAGCGGCGGAAGGGAAGGGCCGATTGCTCAGATTGGCGCCGGGTTCGGGAGCTATCTGGCGACGCGTTTTAAGCTGAGTGATAACGAGCGGCGAATACTGATGGCGGCGGGACTGGGAGCAGGGATTGGTGCGATTTTTCAGGCGCCTTTGGCCGGAGCGATTTTTGCGGCTGAGGTATTGTATCTTGATCCGGATTTTGAATCCGAAGCGCTGATTCCGTCTTTCATATCGACCACGATTGCATATTGCGTATTCAATGTGTTGCTGAGTATTACGCTGGGACAGGAAGCGTTCGTACAGATCTTTCAGGTGGAAGGGGGGATTAGGTTTCGTGACCCGCTCTTGCTCATTCCGTTGACGGGGTTGGTGGCGGTCATGGTGCTGGCGTCGCTGGTTTATGTGAAGACGTTTTACGGGATTCAAGGCATGTTTGGGAAGCTGAGGGTGAAGCGGTGGCTGAAACCCGCGATCGGCGCGTTGGCTACCGTGGTGATTGGGTTGGTGATATATTCACTGATTGGGGCGCTTGGTGAGAATGAAAAGGCGCAGATCGATGGACTGAGTGTGCTTTCCTTCGGATATGGGTATTTACAGAAAATATTGACAAGTAGCGATGGGGCGGGGTTGCTGGTAACGGTATTGTTGTTTGTGGGATTCGGGAAGATACTCACGACGGCCTTGACCATCAGTAGCGGCGGTAGCGGCGGGGTATTTGGGCCGAGTATGGTAATCGGCGGGTGTTTCGGGGCAGTAGTAGGTTTGGTGTTTGCCCAGATCATGCCGAATGTGGTGACGCGTGTGGATGTGTTTGTGATCCTGGGGATGGCGGGGTTCTTTGCAGCAGCGGCGAAAACGCCGATCAGTACGCTGATCATGGTCAGTGAGATGACAGGGAGTTATGAGTTGCTTCTGCCATCGATGTGGGTCTGCGCGCTGGCATACCTCGGAAGTCGGCGATGGACGATTTTTCATGAGCAGGTGGGTTCGCGACTGGATAGTCCGGCGCACCGGGGGGACTTCATTTTCGACGTGCTGCAGGGGATGACGATTCGTGATGCATTGGATGTGCGATTGCGAAAGTTTGTATCCGTGCCGCTGGATATGCCGCTGGATCAGGTGGTCCGTTTGGCCGCGGAGACGCATCAAACGAGTTTTCCGGTCGTGGATGGAGATGGGAAGTATTGGGGACTGTTCAACTTCGATGATGTGCGTCAGTTTCTTTATGATTCGGATGTGGGGGCGTTCGCGGTGGCACATGACCTGGCCGTGGCGGGGGAGGATGCGCTGGCATCGGATATGGACCTGGCTGCGGCGATTGAGCATTTCGCATCCGGGAGGTATGAGGAGTTGCCGGTGGTCGATAATGGCGAGGTGATAGGACTTTTGAGGAGGCGGGATGTGATCGCGGCATACAACAGCCGATTGATGGAATTGAGGACGGACGGTGAGTGAAGGGCAGGAAGCAAGGCCGCTGGGGTATCCAAAAACGCATCGGTTGCGCAAGCGGCGGCAGTTTGATGTTGTGTATGACAAAGGGGTGAACAAACATGCGGGTGTATTACGTGTGGTCGGGCGACCGAATGGGTTGGAGCATTGTCGACTGGGGTTGAATGTGTCCAAGCGCGTGGGGAATGCGGTGAAACGGAGTAGAATTAAGCGGTATTTGCGGGAGTCTTTTCGGTTGCAGCAGTGGGAGTTGCCGAGGGGGTTGGATCTGGTGGTGATTGCAAAGCCTCATGAAGTGCTGAAACTGGAGGATTATCAGCGGATGCTGATGGATGCCGCGAAGCGAATTGAAGGGGAGTGGAAACGCCGCGCCGAGCGCAAGTCGGATGAGAGAGACGGACATTAAGGTGTAATAGATTTGGGCACGTTGGATAGGGCGTCCTGGAACGTCTGCCGCGTTATTTCTTTGATGTGGCTCATGGTGGGTGTGTCATGGCCGAGTATTTCCTGGATTGACGTGACGCGTTGGGTTAGGCCGCACGGGACGATGTGCTGGTAGTGGTCGAGATTGGTGGTGACGTTGAGGGCGATGCCGTGGAGGGAGACCCATTTTTTGACCCGAACCCCAATGGCGGCGATTTTTCGGTCTTCAACCCATACGCCGATACCGGCTTCATGGCGGGTTGCGGGGATGTTGAGTTGGGCAAGTATCGAGATGAGGACGTCTTCCAGTAGGGCGATATAGCGTCGAATGTTCAGGCAGAGCGGGGCGAGAGGGAGGATGGGGTAGGCGACGAGTTGCCCGGGGCCGTGATAGGTGATGTCGCCGCCCCGGTCGGTGGGTTGGACATCAATGCCGAGTGATTGGAGATGGGATTCGGCTGTGAGAAGGTGGCTTTTGGCGGCCTTGCGTTTGGAGATGGTAATGACAGGCGGATGTTCGAGAAGGAGGATGGTGGGTGGCTGTTGTTGGTTGAGGACTCGATCGTGGAGGTCGATTTGCAGGCGGTACGCTTCTTGGTACTCAATGCAGCCTAGATCCTGAAAGTGGGGTGTCATGATTGGAATGGAACGGATGGATTAACGGCTCTTTTTCTTGCGATCTTTTCGTTTCTTGCGCTTGGATCGCTGGCGTTGTTTGAGTTGGGGGCCTGCGGAGGTTCCGAATGTGGAAAGATCCTGCTTACCAAGAGATCCCATGGCCCGGAGACGTTGGAAGGTCGACATGCCGGACATCTGTTTGGTCATGTGCTGGACCATTTCAAAGCCCTTGACCAGTTGGGAGACTTCCTCGACCTTGCGTCCGGAGCCTTTGGCGATGCGGCGGCGACGTGACTGGGAGAGGATATCAACGTCCGTACGCTCCTGGGCGGTCATGGATTTGATGATCGCCTCAGTCTGGTTGAGCTGGGAGTCGTCGACGTTGAGGTTTTTCATTTGGGCGCCGACGCCGGGCAGCATGCCGAGGAGGGACTTGAGCGGTCCCATTTTGCGGATGGATCGCAATTGATCCAGGAAATCGTCCATGGTGAGCTTGCCCTTCTCCATTTTTTCCTGGAGTTTGAGGGCTTGCTCTTCATCGACCTGTTCCTGGGCTTTTTCGACGAGGGAGACCATGTCACCCATACCGAGGATGCGATTGGCCATGCGGTCAGGGTGGAATTCCTCCAGAGCGTCGATTTTTTCGCCTACACCGACGAATTTGATGGGTTTTCCGGTGACGGACTTGGCGGAGAGAGCGGCGCCGCCGCGCGTGTCGGAGTCGGTTTTCGTAAGGATGAGGCCGTCGAGTTCGAGTTGTTCGTTAAAAGCTTTGGCGGAATTGACGGCGTCCTGGCCGGTCATGGCGTCGATGACGAGGTAGATCTGATGGGGGGTGAGGGCGCGATTGACCTGGCGAAGCTCGTCCATCAGGTCATCGTTGATGTGGAGGCGACCTGCGGTATCGAGGATGAGCACATCGGAACCGGCCTGTCGGGCGGCTTTATGGGCGTTGCGGCAGACTTTGACGGCGACGCCGACGGCTTTGCCATATTCATCGCACTTTTCAGGCTCGCCGTAGAAGCGGACCGCGCCCGGGCCGGAGACATCGGACTCGACCTGATCGGCGAGTGTGCGTAACTGCTCGACGGCAGCGGGGCGTTGAAGGTCGGCGGCGGCGAGCATGACGTTCTTACCGCGTTTTTTGAGGTATGCGGCCAGTTTACCGCATGTGGTCGTTTTTCCGGAACCCTGAAGGCCGCACATCATGACGACGGTGGGGCCGGGCTGGACGTACATGATGTGGGTATCGACAGGCCCCATCAGGTCGACGAGATGATCGTAGACGATCTTGATCATCTGTTGGCCGGGTTGCAGGGAGGTGAGTACCTCGGTGCCGATGGCCTGTTCCACGACGTCATCGCAGAATTTTTTGACAACATCGTAGTTCACATCGGCTTCGAGAAGGGCCGTGCGGACTTCCTGCATGGCCTCGCGGACGTTGGATTCAGAGATTTTGCCGCGACCGGAGAGGTTTCGGAAGACATTGGAGAATTTGTCAGTTAAGGAATCAAGCATGGGTATTCACGTATTTTTTGGGGTTATGAGGTGGTTATTGTAGCCGGGGAGATGGATTAGGCGAAATGGGTATGGAGACTGTGTGGCTGAGGGGCATTTGAGTAGGAGAGTGCGGGAGGCGAGGACGGGGTGAATGGATGTAAGGAACGGTAAAACGTCGATTTTGCCACAATATGTGGGTAAAACTTCCGGGGGTTTATTGGCGATGGGTGATGGTGAGATTTTGGGGGGATTTGATTTTGTAGGTGATTTTGGCCCAGGTGATGGTTCGACCGGCGAAGGCGGCGGCGACGGTGAGGAAGTGGAACATCATCCAGAGGGGGGTGGCGAAGCGTTCGAGGAAGAAGGTGAGTTTAAGGTTGGGGAGGTGGGTATCGCTGTAGAGGTCGGTGATGACGGCTTTGCGAGTGTTGGCGCGGAGGAAATCGGTGGTGAAAACGGTCAGCAAGGCGACCAAGGCCCAGGACCAGCCGGGGATTTGGAGAATGATGGCGAGGAGGGCGGAGATGAAGCCTGCGGTGTACAGGCCTGTGGTGAGGAAGGGGAGCCACCAGAGGAGGGGTGCGTAGTTCCAGGTGACGAGGTATTGGCGGCGGGCGAATTCGAAGAGGGAGCGGAAGGTATGCTGGACGGGTGAGGCGACGAGGCAGCGTGGGAGGAAGAGAATCCGCTTTTTTGTAGTCTTAACGGCGGATGTGAACTGATAGTCGTCCGAGAGGGAGCCTTGCCATGCCTGGGGGAGGTCGACTTCGTGGAGGGTGGATTGGAGGAGGGCGGTGGAGCCGCCCCATGCGTGGGTGCGTGTGTCGTGGCCGAGGAGGGTGGCGACGGAGGCGTTGAGGATGGAGGCGAAAGCGGTGGGGATGGAGTTTTTGTGGGAATCGGCGGGGATAAGCCAGCGGTAGCCGGTAGTTGCGGCGGCGTACTCCTGGTTGAGGGGCTTGGCGAGTCGGGTGAGCCATTGGTCATCGGGGATGGCATCGGCATCGGCGAACACGACGATGGTGTCATCGGGAGTGAGGTTTTTGACGCCTGAGAGGAGGTTATGGACTTTCTGGCCCTGATTTTGGGCCTGGCCGGCGATGAGGAGGGTGGTGGGGGTTTTGGTGGAGGTGGAAGCGAGGTGGGACTGGATGGCGGTATGAGCGGGGTCGGATTCGGATTCGACGACGAAGATGAGGCGGTATTGGGGGTAGTCCTGGGTGAGGAGGGCATCGATGTGGTGGGTGAATTGGGGGTCGACGTTTTTGATGGGGATGATGACGGCTGCGGGTGGGGAATTGGGTTCCAACTGCGAAAAACGGCGATCCCAGCGTGGAATGCGCTTGCGGAACTGGCGGACGTTGAGCCAGGAGGCGAGGGAGAGGATGATCCAGAATAGCAATAGCCAGAGGATGGAAAGGGGTAGGGGGGCGTGGGAGAAGTC
>JANQQT010000129.1 GCA_028284925.1 Phycisphaeraceae bacterium | reverse complement strand
ATACGTTTGAAAGGAATGAGGGGGCGAGTGGGTTTTATGAGGCGATGGGGTTTAGGGTGGTGGGGAAGGGGTTTGAGGAGGCGTGGGGGTTGGAGGATTTGAGGTGGAGGTGGGAGGGAGAGTATTAAGTTAGTTGAATTACCAAAGGGCTTTGCCATTCGCGTCATTAGGATTCGCGGCGGAATGCGTCAAGTATATGACCGAGTCCTTCCTTTCTAATTCGTCTTTCAGCGGCGAATTGTTTTTGTGATTGTTCTTCCTCTTCGGTAATTGTCCACGAGAATTCTATGGATTTAGATGCGGGCCATGTGGTGAAGGAGCAGAATGGAATATCGGAAAGCAATTGAGGATTAAATGGATGATCTGCGTTTGGATTTAGTCCGCCAAAAAAGCTGACATCTTTTGGAGAGAGGCCGATGCTGCCGAGAAGGAAGCCAGATATCGGCTCATATTTTGCTTGGATCGTAGGATTCCCATCTGCATCGAAAACAGGTGTAGGAGAGAGAAAGGTGGATTGTGACAAATCGGTGGATTGGTAGGGTTCGCCTACCGTCTCGCCAGTGAGTTTGTTGATTCTACAAGTTATTGCAGGCGTGGAACCCATGGCAAATTCAACGGCCTTGTGATTGACGCATAACGCCCCAGCATTCCAGTGAAGCGTTGTAACGGCCACGAGGACTGGTTGGTTAGAGTGTCTCTGTGCTTGGCTCAGCTTTCGCCGAATTTTCCCCCGAATCTTAGGTGTGAGGAAGCCGTATGCTCCGTCCTTTTTTTCTGTGTCTGGCATACCGCTGTACTTGGTGGCCGTATCGGTAGATATATTTGTAACCTCCAGGAGGAAGTGGTCGCCATTGGCGTCAAATTGAAAATCGACACCACCCTTGGATGGATCATCGGCTAAGGCGATGGGTTCGCAGCGGCTTTGCTTTCCTTTAGGATCCAATCAGCGAATGCCCTTAATGACGGAGACCATCGGCTTAGATCGAGGGACATGTCATGCTCCTTTCGGACGGAGTGCTTTTGTTGAATAGTGTATGCGAGTATTTATTAGGAGGCGAGAGAATTGGAATTATGTTGACAAGGTGGTTGGTGTCCCCTGGATCGCGCGAATTGTAGTCTTCTGCGGCGCGCCCCAAGCGAGGGCGCTTGGGGTTAATAAAGTGTGTTGTGTGAGATTGGGGGTTGGGATGGAAGGTGGTGGATGCGGGAGTTTGTTTTTTTGGGGGGAGCTAGTGGACTGTTATCGTCCTCTGTGTCGCGCGATGGATAGTGTTCCGCGGCGCGCCCCAAGCGAGGGCGCTTGGGGTTAATAAGGATTGGGGTGTGAGTTTGAGAGATGGGATAGGAGGGTGGTGGTAGAGGGAGTTTCATAATTAGGTGAGGTGCTTGTGGTTGCGGAGAGGTGTGGGGTGTTGTAGGTTCTTGGGATGAGTGTGTTGGCGACGATGGTGACGATGCGGACGTATGGGAGTTGGTTGAGGGGGAGTAAGCGAGGGTGGGGTGAAGACGGGGTGAGGAAAGAAAGGAATGAGATGGTGGAACGGTGGGATGGGGAGAGGATGAAGGATGAGTGTTTCGAATTTGAAGATGGGATGTTGAGGGAAATTGGTGAGTGGATTGGAGGGTATGCTGTCAAGGATTTAGAGATGAGGGTGTATGGGCTGGCGGTGGGGAGGAGGCATGTGCATGTACTTTTGGATAGTAAGGATGAGGCGTTGGGGGCGGTGGTCAGGGGGATGAAGGGTGTGGTGAGGGGGCGGTTGCGTTCGGGACGGTCGATCTGGTCGAAGGGGTATGACAAGCAGTATTGTTATGATGAGGCGGGGTTGAGGGCGCGGGTGGTTTATGTGGAGAGGCATGATGATGAGGTGGGGTGTGTGGGGAAGGGGTGGGGTTTTTTTGGAGGGGTGTGAGGGGAGGTGAGTGGTGGGAGTCTGTGTGTGCGGAGGTGGTTTGGTTTTTGGGGAGGTAGCGGGTCGTTATCGTTCCCTGTGTCGCGCGACGGGTAGGACTCTGCGACGCGCCCCAGGCGGGGCGCCTGGGGTTAGTAAAAATTGGAGCGGGATTGTGGGAGTGGAATCGGTAGGCGGGTGAAGTGGGAGGATGGTTTTGAGGGAATCCGTGTTGGTGGATTCGACTGAAACATCAGGCGAGGTCGGGGTAGAGTTGGGTGACGGTGTTGACGAGGTCCCGGACGTGGTTGGCTGAGTCGTTCATGAGTTTTGTTTCGGTTTCGTCGAGGTCGATTTCGATGACTTTTTCGACGCCTGATGCTCCGAGGAGTGTGGGGACGCCGACGAAGAGTCCGTTGATTCCGAATTCACCGTTGCAGTAGGAGGCGCAGGGGAGGATTCGTTTTTTATCCTTGACGATGGCTTCGACCATGTCGATGGCGCCTGAGGCGGGGGCGTAGTATGCGGAGGTTCCCATGAGTTTGACGATTTCGCCGCCGCCGATTTTGGCGCGGTCGACGATTTCGTTGAGTCGATCTTCGGAGATGAATTTGGTGACGGGGATTCCGGAGATATTGGTGTATCGTGGGAGTGGGACCATGGTGTCGCCGTGTCCGCCGAGGAGGAGGGCGTTGATGTCCTCGACGCTGAATCCGGTTTCCATGGCGATGAATGTTTTGAATCGGGCGACGTCGAGGCAGCCGGCCTGACCCAGGACGCGGCTGGTGGGGAAGCCGGTGACTTTCCAGGCGGTGTAGACCATGGCGTCGAGGGGGTTGGAGATGACGATGACGATGGCATCGGGAGCGTGTTGTTTGACGTTCTCGGAGACGTTCTTGACGATTTCGACGTTGGTTTTGATGAGGTCGTCGCGGGACATGCCGGGTTTGCGGGGTAGTCCCGCGGTGATGACGACGACATCGGAGCCGGCGATATCGGCGTAGTCGGCCGTACCGGTGATGTTGGCGTCGAAACGTTCGACCGGGCCGCATTGTGCGAGGTCGAGCATTTTTCCTTTGACCATGCCTTCAGACTGTGGGATGTCAACGACGACGATGTCGCCGAGTTCTTTTGAGGCGGCCCATAGAGCACAGCTTGCGCCGACGTTACCGCCACCGATGATTGCGATTTTGGGGCGTTTGAGCATGGTTTTTATCCTATTGGTTGAGGTTTTTGGTTTGTTTGGGCGGCATGATAGGGGTGCGATGCGGGCGCGTCATCCGGGGATTGGCGTGAATTTTCGGGGCGATTGGTTTTTGGGCGTTTCGGATGAAAGGGACAGATTTTTTACCCGGATTGAATGATTTGTGGTACATTGAGCGTTCAAGGTAGAGGACGCCGGAAGGCGGCCGAGGGAAAAATGGATGGTCAATCCTTTCATGTGTTGTTTGAGATGGAATTGGGATGATCGAATCGAGCGGTTTTGGCCGTGATATTTGAAGAAGGGAACTGAGTGATGAGTCGACTGAGGCGATTGCGAAGAATGATCGGAGTGTTGTGCTGCGCGGGTGTGATGGGTTTGGGGAGTGGAGAGGTCGAAGGCGGGATCACGGGGGTGACTGAAGTTGGGTTGGGTGGTGATACGCCAGCGATTATTGTGTCGGGCGGATTTGGTGAGGATGCTTTGACGTTTTCGGATCGAACGCACCAGCATAACGGCGCGGCGTTTTCGGGTGGGGTGTTGTCGACGACAGGTACGGAGATCGTGCCGTTGCCGAATTATCTGTTGGGTCAGGATTACGTGCGGTTTGCGAATAATGCGCGTGAGAACGATCCTTATTCGGCGACAGTGACGGCGGATGCGCCGTTGCACTGGTATTTGTTGCTGGACAATCGTGTGAACGGTCCTGCGGGGAATAATTCGAGTCCGAACACGACGGATGCGGAATTGGGTGGGGCGTTGCAGTGGGTATTGGATGGTGGATGGGAGCGTGTAAATACGGGGATATCGCCTGGTAATCAGGGAGATTATACGGGTGTTGATGAGGGTGGTAATGCTGTTGGGGCGGGGCAGGGATTGAATCAATTTTATTCGGTCTGGACTCAGCCGTTGACGTCGACGTCGATTGTGGTTCAGTCGAATGGTATTGGTGGTAACAACATGATTTCGCTGGTGGGGTCTACGGAAGGTGCGGGACCACCTCCACCGCCTGAGCCGCCGGACCCACCGGTTCCGTTTGCTTCGCCGACTTTTGCGTTGGTTGATATTGGGGCGACGGATGGTCGGCCGGAGCCTGGCGCCGCGGAGGATTTGTTGAATCCGGGTGTTGCGCAGCATGGTGGAGGTTTGGCGAATCAGAATGGGCCGTTGTTGCCGGAGACGATACTGTTGGCGGGTGGAGATGCGTTTACGATTGAGGTGGACAATGTGGATCAGACGGGGGCGCCGGTGGGGAATTTGGATTGGCGTGATGCGGGTGATGGTGTTGGTGGAGATCCGCCGTTTGAGCAGCCGCTGGTGAAGTTGGGTGAGGATTTTGTGAAGAATAACGGTGGTATTGTTCGTGTGAAGATGGTATTGCCGGCGGGTGCTTTTGATGTGACCTCTTTTCATGTGGATGCGCGGTTTGACCAGGCGGACAATATTCAAATTTTCGTTGATGACGCAGCGACGGATGGATATGTGGATACGGGGATTGTGGCGTCGGCGGATGTCTTGATTGGTGGTGTGAATGAGTTGTCGACGGCGGATATGCTGGGTGTCGCGGCGGACTTTACGGTGATCTCGGATGGTGTGAACCCGGTGATGATCGTGTTTGATGGTCGACAGGGAACGGATGTTGAAGTGCCTTTTAACGGGTTGGCGATCAATTCGAGAATCATTCCAGAGCCGGCGTCTCTTGGGTTGCTGGGGTTGGGTTCGTTTGCGCTTGTTAGGAGGCGAAGGGTGGTGTGAGGGTGTATTGAGTTATGTGAATGAGAGACCTCGTCATGATTGGCGGGGTCTTTTTTTGTAGATTACCCAGCTTGCCAGATTGGCGCAGGGGGTGCGAGCGTTATAGCCAGCGTGGGCGATATTGGGTGAAGAAACCGGATTTTTGGCGTATGGGTTGCAAGTGTTCTGTTTGGCACATGTGGAATCAGGGGTTAGATTTAGGGAGTAGAGAGGGCCATGAATTTTGAGGCCGAGGGAATTCCAAGTTGATCACCTGGTTGGAGCTCTTTTGGGCTTATTGGGATGATCATTAACCGGCGTGATTTTTCGCCAGAGAGAGGGAGATGATCCATGTATCGAGTCAAGAGTTTATTGTTGTCGTGCGCGGCGATGCTGTTTGTGGTGTCTGGCGCGTCTGGTGATATTACGAGTGTGACGGAATCGGGCCTGGGCAATGATGCGCCTGCGATCATTGTGAATAACGGGTTTGGTGAGGATGCGTTGACGTTCTCGGATCGAACGCATGAGCATAATGGCGCGGCGTTTGATGCCAATACGGATCTTCTTTCGGTGACGGGATCGAATGTTGTTCCGTTGCCTGCTTATCTGGTTGGTGGTGACTATGTGCGTTTTGCGAATAACGCGCGTGATCAGCGTCCCTACGAAGCGACGGTTACGGCTGATGTGCCGATGAACTGGTTTTTGCTGGTGGACAATCGTGTGGATGGACCGGCGGGGAATAACAACAGTCCGAATACGACGGATGCGGTATTGGGCGGCACGTTGCAGTGGATTGTTGATGGGGGGTGGCTGCGTGTGAATACGGGTATTTCGCCTGGCGGTCAGGCGGACTACACGGCTGTGGATGAGGGTGGAAACGCAGTAGGCCCCGGGTTGGGATTGAATCAGTTTTATTCGGTCTGGACGTTGCCGGAGGCGGCGTTGTCGACGTCCGTGACCGTGTCGAATAATGGCATTGGCGGTAACAACATGATTTCGCTGGTTGGTACCGAGGCGAATGTCATTCCTGAACCTGCGACGCTTTCGTTGATTGGTTTGGCATCGGTGGCGTTGATTCGGCGTCGGCGTGTCGCGTGAGCGTCGACAGATTGAGATTTGTAATGGTTAGGCCCCGCCGGATGCGGCGGGGCCTTTTCCCGGTTTTTGGATACGCGCGAGAGGGAGTTTGGTGTGTGGGAGAAATGCTTTACCGGGGGTTGTGAATCGGCTAATATCGCGCTGTTGAATACGCATTTCTAATGAGACTTTGATGAACACATACTTTTCTTTTGATCTTTGTCGTTGTCGTCGATCTGATGTGATCGGATGGACGGTTTTGTTGGTTGTGATGTTTGCGGGCGGCGGTATGTTGTATGGTCAGAATTACAAGCGTACGCATTCGCGCGCTCAGTATGTTCACAAGATTGAGATTTATGCGGCGAACGGGGACAAGATTGATCCGAAATCACCGATGGCGGGCGCTTATTCGCCTATGACGACGTGCGCGAAGTGTCATGATGTGGAGAAGATCAGTCATGGGTTTCATTTTAATGCGCTTGGGCCTGACACCAAGGCGGGGCGTAAGGGTGAGCCGTGGATTTGGGTGAATAAGCAGTATGGTATTCAGTTGCCGCTGTCGTATCGTGGATGGGAGGGGACGTACGATCCGCGGAAGGTGGGGATCTCGCCGGTGGGTTTTGTGAGGCAATTTGGGCGTCATATGCCGGGCGCGCCTTTGGCGGGGAAGTTGACGGAGAATGAATCGGATTGGGCGGGAACGGGTAAGCTAGAGGCTTCCTGCATGTCGTGTCATACGGCGGACAAGTCTTGGAGCCTGGACAAGTGGTCGCGTGAGATTTCGGGTGGGAAGTTTTCCCACGCCCCGGGTGTGGCGATGGGATTGATGAAGGGGGACAGTGATTCGGTGAAGTATGATTTGAAGAAGTTTGATGATGAGGGGAAGGTGTTTTTTAATGTGACGCGTAAGCCTTTGAATAATTCGTGCTATCAGTGTCACTCGACGCGGCGATTGGGGGATTTTGGCGGGGCGAAGTGGACGCATGATGAGGATGTGCATGTGAAGGCGGGGATGAGTTGCGTGGATTGTCACCGGAACGGGATTGAGCATCATACGGTGCGGGGGTATCGGGGTGAGATCCATCCGACGGGTGCGTCGATCGGGACGTTGAGTTGTGTGGGGTGTCATGAGGGAGGTGTTGAGAAGGGGGAGGGTAAGGTGCGGGCGGATGAGACATGGATGTTGAAGGATGGAGGACGATTTGGGGCTCCGAAGCCGATTCATAAGCATATTCCGGAGTTTCATTTCAAGCGTTTGAGTTGTACGGCGTGTCATTCGGGTGTGTTGCCGGAGGATAAACGAATTGGCGTGGGGCGGGTGCAGACGTCGTTGGGTCATGGTTTGGGGACGGCGGATCAGTTGCGTATGGAGGATATTTTGCCGGGGATGGTTGGGCCTGTTTTGTTGAAGGGGGAGGGTGGTGTGTATCGACCTTCGCGTGTGATGTGGCCGGCGTTTTGGGGGTTGTTGCGGAAAGATGGGAAGATCACGCCGTTGCCTCCGGATAGTCAGTTGATATCGCGTCGTAATTTGCGGAAGACGTGGAAGGTGCGTCGTGATATGCGGAAGGAGTTATTGAAGGTTGATTTGAGTGAGGAAGATTTGAAGAAGGCTTTGGGGGCGGAGCGGTATGAGGTGGAAGAGGATAAGTATACGGTGGATGAGGCTAAGGCGGTGAATGCGGTGAAGTTGAAACTGGCTCATGAAGAGTTTAAGGATCGGTTGAAGAAGGCGTTGGGCTTTTTGGATCCGAAGTACAAGACGGTGCATGAGGATGCGGTGACGGTTTATGTTTCGGGTGGGCGTGTTTGGCGGTTGGATGATGAGGGTGAGTTGGAGGAGTTTGAGCATGAGGCGGCGAAGCCTTATTCGTGGCCGATTGCGCATGATGTGCGGCCTGCTCGATTGGCGTTGGGGGCGCGGGGATGCGCGGATTGTCATCATGAGAACTCGGGTTTGTTTTATACGAATTTGACGGCGTTGGGGCCTGCGCCTGATCCTGATCCGCGTAGTGTGAAGCTGACGGAGTTGAACGGGTTGGATGATGAGTTGATGGCGGCGTGGGATATGGCGTTTGAGACGCATAATTTGTTTAAGTATGTGTTGTTTGGATTGACGGCGTTGTTGGGATCGGTGGTGTTTTTGTACTTTTTGAAAGCGATCGCGGGCTTATCGAAGCGGAGGATGTTTCATCCGGGTTCGACGGAGCGGATTTGATGGGTTGGGTGAGGTTGGGGGGAGGCAGGCGAGGGTGAAAAGAGAGGGGAGTGGGGTGGTGTTGATTGAGGGTACGGGGGACTACTTTTTGTCTTTGGTGTCTTTGGCGGTCTCTTTTTTGTCTTTCTGTTTTTCGTCTTTTTGTTTTTTGTGTTCGACTTTCTGGAAGAACATGAGGTGTTGCCAGGGGAGTTTGTCGTAGGAGGCGGTGAGTTTGAAGTTGTTGGCGGTGTATTCCTTGAGGATTTGTTTTTTGGACATTTTGTGATCGGGGCGGATGGGGACGGATTTGTCTTCGGCGCGGTATTCGACGAGGGCGATTCGGCCGTTTTTCCTGAGGGCCTTATGGAGGCTTTTGAGCATGTGTACGGGGTGTGAGAATTCGTGGTAGACATCGACCATGAGGATGAGGTCGCAGGAGTTGGGTGGGAGTTTGGTGTCGATGAGTGTGTTATGGATGGGGATGATGTTCTTGCCGCCTAACTTTTTGATGCGCGCGGCCATTTTGATGAGCATGCGTTTCTGGATGTCGACGGCGTAGACTTTGCCTTTTTCGCCGACGAGTTTGGACAGCATGAGTGCGTGGTACCCGATCCCGCAGCCCATATCTGCGACGATCATGCCGGGTTTGATTTTGAGTTCCCTGATGAGGACGGAGGTTCGTTCCTCTTTTTCACGACTGGCGCGTACGAGCCATGCAGAGTGGATGTGGTGCATGGTGTAGGCGATGCGACGGCCGAGGTAGAACTTGAGGGGGGGCGGGATTTTCTTGGGTTCTTTGGCCTTGTCGGTTTTTTTGTCGGAGGATTTGGGTT
>JANQQT010000110.1 GCA_028284925.1 Phycisphaeraceae bacterium | reverse complement strand
GACCCACCGGGCTAAGCATCGCGTAGATACCCAGACGACTTTTCTGGGTGCGCCATCGTTTAAGATCCGCCTGGGCCTTTGTGTCGTTGTGCGTTGGATATCGACCGTAGAAGACAAGCGTCTTGTCGCCTTCCTCATTAATCCAGATATCGCTTTGGCCGGTCTGTAAGGCAAGCTGGTCACGACGTTTAGCTGCACGCTCGTAATGATTCGGACCGGAGATCTGGTCAAGGGCGATGGCCCATTTGCCGTCGCCCGCCACCTGAATTTGCTTGGTTTTGGCGTTGTTGCGGTCTTTGGGGGTCATCACGGTTCTGTTGTTGTCGAAGAAATCCTTAACGCCAACAACGCGTGTTTCGGTGCAACCTATGGCAATGAGCGAAAGCGCGATGACAGCCCATAGCATCATCAAACCTCGCTGCAGCTCCTGCATACTCATGACATCGCCCTCGGCAAAAACTCGGTGGGATCCCTGATTATGGCGACCCGTCCGCCGTACTTGTGGGAAGCATTGTAGCAAAACCAACGGCAAACGTCGAGGGCTGCAACTGGGCTGTTACAGGCTTGAGATATGGGATACGGAGATTGAGTAATGGGGAATGGTTGGATTCGGGACCAATCAGTCAGTATAGGGGTGAATCGGCAAAAATTGCGCGTTGAGGTAGATTCTGCGCCAATAATATGCTGGGTTGGGCCGGATCAATGGGTGTAGAAACTTCAAAGAAAATGACGAAAGAGATTATTGGACACAAAAATGTTAAAATAGATAAACCAGGAAATTTGAGGCGGGTTATGTTTGACATAATGTCAATTGGGGTTTTGGTCGGGGGCGTCCCATAATGTATGAGACATCGTTAAATGCTTTATTTTCAAGAGTTTATGCAATATTGCCGCAAGCCAAATTGCCTCAAGAGAAAGTTTAAGGAGGCACGATATATGGTGCAGACGGGTGTGCATGACCACAAAGTAACCCGTTGAAGCCATGGTGGGCTCGTTCAGCTAACATCAGCTATAGAAGCAGGAAGGTAAAGGTACAGCATGAGTGAAATAACACCGATAACGCAGGGCGGCGCAGCGTATGCGGCGTCGCAGGGTCGGGGGGCGTCGGGCGTACCGACGTCGACCGCGCAGCATTTGCGCTCCGGGGACAGTGTGGAACTGTCGCAGTCGGCGCAGATGGTGGGCGGGGAAGATGATGGTGGAGAGGTGAGGCTGGGACTGGTGAACCAGATCCGGAGCGAGATTGAATCGGGGACGTACGTGACGGATGAGAAGATTAATGCGGCGATTGATTCGCTGGCTAGTGATCTTTGAGGAAGGCGATAAGATGAAGTGGGGAGAGTGATGCACGATCACTTTTGCCTTAAAAAATAGGTAAATGGACACCGGAAGGAAGAAAGCACGACGAGGAACGAAAGGGGTTGGGGAAAGGCTGGAGTGGAGAAGATGAATGGTGGAAAGCGTGGGGAAATGGAGATCACGGGGTCAAGAGAGTGGGGTCGGAAATGCGGGGCGGAGAGAGACAACGAATGGATGATCCCTGACCGACACGCGAAGGCGTGTCGGTTTTATTTGGGAGTTGGGTGCAACATTTGTTAGTAAAAGAAGGGGAAAATGTGTCGGAATTTGATGATGGACACGAGGGATTCGAGGGCGAGTTGTCGGGGCAAAAAGAGACGTTTTTTGCCTGAAAACGGTGTTTTTGAGTGTTTGATCGAACCGTGAGGCGACCAAAATTATTCGGCGGGAACACTTCCGGGGGTGTGGCGGGCGTGGGGGTGGTAGGTGGGGGTGGCGGGGTCGGGGGCGAGCCATTGGACGGCGTTGGCGATGAGGGTTTGGATTTGGGGATGGTGGTAGATGGGGTAGGTTTCGTGTCCGGGTCGGAGGTAGAAGATTTTGCCGTGGCCGCGTTGGAAGGTACAGCCGGAGCGAAAGACTTCGCCACCTTCGAAGGAGCTGATGAGGATGAGGTCATCGGGTTTGGGGATGTCGAAGAACTCGCCGTACATCTCGGTCTGGGGGAGTTGGATGCAATCGGTGTCAATGTTTTTCACGATGGGATGTGTGGGATTGACGATCCAGAGTCGTTCGACTTCGGCGGCTTCGCGGTATTTGAGCATGCAATTGGTGCCCATGAGTTTTTGAAAAATTTTGGATGCGTGCGCGGAATGAAGGACGAGGAGACCCATGCCGGCGAGGATGCGCTGGTGGACGTGGTTGACCATTTGATCGTCGACCTGGTCGTGTGCAAGGTGCGCCCACCAGAGGAGGACATCGGTTTGACCAAGGGTTTCAGGGGTCAGGCCGTGCGAAGGCTGGTCGAGGGTGGCAGTGGTGATTTTAGCGTTTTTCCCGAGGTTTTTGGCCAATCCATCGGCGAGGGTGGTGTGAATACCCTCGGGATAAATGTCGGTGACGACGGGGTTGGATTTCTCATGGATGAACTCGTTGAAGATGGTGATGTTGATGGGGCGGGTCATGGGCGGATCTCCTGTCGGGGGGATTTTACCCCCCTACCGATGGTTTGTATGGGTTGAATTGTGGAAGGGTTTAGGTTTTGTAGAGATTGGAATTCCGTGTGAGGCCACGCCCTACATTGTCAAGACTTTATTATTGCAAAGGAAAGTGATGGGGAGGAAAACGAGGTGGTGTGGAGAGCGGAATGGTGGGTGCTACGATGTGGGGATAGGCCCGTATCGAGGTACATGGTGATGAATCGACCTATGACGACGAATCAACTGAAGGCGGGGATGCTGGTGGAGATCACGCAGCAGATCGCCAAGGCGCAAGAGACGTGGACGACGAAGGTGAAGGGTACGGTGATCAAGGTGGAGCAGGAGAAAACGGGGTCGTGGTATGCTCATAGCAAGGATGACAAATTGTGGCTGGATCGGCTGACGTTGCGGCTGGATGACGGGGAGATTACGGAGCTGATTCTGGACGGAAATACGCATGTTGAGATCATTGATGAGTCGGGTTTGTGCGACGCGACGTGATGTTAGAGACGGGATTTTGGTGAAAAATGGGGGTGTGAAACGGGTTGAAACGGGAATTTTTGGTGTTGTTTTGGGGTGCAAATGAAGCGAAATGGTGTTTTTTGAGGTGTTTTTGGGTGGAATAGCGACCCAACTGTGCGCCCCCCGGAAGTCTTCCGCACGTTAAGGGGAGCGTTGGTTTTTTTCTCTAAGCTGTTGAGGAGAAAGGAGTTAGGGAGAACGTGGTTTTTTGGCGATGTTGTGGTGCGCATAAGCGGTTCGTTTTTCGACCCCGGGAAGGAAATTCGAATTTTGAGATTTGACGTTGGATGTTATCTTGACGAATGACGAAGGGGTTGTGCGCATGGAAGGTGCGTCGAATGAGAACGCGATCGAGTCTGGTTGCAGGTTGAACAAAGAGAGAGAGAGAGAGAGAGAGAGTGTGTGTGTGTGTGTGGAAATATGACGACACTGTTTTTCTGTTGACAATACGGATGTGTCAAGATAAATGAGGATGATTCTGGAATTGAGTTTCCGATGGCCTATTATCTTTTGAAGGTTCCGCCTGGGTAGTTTGACCCGAGGGGGGTTGGCGGGTGGAGCCTGATTCTTTTTTTGTGAAAGGGGGGCAAGCATGAAGACTGTCAAGTTTTTGAGCTGTGTCTTTGATTTGCTGAAGGCGATTGCGGGGTTTCTTGTAATTGTTTTCAAGTGGATTGACTAGACCCCAGCAAGCCTCGTCGGGGGAACTCGACGGGGTTTATTCTTAGCCGACTCGAATTGAGTCACCAGAGATAAGACCAATTGAATGAGAGTGCGTTGGTAGGGACGCAAGTCCTTACGCCGTATCGATGGACGAAATATATTCCGGTCGCGCGACTATGTTACGGTGGAAGAAGGGGCGGATGACAAGCGATGGATCAACGGGATATGCGAATCCAAAGATCAGCCGGTTTACCCACCGGAACAAAGAAACGAGCGGGTCAGACGGGTTCGGTGATGAGTTTGAGGTCTACGAGACTTTCGAGGAGTTTTTCTTTTGACACGGGTTTGACGAGGTAGGCATCGGACTGGGCGCGGAAGGCTCGGAAGACGTGGTGATTATCCTTGAGGCTGGTGACCATGATGATTTTGGCGGCGTCATCGCAGACACGTCCGGCCTTGACTTCGCGATCGCGTATGGCTTTGAGTGCGCCCTGACCATCGAGGTTGGGCATCTGGATGTCCAGGCAGATGAGGTCGTAGGGATTGTTCTCGTCAAGCGCGTTCTGGAACGCTTCGAGGGCTTCGACGCCGTCGATGGCGACGTCGCAATCTCCGAACTTGGAAAGGTGCGCAAGTAGAATTTTGCGACAGACAAAATCGTCTTCGACAATCAGGGTTCTCATTTGGGTGTCCTCCGGATATTTACCATGTGTGATTATCGGTATTTGGCGCGGTCTGAGAAAGAACCTTATCTCACTGAATATCTATCGACGGGCCCAGAACGCGACTTAAGTGCGGGGAGGGTGTAAGGGTGATGGTTTGTAAGGAGAAACTCGGCAGATGGGAAGGGATTGGTGAGCGTGTATTTCTCAGGGTTCAAGGCGTGGAAGAACGGGGAGTATGAGGATGATCCGACTAGCAATCAGGACAGAGGATCGGAGTTGGCGTGTTTTTTTTGTAGTTGTTTTCGTTTTTTTTCCCAGCCTCCTTTGGGTCGGAATCGGCCGAATGCGGCGATGCCGCCGAGGAGGGCGACGCCCATGAGGAGGGATGAGGGGAGGGGGATGGGTGTGGTGGTGAGGGG
>JANQQT010000107.1 GCA_028284925.1 Phycisphaeraceae bacterium | reverse complement strand
TTCGCGCCAAAAACACACACTTTCGACACGTTTCGCCCCATTTGCACACCCTTTCCCCACACCCCCACCCGCGTTTTTGGGCCAAAAACGCGGGTGGGGTCGAAATGGATATTTGAAGAAATGAACGATTTCACTCACCGCAAACCCATTTTTGACTTGACATATCTTTCTGGAATCCTCCGCCCGATCCACCTTTTTAACTTGACACACCTCAATCCTCAAAACGGGCGGCGGACGGGGTTGTTGGTCAGGTTGTCGTGGCCGGGGATGACCCAGTCGGCGATCTCGATCACTTCCTTCAGACTCTCCGTCGCGGCGTCCACATCCCACGCGCCTTCCAATATCCGTCCCGCATGAAGATGATCAATCGTCGCCACCGCATCGCCCGCCACCACCACCGTCTGCGTCGTCAGCGGCAACACCAATCCACACAACCCCGGTGTAAATCCATACAGCGGAAACAAATCCACTTCACCAAACACATTGTCCTCCGCCACCTTGCACCGCTTCAACAGGTCAATCTCACCCGCCAATATATCCTTGACATCACTGTCATCCTCCATCTCATACCGCTTTAACAACTCCCCACCCACCATCTCGCGCTCCCTTTCCCCAATCCACCACCGCGCATGATCCAAACGCCCACCCCCGCTATCCCCCCCTGCCATTCCTCCGCCCATTGCGCCACCAAGCGCGCCCCGGTGCGCAGGTCGAAAGCTCGTCAGGAACACATCCGTCACATCACTCAGCCGTTTCCCCATCCGCTCAAACATCCGGGCATCCAACACCTCACCTGGCAACCCCGGATCCACCAACAACAGTCCCCCACCCCCGGAACCTCCGGAAGCTTTTCCGACGCCCCCGTTCGCGCCTTCGCCTTCGTTTTCAGAATCCGCCCCGAAACTTCCCGGGGAATCCCCATCATCGCCACGGGGCACTGACGCGCTTCTCACACCCGGCGAGCTATTCCATATCGCGGTCGTCGTCGCATGGGGCGTTCGCGCAGCCCCACCCTCACCCCATAACGTGTTCCGCGACAACGTACCCATACTAACCACTCGAAACTCAATCATCACCCATCATACCCACACACCCCGTCCCCGGAAACCCCCCGGAACTCCCCGGAACTCCCCGAAAACCCTCCGGAATTGCCCCGGAACACCCTGGAAGTTTTTCCCACCCAAAACGAATACCCTAACGCAATCGGCCCACCAATTACCTTGATGTGCAGTAAAAAAACGGTGCAGCGACTTGCGCTGCACCGCTCTCCCAGTCTTGTTCCAACTTGACCAGACGGGTAAGTCGAATCAGTCCACCTTCGGCTTGCCGAGCATCTTATCAAGAAGCCGGCCCAGCGTTGGCCCGCGAGCGCTGAGACTCACGACCTTGCCTTCCTTATCAACAAGTATCATCGAGGGAATGGATCGGACACCATACTTTACCGCCATCGGATGCTTCCAGCCGGCGCCGTCTTCGAACAGGTTGACCCACTCCATCTTGTGTTTCTTGATAAACCCTTCCAGCTTGGCGCGATTCCTGTCAAGAGAAATACCGACAATGGCGAAACCCTTATCCTTGTACTTTGCGTAGTTCTTCTTGATATTCGGATGCTCCCTGATACACGGTCCGCACCACGTAGCCCAGAAGTCCACCAGCACGACCTTGCCTCGATACTTGCTCCAGTCAAAGTCCTTGCCGTCAACCGTCTTGCCGGTTAATTCCATCTTTCCGCCAAGAAGCCCCGCCTTAACCGCCGCGCTCTTCAATCGCTGGGCGTACATCTTGACACGCGGATTCTTCGCCTTGCCCAGAGCCTTCGCATATGACTCATACGCCTTAACCGCGAGTTTACCATCAATATTCTCAATACGCTTACCGCTGGAATAGGCCATCATGGCCTCATTGCTGGTCATGTTTTCGCCCTTCTTTTCAAGAAGCGCCATGACATACTTCATCTCGGCCTCGACGTCCTTGGTGGTCAAACCCTTACCCGAGCCGAGACCACGCGACTTGGTGTACAGGGCCATCGCCGCCTTGTAGTCCTTGTGATTGCGATCGCGTACTTTCCGGAACACCTGCATCGCCGCCTTACGAATGGCATCCGCCCGATGAACGCGCAACTGCAAACGTTCCAGGTCCGTCTTACCCTTCATGGCAAGCAGCTTGTCGGCGTAAGCAAAAACTTCCTTGGGGCTTCCGTCAGCCGGTGGTGTAAAGGTCGATGCGGGCAAACCCTTCTCACCCTCGGTCTCGACGACCTCAGGCTTGGCCTTGCTCGCCTTCTTCGGCTCCGCCTTCGCGGCTTTCGTCTTCACTTCCTCTGCCGCGATCGCTTTCTTATTGACGTTCTCCGCCTGGGCGACCGCAGCCACCCCCAGCGCCAACATGCCGCCTACCGCGACAACCATTTGCATTTTCCATTTGGCCATGACCAGCTCCTTGGTGTACCTGTCACCTGAGTTATTTCGCGGATCCCGCGTCCCGCAGAACCCAATCCTGCCCAAAGTTCCGAATCTCCGAAATTCAGGCCTGTCTCTGATCTAAAGGACGGCGCAACCTTGCAAGCCGCCATTTTAAACTTGACATGCGTGCCGGCGGGATGCCCCACCAAACCAACGCACCCCATCCATCGCCCCTTACTCACCACCTCGCCCCAACCCGCATCCACAGACGGGTCGCGTGACACCCAAAACCGGGCAGCTTGACACGCAAAACGTCTGATGCCCATTGTAATTGGATTCCCAAAACACAACAACCAATCCCCACCATCGTTACCCGCCCTTTACACTTCCCCCACCTCTCCAACCGCCCCTCCCGGCCCTCACCTCAACCACCCTCTGCCCCTCTGCCCCTCGCCGGTACATCCTACCCCGCCCCGCCCCTCACTCACGCCGCAGTTCCCTCTACCGCAACACCCTCTCCAACGCGCTCATGTCAAGCCTATTTCCATACCGCTACCCCAGCGCAATACCGCGGCGCATGCCATGTCAATCAGCGCCACCATGTCAAGTATTTTTTAGCTCCCGGATCAAAGATAGTCTAGCTTCGCCCCATAATCCCACCCCATTTTCCGGCCCATTCCCCACACCCCCACCCGCGTTTTTGGCCCAAAAACGCGGGTGGGGGTGTGGGGAAAGGGTGTGCAAATGGGGCGAAACGTGTCGAAAGTGTGTGTTTTTGGCGCGAA
>JANQQT010000092.1 GCA_028284925.1 Phycisphaeraceae bacterium | reverse complement strand
AGTATCTGGCGGAGGGTTTGGAGGAGGCGGGTGAGGATGGGTATGCGCTGGCGATGCGGCGGTGGTATGGGGAAGGAGTTGGGATGTTTGCGCAGGCGTGGGTGTGGTGCGTCGGGCGGACCCCCGGAATTTCCCCCGGAATTTCCTCCGGAATTTCCCCCGGAATTTCCCCCGGAATTTCCCCCGGAAGCTCCCCCGGAAGCTCCCCCGGAAGCTCCCCCTGAGTCTCTCCGAGAATTGGGGGTTGACGGCTTGGGGGGAGTGGTGAGGAATGGTAAAAGAATTGATTCGGGGAGGATGTGTTGCTATTTGATTAGATGGGGGTAAGATGTGTGGTTGGAGGGGTAGGGACTATTACATGCCGACAGTGAGTTGGCGCATTTGATTATGTGAGGACGTTATGGCCGATCGTGTAACAGGTACGGTAAAGTGGTTCAACGACAGTAAAGGGTTCGGATTTATCGAGCAGGAAGGCGGCGGGGACGTGTTTGTTCATCAGACCGCGATCCAGGTCGAAGGTTTTCGTTCTTTGAAGGAAGGTCAAACCGTTACGATGGAAGTGTCTGAAGGTCAAAAGGGACCGCAGGCAGAGAATGTGATTCCTGACTAAGTGTCAGGATTCATCGGGGGGGCTATTCGGGGACGAAACCTGGGATGTAGATGTATGCTGGGCGTGGGTGTTTTTTCATGCGCTGACGTTTTTGGAGAAGGGTTGGGTTATGTGTTTGAGGGTTGTTTTGGTGGGTTGATGTTCTTCTTTTTTCGTGGGCGCGAAATAGAGCGCCTCTTATGAGTGAATGAGGGGGCTGTGTATTGCCCATTATGATCTTTTGGGTTTTGGTCAGGCGGAGGCGAGTTCCTCTGACTCTTCGTTTTCCAAAGGTGCATGGCTGGATGGGTTTTCGTAGTTCTCATCCGTGCAGTCTTTTTCGACTTAGAGCAATTCGCGCCATTCTTAGCCTCGCGATTTTGCCTGAACCCGTAAATCCTCGCTCCGGTTGAGCCTCGCGGTATCGGCCAATCATGGTGTGAATTGCTATAGAATTGCCGGATGAGGGTCTCGAGCTCCTCTGCCTTGATTGATCGTTGTGTGGGAGCATCCGCTGCCTGGGCGGTACCTTTGGCGGATTGGCTTGTGACGTTTCTGATGGAATCGATGCCGCGTGGGATTTCCTGAGTGGCGGAGGGCTATTGTTCGTTCTGCGCGTTTGCGTATTTCATCGGCGACGATGTCGAAGCCTGTGCCGTGTTCGCCCGCGCGTGCGGCTTCGATCGCGGCGTTGAGTGCGAGGAGGTTTGTCTGGTCGGCGAGATGACTTCGATGACCTGTCCGATCCGGTCGCCTTGTTTGTCGAGCTTGCCGATTGAGATGGCGGAGTCGTTTATGGCGGTGGTGATTTCGCGCATGCTTGAGACGGTTTCTTTGACGATGTGTTCGCCTTTATCGGCATC
Source organism: Phycisphaeraceae bacterium (assembly GCA_028284925.1). Taxonomy (GTDB): domain Bacteria; phylum Planctomycetota; class Phycisphaerae; order Phycisphaerales; family Zrk34; genus JANQQT01. The sequence goes on along the minus strand of JANQQT010000092.1, from coordinate 6,350 downwards.
GACGCCGGCTTTTTCGGCGTTCTTAGCGGCGTCACCACTCATGTGAGGAATTCCGGGGCAGCGATGGGAGCCTGGTGGTGGGTGGGGAGAGATTGGGGGTGTGGCTTTTATTTGAGGGGGAGATTGTAGACGTGTGCGGCGTTTTTCCAGTAGTAGTGTTCGGCGGCGGATCGGCCTTTTTTGGAGAAGTATTGATTGACGAGATTGACGAATGAGGTGTAGTTGTTTGATCGTTTGGTGACGGGCCAGTTTGAGCCGTAGATGAGGCGTTTGTAGGTGAATTTGTTATAGAGGATGTCGAGTACGGATTTGTAATATTTGATGTCGGTGGGGGCGGGTTTGGTGGTGGAGCGCTGGTAGAGGCCAGAGACTTTGCAGTAGACGTTTTTATTTTGGGCGAGTTTGTTGACGGCGTCGATCCAAGTTTGTGGAGGAGGGTTGCCATCGATGTTGTAGCCAAGGACGTGGTCGTAGACGATTTTGAGGTTGGGGATGGCGCGGGCGAGGGCATCGGCGTTTTGGATTCCTTTGAGGTTCTGGCCGTTGGCGAGGAAGTCTAGGGACATGTTGTGTCTGGCGAGTGTGCGGAGGTTTTTGAGAACGGTGGGGTTGGTGTAGTCGATGGGTTTGGGGTTTCGGGCGCGGAGGCCTACGAAGCGTTTGTCGGCTTTGAGTTTGAGGAGTTGTTGTTCGAAGTCGGGTCGGTAGGGGTCGATGTTGCCGACGACGGCTATAAAGAAGTTGTCGTTTTTGGTGAGGTTGAGTAGCCAGGCGTTTGTTTCGAGTCGGGAGGATGCTTCGACGATGACGACGCCTGTTAGGCCTGATTCCCTGGTGACGGATTTGAATTCGGCGGGGAGATGGGGTTTGTAGAGGATTTTGTCTGATTTGGGGGGCCAGGTGACGCCTGGGGGGAGGGTTGGGTCGTAGATGTGGATGTGGGTGTCGATGAAGTGTTTGGTTTTGGGGATGTTGGTGGGTTTTGTAGAGCAGGCGGTGAGGAGGAGGGTTAGGATGAGGAGGATTGGTGTGGCGGTTGATTTGAGAAACATGGTTGGCCTTTCGCTAGTTTTTTTGGGGAGTGGGGGATTTTAATGGATTGCGGGATGTTTGTGGAGAGAGGGTTGCTGTTTTTGAAGCAGGGTTTGCAAAGTTGCCGCAATCGTCTGCCATAAAAAAACCCCCCAGGGTGGTGGGTTCCCTGGGGAGCGGAGGGGAGGTACAGGTCTGTTTCGGCCGCGTCTTGCGGCAGGTGTTCTTTTACCGTCCGTGGCAGGGCCTAGTCCTTGGCGCCTGGTCCTGTTGGACCTGTGTTGCTCCCGTTGGTTACAGTTTGTGTGTCATTCTTTTGTGTAGCGGTGGTTCCTTTTTTGGTTTAAGAGCATCCCATTGAGTTGCCGCAGTTGAGGCATTTGTAGCAGGTTCCGTTTCTGACGGTGATTGAACCGCAGACGTCGCAGGCGGGGGCGTCACCCATGAGCTGGCTGTTTGCCTCGTTGAGTGCGTTTTCGGCGAGTGGGTTGGAGGAGGGTTTTGCTTCGGCGATGGCGTTTTTGGTGAGGTCGAGTGCGGCCTGTTGTTGGTCGAGTCGGCCTAGTGCATCGGTGGTTTTTTCGGTGAGTGTTGCGATGGGGCTGTTTTTCTCGCCGGCGGCGATGACGATCTGGGGGTCATCGACAGCTTTGATCTTGGGTGTGTCTGCCGGAGCGGTGGTTGATTCGGAGGGGGGGTTGGAAGAATCCTTTTCGAGATCGGTGAGGCGACCACCGGCGGGGGTGGTTGGTTTGGAAGTTGATGTTCCGCCGTTTCCACCATTGCCACCGTTGCCGGGGTTTGAGGTTGATGATGCGGCGGCTGGTTTGGGGGCGGGTTTGGCTTTCTTTTCGGGTCGTTTGGGTGCGTTGGCGGCGCGGTAGCCGGGGATGAATTCCATGCCCATCCAGCGGAAGATGTAGTCGACGAGTGACTTGGCGAAGGGGATGTCGCGGTTGTCGGTCATGCCGGCGGGTTCGAATCGCTGGTGTGAGAATTTGTTGACGAGGGATTCGACGGGGACGCCGTATTGGAGGGCGACGGAGATGGCGGTTCCGAGTGAGTCCATGAGTCCGCCGATGGTTGAGCCTTCCTTGGCCATGGTGATGAAGAGTTCACCGGGTGCGTTGTCTTCGTATAGGCCGACGGTGAGGTAGCCTTCGTGTCCTGAGACGTTGAATTTGTGTGTGATTGAGTTTCGTGTGTTGGGCAGACGGCGACGCATGGGTCGTTCGACGATGCGTTCGACGATTTTTTCGACGGGTTTGTGGGCGCCGTCTTCAGAAGTTGCAATCGTCGCAGCGAGGGATGAAACGTCGGAGGTGACTTCCTGCTTTCCCGCTTCGATGGCCTCCTCGTCTTCGGCGTCGTCATCGGTGGTTGCGTTGAGGGGTTGTGAGAGTTTGGAGCCGTCGCGGTAGAGTGCGTTGGCCTTGAGGCAGAGTTCCCAGGAGAGTCGGTAGGCGTCCTTGATGTCTTCGACGGAGGCATCGTTGGGCATGTTGATGGTTTTGGAGATGGCGCCGCTGATGAAGGGTTGAACGGCGGCCATCATGTGGATGTGGCCCTGAGGGTGGATGAAGCGCCGGCCCTTTTTGCCGCATTTGTTGGCGCAGTCGAAGACGGGGAGGTGTTCATCGAGGAGGTAGGGTGCGCCTTCGAGTGTTCCGGTTCCGCAGATGAGTTCGTTGAGCTGTTCGATTTGTGATCGGGTGAGGCCAAGTGCTCGGAGGATGTCGGGTTCATCGGTGAGGTTGGCGGCGGCGAGGGTTTCATCTCCGATGACGTATGGGTTGAAGATGAAGGAGATTTCCATCGCGGAGGCGAGTGCGGACTCGATGTTTTCGAGGGCATCGGCGGAGAAGTTTTTGTTGGTCAAAAACTCGGCGAACGTGGTGGCTCCATCCGCCACGTCGCCAAGAGTGTCCGGGAGGGGCACGTCCAGTGTGCCGGCTCCCATCACATACTTGAGGATGTCTTTGATTTGTGGTTCTTCGTAGCCGAGCGCTTCGAGGGCGGGGGCGAGGGACTGGTTTGCGATCTTGAAGTAGCCGCCGCCTGCGAGTTTTTTGAATTTGACGAGTGCGAAGTCGGGTTCGACGCCGGTGGTGTCGCAATCCATGAGGAGGCCGATGGTTCCGGTGGGTGCGATGACGGTGGTCTGTGCGTTTCGGTAGCCGTGTTTTTCACCCCAGTTGAGTGCATCGTCCCATGATTTTCTGGAGGCGTGGAGGATGTCGTGACCGTTGGCGACGCCGGCGTATTGGGTGTCGGTTTCGCCTTCGAGTGGTGCGGGGTTGATGGGTACGGGTGCGATCTCTAGGCCTTCGTAGTAGCCGAGTTCGAATTCATCGGGTGCGTGCTGGTCTCGGGATACGCCGTATGCCGCGCGTCGGTGGTTTCGAATGACGCGTAGCATGTGGTCCTTGTTTTTGTAGTAACCGGGGAACGGTCCGTGTTCTTCGGCCATTCTTGCGGAGGTTGCGTATGAGCGACCGGTGAGGATAGCGGCGAATGCTCCGCCGAGTGCGCGGCCGAGTTCGGAGTCGTAGGGGACGCCGGCCTGCATGAGGAGCGCGCCCATGTTGGCGTAGCCGAGGCCGAGTGTTCGGTATTCGTAGCTGAGTCTTGCGATTTCGCGTGAGGGGTACTGGGCCATGAGTACGCTGATTTCGAGGACGATGGTCCAGAGGTCGATGGCGTGCTCGTATGCGGGGACATCGAATTCGCGTGTTTCGGGGTTGTAGAGTGTGAGGAGGTTGATGGATGCGAGGTTGCATGCGGTGTTGTCGAGGAACATGTACTCGCTGCAGGGGTTTGAGGCGTTGATGCGACCGGCTTCGGGGCAGGTGTGCCACTCGTTGACGGTGGAATCGTACTGGACACCGGGGTCGGCGCATCGCCATGCGGCGTATCCGATCTGTTCCCAGAGGTCGCGTGCGCGGACATGTTTGGCGGTTTCGCCGGTGGTCCGTTTGGTGAGTTCCCAGTCGCCGTTGTCATCGAGTGCCTTGAAGAAGGCGTTGGGGATGCGGACGGAGTTGTTTGAGTTTTGTCCTGAGACGGTCTGGTAGGATTCGCCGTTGAAGTCGTAGTCGAGGTTGAGGCCGAGTCTTTCGGCGGTTTCCTTTTGTTCATCGGAGAGGTTTTTCATGCCTTGGACGAGTGCGGCGACCTTGATTTCCTCGCGTACTTTCCAGTTGACGAATTCCTCGATGTCGGGGTGGTCGAGATCGAGGCAGACCATTTTTGCGGCTCTGCGGGTCGTGCCGCCGGACTTGATTGCTCCGGCGGCACGATCTCCAATCCGCAAAAAACTCATTAAACCGGAACTCTTGCCGCCTCCAGAGAGGGACTCAGAATCAGCTCGGAGCTTGCTGAAGTTGGTTCCGGTACCAGAGCCGTATTTGAAGAGCCTTGCTTCGCGGACCCAGAGGTCCATGATTCCGCCATCGTTGACGAGGTCGTCATCGACGGACTGGATGAAGCAGGCGTGTGGTTGGGGGTGTGTGTAGGCGTCTTCGGAGACGCGGGTTTCGCCGGTGGCGGGATCGGTGTAGAAGTGACCCTGAGCGGGGCCGTTGATGTCGTAGGCGAAGTTGAGGCCTGTGTTGAACCACTGGGGGGAGTTTGGTGCGCAGACCTGATTGAGGAGCATGTAGGCGAGTTCATCGTAGAAGGCCTGTGCGTCCTCTGTGGTGTCGAAGTAGCTGTGCTTTTCGCCCCAGTGTCGCCAGCATCCGCAAAGGCGGTGGACGACCTGTTGTACGGAGTTTTCGGGGCCGGTGACGGTTTTGCCTTCGTCATCGAGTATGGGGTTGCCCTCGGCGTCTATTTGGGGGACACCGGCTTTGCGGAAGTATTTGGAGACCATGATGTCGGTGGCGAGCTGTGACCAGCTTGCGGGGACCTGTACATCATTCATTTCGAAGACGACTGAGCCATCGGGGTTGACGATGCGACTGGACCTTGAAGTCCAGTCGATGGACTGGTAGATATCCTTACCTGCTTCAGTAAATCTTCTTTGTATTTTCATGTGAAACTGCTCGCTTAACTTCTTCCGTTATTTATTTTTTCTCGCGCGGCATCCGTACGTTGCGAGGTTGGTTATGGGGGCGCTCATGGCGGAGCGGTATCGAGTCGTGGATACAGTGAGTGGCTTTGTGTGTTAGTCGACCATGGGTAGGGTCAGGCCGGTCTGGTCCTGGTATTTGCCGGACTTGTCGGCGTATGAGACGGCGCAGACGCGGTCGGCTTTGAGGAAGAGCATCTGTGCGAGTCCTTCGTTGGCGTAGACTTTGGCGGGCAGGGGGGTTGTGTTGGAGATTTCGAGTGTGACCTTGCCGCGCCATTCGGGTTCGAGGGGTGTGACGTTGACGATGATGCCGCATCGGGCGTAGGTGCTTTTGCCGACGCATACGACGAGGACATCGCGTGGGATGTCGAAGACTTCGACGGTTTCAGCGAGGGCGAAGGAGTTGGGTGGGATGATGACGTGGTCTTTTGCGGTGAGGTCGGTGTTGACGGTGACGAACATGTCTTCGGTGAAGTTTTTGGGATCGACGATGGCCTGTCCGCCGTGGGTGGGTGTGTTGGTGAAGATTTTGAAGATGGGGCCGACGCGAACGTCGTAGCCGTATGAGGAGACGCCGTATGAGATTTGTCCGGGTCTTTTTTCGCAGTCGGCGAAAGGTTCGATGTTGACGAGTTCACGGATTTGGGTGTCGCAAAGAATTCCCATGAGATAAGCTCCGGGTGGCGATTTCTTTCCGCTATAGCGGATTCCTGTACCAGCGGGGCGGCGTGACGGAGTTGGTGGATTGAATGTCTTGCGCCAGCCCTGAACGAATTAACCTGTTACGAACAGAGTTGTGATCTGTTCGTGATCCCTGATCGCCCGGTGTTTTGCGGATACTTCAGAATCGCGTACCGGGCCGAATTTTGTCGCTGAATACGTGCGACAAAGAGTATATTAACGCTATATATGGTAGATGCAAGGGGGGTGTGATACAAAATCAGGTATAACTTATCCACAATTGGTGTAAGTTGGTTATTTGCAGGGATTTAGGGTGAAAAGATTTTTTTTAATATACAGGATATAGGGTGATGTGGACAGTTATGGGCAGGATATGCCCTATATGGTGGGGGTGGGGTGTCGGAAACTGTCGGTTTGGGGATAAGTTGGCGGGATGTGTCGGGGAAGGGGGGAAATGGTGGATAGGAGGGTTCGGTTTTGCTGTGAATCAATGCCCTTCCCTTGCTGCGCAAGGGCATTGATTCACAGCAAAACCGAACAGAGGATTGATTGAGCGGTTTTT
>JANQQT010000091.1 GCA_028284925.1 Phycisphaeraceae bacterium | reverse complement strand
GTTGGGAATGATGTTGGGATGAGATTTTTGAGTGGGGATGTCGGTTCGCGCGAGGGAAAGGGGTGGATATGCAATAATTGGCGCTTTTGAGGGGTTGGAAGGTGGGTGCAGTGTGAAATGGTGAGTTGTCTCAGGACGAGTTGTATTGGCTTAATCATACATAAGAGAGGTGCGGAAATGGGTATATGGATGCGAAGTGGTTGGATGGCGGGACTGGTGGTGGTTACGGGTTTGGCGGGAGGTGTTTTTGGAGCGAACTGGGGGAATTGGCGGGGGCCGACGGGGAACGGTGTGGCGGAGGATGGCAATCCGCCGGTGAAGTGGAGCGCGGGTAAGAATGTGAAGTGGAAGGTGAAGATTCCGGGTAAGGGGAATTCTTCGCCAGTGGTTTGGGGTGATAAGGTGTTTTTGTTGACGGCGGAGGAGACGAACCGAAAGGCGGCGATGGGTGATGTGGCCGGTGATGAAATATTTGTTCAGGAGGAGCCACGGCGTCGTCGGCGTGGGGGGCGGCGCGGGTTCAGGCGGCCCAAGCCGACGAACGTGTATCAGTTTTCGCTGGTGTGTGTGAGTCGCAAGTCGGGGAAGATTTTGTGGAAGAAGACGGCGGTGGAGGCGGTTCCGCATGAGAGTGGTCATTCGACGAATACGCAGGCATCGGCTTCACCGGTGACGGATGGGAAGCATGTGTATGCGAATTTTGGATCGCGTGGGGTTTTTTGTTTTGATATGGATGGGAAGGTGAAATGGAAGCGTGATTTGGGTGATATGCGTACGCGTGCGAGTTTTGGCGAGGGAGCATCGCCGGCGCTGTATGGGAATACGCTGGTGGTTCCGTGGGATCATGAGGGGGAGAGTTTTATTGCGGCGCTTGATGCGACGACGGGTAAGACGATCTGGAAGAAGGAGCGGGATGAGCCGACGACGTGGGCGACGCCTTTGATTGCAAAGCATGACGGGAAGATGCAGGTGGTGACGAACGGGACGAGGCGTGTGCGGAGTTATGACCTGAAGACTGGTAAGTTGTTGTGGGCGTGTGGGGGGCAGGCGACGAACCCGATTGCGTCGCCGGTGGTGATGGGTGATGTGGTTTACTGCATGACGGGGTATCGGGGGTATGCAGTTTATGCGGTAAGGCTGGGATCGAAGGGGGATATTACGGGGAAGGATAAGGAGGTGTGGAAGCGTACGGATGCGGGGCCTTATATTGCCTCGCCGACGTTGTATCAGGGGAGGCTGTATTACACGAAGAGTCGAGATGGTGTTTTGGTGTGTGTGGATGCGAAGACAGGGAAGACGTTGTATGGGCCGATGCGTGTTGAGGGGATTCGGTCGATGTATGCGTCTCTGGTTGCGGCGCAAGGTCGTATTTATATGACGGGACGGGATGGGACGACGGTGGTGTTTGCAGCGGGGGATGAGTTTAAGGTTCTGGCGACGAATTCGCTGGGTGAGGGTGTGGATGCGTCGCCGGCGATCGTGGGTGATCAGATGTTTGTTCGTACGGCGACGACGTTGTATTGTCTTGAAAAGGAATGAATGGGGGCGGCGGGGGAAATTATTGTATTGATTAGAAATAAGCCCCCGACGTTCAAGGTCGGGGGCTTTTCACGACTTTGCGATTTGGAAGGGTGGTCTAGTTCTGAGCGCCCTGAACCTGGTTGGAGAGTGACTGGATGAGTTGGGTCCATTCTGTGACGGTTTCATCCATTTCGTAAGCGAGTGTATCGGCGAGGCCGATGAAATCGGAGGCGATGAGTTGTTCGCGAAGTTGGGCGAGGCGTTCCTTGAGAGAATCGATGATCCGGTTGGCGGGGTTATCATTGACACTGAGCGTGTCAAGGGATATGTTGAGGAGTTCGGCGGATGCCTGTACGGAGAGGGTGGCGTTCTGCCATGTCTTGAGGATGTTCTGGATGATGTCGAGCGCTTTTTGAGTTTCGTCAGCTGAGAGGAAGTCGGCTGCGGACTTATGGGCGGTTTCGAGTTCGTTGAGGGATTGGGTGGTTTCGCTGAGGGCGCTGAGGGCGAGATCGTAGGGATTTGCGGTCAGGAGTTGGATTTCATCGGCGTCGATGTCGGTTTGGGAGGCGAGTTGGTCGAAGTCGCTATCGGTGAGAGGACGACCGTCGACACGTACTTCGACAATCATTCTGCCTGAGGGATCGACGTGTGATCTGGCATCGTTGATGATGCCGTCAAGGGATACCTGTGTGGTATTGAATTCGGTCTGGTCAATGAAGACGTCCATCGAAAATAATCCTATCCACTGGATAACGCAACACCGAGGTGTGGTGAATTTGAATATCCATCGGCGCGGGATCACGATTACGTCCACATTTTTTCTTGAAAAGTGGGTTATTTGCGGGATTCAGGCGACTTTCATGGGCGTCTGCGAGAGGTCTGCGACGGAATTGACGACGATATCGGGTTGGTAAGCGAAATTTTTGAGGTCGTCTTTTGCTGCGCCTCCTGAGAGTACGAGGATGGTGTGGTAGCCCATTTGTACGCCGCCGAGGATATCGGTTTCCATGGTGTCGCCGATCATGGTGACTTCGCTGGAGCGTAGTGCAAGCGCTTTTCTGGCGGCGCGCATCATGACGGGGCTGGGTTTTCCGACGCTGAATGCCTTGGTGTTGGTGGCGGACTCGATCATGGCGGTAATGGCTCCGCAGCCGGGCCTGATTCCGTTTTGTGTGGGGCAATTGGGGTCGAGGTTTGTGGCGACGAGTTTGGCGCCGTTGATTACCATCTGGACGGCGTTTTCGAGGATTTCGAATGTGAGCGTTCTGCCTTCGCCGACGACGACGTAGTCGGGGTCATGGTCGACGATGCTGTAGCCGTTGGTGTGAAGCGCCTGGAGGAGACCGCCTTCACCGATGACGTATGCGGTTCCGTTTGGTTTTTGCGCGGCGAGGAACTGGGCGGTTGCCATGGCGCAGGTGAAGACGTGGCTTTCCTCGATGTCGAATCCCATTCTCTGAAGTTTGGTTGCGATGTCGCGGCGTGTTCGCTGGCTGTTGTTGGTGAGGAAGAGAAAGGGGATTTGCCGGGTGCGGAGTCGGTTGATAAAGTCGTCGGCTCCGGGGATGAGTTCGGCGCCTCTGTAGATGACGCCGTCCATGTCAATTAAATAACCGTGTTTCATTTCTATCTCCGGTGGATTTCGGTTGTGTGGTGTTTGGTGTATCGATCTGAATCTTCATCCGTGAGATTCATTGTGCGTGGCATGTGTGCGCGGGAGTGAATCACGCAGACAAATGGCGTGCCAGTCGTGAACTGAATTGGTGGTTTGTGGTGAAAAGGCGAGGAAATGGGGAGGGATGGTTGTTGTGAGAGCGGTGTGAGGGGATGTTGGGTGAGGTTGCGTGCCTAAAAAGCGGCCAGTGGTTGGGGGGAGTTGTTAAAGATTGTGCGAGGGTGAAGGGAGGATCAGAGGGTGTCTGCGGGAGCCTGATTTGCGTGCCATAGTTGGAGGGTTTCGGTGAGGGTGGGGAATCCCTTGCCGACGTTCTGTGGGTGAAACTTTCCGAGGGTAAACTGTTGTATGGCGTAGAGAAGCGCCTTGGCGAGGGTGTCGAATGCCGGTGTGTTTTGTTTATCTTCACGGGCGGACTTGAGATCGGACCAGGAGTTGGCGCTGGAGAGCAGTTCGTAGGCCCGTTGATAGGACGAATGGTCGTAGGAAGTATTGGCGTCCGCGGGAGGGGTTGAATTTCCCGTGAGGCGGGACCAGATCCAGGACAACCAGAGTTTAGAGCGGTCTTGTGTTTCGTCAGTGATCACCAGCATAGTCAATCTTTCATCGGCCCCGGATGATTTTGGATTTAGGGTCGGTTCAGACAGACATGGACTGATGCATGGGTTTGCGCAAGATAGTCGTAAAGTCTACCTGTCATTTCTAGGTGTTTTTATATATCGGAAAGGTGTATGGGTGTCTTTACTCAAACTGGTGGAGATGGTGTGAATTGTGAGCGAATGTTGAATCAGCGTGCTTATTGGACCATGACGGTGAGAGATTGAGATTGGGGGCGTGAGCGTGTGAGGGCGTATTTGTATGAAGGTGTGTATTGCGTGGGGATTCGGCGTTTCGTATGCGGTATCAGTTGGTAGAATGACCCGGATTCCGGGGAGGCTGGGCGGCGTGCAGGTTATTGGGCATTTGGATCAGAATTGAAATCTATCAAGGATTGAATCGATGAGATATGGTTTGCAGATTGTCGTGTCGTTGGTATTGGGAATGAGTGTGGCGGGCGCGGCGAGGGGCGAGCGGTTGGTGCTTGCGAGCGCTTCGTATGGGAAGAATATTGTGGCGATCTGCGAGGCGGATGGGAAGGTGATCTGGCAATATAAGACGGGCGGGCCCAAGCGGGGGCATACGGGGCATCATGATGTTCACCTGCTGAAGAATGGAAATATTCTGTTCCATGATGATTGGCGTGTGGTGAAGGAGATGACGCTGGGGGGTGAGGTGGTGTGGCGTTATGATTCGGGGACGATGAATGGAAACAAGGGGAAGCGTGTGGATGTTCATGCATTTCAGAGGCTGGATAACGGGCTGACGATGATTGTGGAGAGCGGAGTTGGGCGGATCATCGAGGTGGATAAGAAGGGGAAGATTCATACGGAGATCAAGATGAAGCGGGACGGGCGTCAGAATACGCGGATGGCGAGGAAGCTGACGAATGGGAATTATCTGACGTGTTCGGAGCGGCCGGGCGTTGTGACGGAGTATGACAAGACGGGGAAGATTGTGTGGGAGTATATGATCAAGACGCGTGTGTATGGTGCGACGCGTTTGAAGAACGGGAATACGTTGATTGCGTCGGGAGGTGGGTCGAGTGTGGTGGAGGTGACGCCTGGTGGGAAGGTTGTGTGGGAGATCAAGGGGAGCGTGCCGGGTGCGAAGATTGGGTTGAAGTGGACGACGTTTGTGACGGAGCTTTCGAATGGGAATTTTGTGATTGGGAATTGCCATGCGGGGCCTGACAATCCGCAGATTTTTGAAATTACGCGGGATAAAAGGGTGGTGTGGGCGTTTAACAAGTTTGATGTGTTTGGGAACGGGTTGGCTTGTTCGCAGGTGTTGGATGAGAAGCAGTCGGCGCTGGTGAGGAAGTTGCTGGCGAAGAAGGGGAAGGGCAAGAAGGCGGCCGGGATTGGGGTTGGGGCGAAGCCGATTGAGGGGGCGACGGTCATTTTTGACGGGACGCGGAAGATGCTGGATGAGAAGTGGACGTATTGGAAGGGGCCGCGTTTTTCATCATCCTTGCCGATCAAGTGGAAGATTGTGAAGGATCCGGTGGATAGCGGTACGGTAATGATGACGGATGATCCTGCGGCGCGTGGCGGAAAGTATGGGACGGCAGATGTGGTGACGAAGGAGAAGTATCGGGACTTTCGATTGCATATTGAGTTCCTGGTGATGAAGCGGAGGGGGAATAGCGGAGTGTATCTGCAGAACCGTTATGAGATCCAGATTTTGGATGGTGATAAGACCAAGCATGGTATGGGTGCGGTGATTAATGAGACGCCTTCGCCCTATCATGCTTATAATGGGACGGGGAAGTGGAATTCGTATGACATTGTGTTTCGGGCGGCGCGGTTCAAGGATGGGAAGCGGAGCGAGAAGGCGAAGGTGACGATGTACTTCAACGGAAAGAAGGTGCATGTGAACCAGGAGATTAACAAGGTGTGGGGTGGGAAGAATTCCGGAATTGATGGTGGGAATATGGGGGGGAGGGGGATTACGGATGTGCCGGGCGGGCTGAAGTTGCAGTGTGAGGGGCATGATGTGAGGTACAGGAATATCTGGATTAAGAAGTTGGATTTGAAGGGTGGGGATACGGATTTTTGACCCCCCCGGAAGTTTTTCTGCATGGTCAGGAGAGGTGAGACGGGATGTCCGGGATTAACTTCGCTGTGAAAGGTGATTGGGGTGGAAGTTAGAGGGAAAGGGCTTCGGTGAGGAGGTCTGCGTTTTGTAATGGATCTGGCGCTGGTGGGTGGGATTCGGTTCGGGCGTCGTTGGGGATGGCGATTTGGTTGAAGGATTTGCCGATGGCGGCGAGGAGGAGGTTGAGGTCGGTTTGGTCGACGGATTGG
>JANQQT010000070.1 GCA_028284925.1 Phycisphaeraceae bacterium | reverse complement strand
GAGCGCCATGCAATAGCGGTAGGCTCCGTTCTTTTGTGCTTTTTCGGCATCGGCGACGATCCGGTCGACGGATTTGATTTTGTAAGGAGCGATGGGGGCGTCTGAATCTTTGGATTGGCCGCAGTAGCCGCAATCTTCGGGACAGGCACCGTTCTGGACGTTGTCGAGTGTGTGAATGGTGACGGTGTTTTGGAAGAAGTGTCGTCGTATGGCACCTGCGGCGTTGACGAGCGCAAGAAAATCGACGCCATGACCCTTGAGGATGGTCATGGCGTCGGAGGGTTCTATGGAGATGTTGTTCTTTCCGTCTGACGCCCAAGCGTCGTAACGGTCAATGTTCACCGTCGGCATGTTGTGATTCCGTTCATTGTGAATGATGGTGAACGGGCTGTCAGCGGATCCGTCGTCTTGGCCCCTTCACACCACCACCTTTGGCGGCGGCGGCTTTCTTGAATGCGGCGCCGATGCTCATGGTTCCGCCCTTGAGAAGCTCGATCTGCTTTCTTTGCGGGTTGTAGAGGTAGGCGAGGAGGACTTCGCGGCGAGAGTCCAGGACGTAGACGATTTCAGCGTCTCTTCGGTAAGTGGTTGTCATGACCTGGATGAGGCCCTTGCCAGTGACCATTTCAGCTTGTGCTTTGGACTCGAGCATATCGCCTGCTTTGTAAAGCGTCATTCCCGCGAGTACGATGGCTGAGGCGAGAAGTGAGAACGCTGCCGTTTGGTGATTGCGTGTCATGGTGTTTATTCCTTCTGTGTAGATTTATTTCGTGAGAGAAAAGTGTGGGCGTGTTTTACTTGCCACCACCGCCATCGCCGTTGAGATCGCGGTATGCGACGGCTTTGAGCGAGGCGGTGCGCACTTTCGAGGAATACTCGACGGCCATCATGCCACCGGAGTTGAGGTCGATGATGTAGATGGTGTTGTGCGTGTTTTGAGGCGTACGGCCCGCCACCATGATGTAATCACCACCGCGACCGGGTCCGAGCTGAGCTTCGGCGGGGCTTGGTGAAAAGACTAACAGCGAAAGCGCCATTAACAGTACGGCATTGATGACAATCAATGCCCTTAGGCCTTTATTGGTCATGACCTACTCCTTTAGAGGGGGTTATTTCTGAGGGCTTTGCCGGATGTCAAATTCCGGGGTTTTGTGTTTCAGCCGAGGAATCCTTCAGACCATCGAGATTTAGCGAAAAACCTCGTTTATTTGGGTCTGTCGAGGGATTGCTCAGCGGAAGATCATACGCAGTCCGGGGCGGTGTGTAAACCCTGTTTTTGAGTCCGTGGGCATCGAGATAATACGTGCATTAGAGTATTTCTATGTTTTAGACGGTGGAGTGATGAGAGAAGTTCACGGAATGTACGAGATTGATGTAACAAATTGGATGAGTGAATTTAAAGCATGCGGATGAGGGGTTGGGCGAAGTTTTTGAAGTCGGATGCGGGGACGTGGACGGTGTGCCATTTTGGGCTGCGCTGTTTCATGTGTTGTTCGTAGTCGGCGACGGTTGCGGCGAGGACGGCGTACCAGCGGTCGCGGTGGGAGTAGGTTTCGAGGAAGAGGGCATCGGGGGGTTGTGCTTCGCACCAGTAGAGGAAGACGAATGCGGCCTGGAAGCCGGTTCCGAAGACTTGTTCCCATTGCTTGAGGTCGTCGACGTCTTCGCGGGTGACCCAGTTGTCAAGCTGGTTTCGAGAACGGCCGGCGTGTTTGCGTCCTTTGACGTCGATGAGGAGATTGGGTCCGTTGGAGGAGTAGACGACGAAGTCGAAGTTTTTGAGTTTGACCCGGCCGCGCAGTGATTTGCGGGCTTCGTCGACGGCGACGTAGGGAATCTTTTTGGCGCGAAGGTAGTGTTCGAACGCCTGATCGTAGTGGAATCTCCTTTGGGCCATGCGTGTATTGTGCATGGAAATGGGAAGGAGTTCAAGGGGATTTGAGGTGGACGGGGAGGGCGTTGAGGTGGATGTGGGTTTGTTCGCCAGACTTGAGGTTTTTGAGGGTGAGTGTTTGGTGGTCGATTGTATTCTGGTCAAGGACGGCGAAGAAGCGGGCGCGCGATTGATTGGCTTCCTTGAGGAGTTTGCCGACGTTGGTGGTGGTGCGGTAGGTTTGTCGGGCGTGGAAGCCGGCGGAACGGAGTTGGGAGATGAGTTGGGTGACGAGGGGGGATGCGGCAGTTTCGGCGGCAACGACGAAGATGTCGACGGGAGGGGCGACTTCATCGGGGATGAGGCCGCGGTCCTCGAGTACGTTGGTGAGCACGACATCGCCCATGCCGAAGCCGACGGCGGGGAGGGTTGGTCCGCCGAACATTTCGATGAGTCGGTCGTAGCGTCCGCCGCCTGCGACGGCGCGTTCGGCACCGCTGATTTCGTGGATTTCGAAGACGGTTCCGGTGTAGTAGGCGAGTCCGCGGACGATGCCGAGGTCGTATTCACACCAGTCGGCGATGTTGAAGGCGTGAAGTTGTTTGTGGAGGGCTTCGAGGTCGTGGAGATCCTCATCGGGGACGGCGATCTTTTCCTGAATGTCGTGCCAGGGGGCGTTGGCGTTGATGCGGACGCGGGCGACCTGGTTGAAACGCTCGATGGTGGGTTCGTCGAGGCCGAGGGTCTGGGCCTGGGCGTTGAATTGTTCGTGTTCGATTTTGTCGCGTCGATCGAGGAGGTCGAATGCGCCGAGCATGGCGTCATCGGAGACGCCGAGGCGGGAGAGAACGCGCTTGACGACATCGCGGTGTGAGATCTTGACGGCGACCTGATCGGGTTTGAGGCCCAACTCGCGCAGGAAGTCGACAGCGGTGAAGATCACTTCCGCATCGGCTGCGGGTCCATCGATGCCGATGAGGTCCACGTTCCACTGGAGGAATTCCCGGAGGCGCCCGCGTTGGGGTTTTTCAGCGCGGCAGAAGTTGGGTACGGCGAACCATTTGATCGGGCGTGGGAGGGAGGCGGCTTTTTCGGCGACCATGCGGGCGAGGGTTGGTGTGAATTCGGGACGGATGGCGAGTTCGCGGCCGGCGCGATCCTGGAAGTGGAAGAGTTCACTGATGATGCCGTCGCCGGACTTGACTTTGTAGAGATCGAGTGATTCGAAGATGGGGCCGTCGATTTCCTCGAAGCCGTTCCGGATTGAGATTTTTCGCCATGCATCTTCGACGTGTCTACGCCATGCCATTTCTTCGGGGTAGAAGTCACGTGTGCCTTTTGGCGCTTGGTGTTTCATTGGAGGATCGTCCGCGCTAGGGGGTTAGGCGGATACGGTAGGGGGTGGGTTGAGGTGTGACAAGGGGGAGGGAGTGTGTATCTTGAAAAGCGGAGGAGTGTGTTATTTTTTGGATTTGACGCCGACGATGTAGGCGATCCATGAGGGATCGGAAGGGGCGTGTTTTTTGACGCGATAAACATCGTTGCCTTCGCCGGTCTTGGGGTCCGTGCCTTCCCAATATACATCGACGCGATCGAAGCCGGCTTCGGCGAGGAGTTCGGTGACTTCGGGTATGGTCCAGAGTCGCCAGTGGTACTCGAACGCCTTTTTGAGTTCGCTGCCATCTTTGAATCGGAAGTGGATGTAGAAGGAGCAGTCGTGGGTGATGGGGTCGAAGCGTTTTTGTTCCCAGATGTACTTGAAGCCGTTTTTCCTGGTTATTTCCTCGCGGTCTTCTTCGAGGGTTTCCTGGCCGCCCATCATGTCAAGCATGAGGATGCCTTCATCGGCGAGGTTGGCGTGGGCGGATTTGAAATAGCCGAGGAGTTCGGGTCTTGTTTTGAATATCCAGTATGAGAAATTCTGTCCCGCGACGATGTCCGCTTTTTGGCCGTTGACGATGCGGACATCCTGTTGGAGGAGTTGGACGCGGTCGAGTTGTGCCTGGGAGAGATTTGCGGTGAGGTTTTCCCTGCCCCACTGGAGCGGGTCGGGGTCGATGTCGACGCCGATGGCGTTGCGTGCGGTTTTCTTTTTGACCCATTCGTAGCAGACGGCGGCGGTGCCGCAGAAGTCTTCGCGGAGGAGGGCGGCGGGTCTGCCGAATTCCTTCTTAAAGGTCTTGTTCAGGAACCAGACTTCGTGTTCGGGGCACTGTACGGATTTGAGGTAGAGGTCGTGCCGGTCCGCTTTGGAAGCGAGTGATTTCTTTTTTGAATTATTTTTCTTTTTACTCATTGAAGATAAGGTAGCGAACTTGCCGGATGATTTCCAAGAAAGTTGGGTGAGTGATTGATTAAGAAGGCATTGGCGGCTGCTATGGGTATCTTGCAGATTGAGCGTAGTGATGGATTTGACGGCGAAGAACGCGGACAGGCATGAGTTGTATGAGTTGTCGGTTCAGCAGCCGGAGATCGTGATTGGGCTGATTGAGGATGCGTTCGATTATTTCGAGCTGGAGCGAGAGCCTGTGGTGTTGCGGGAGGATTTTTGCGGGACGGCGTATTTGTCATCGATGTGGGTGAGGTCGGAGGCGGGGCGTCGGGCGGTGGGGGTGGATATTGATGCGAGGATGATTGAGTATGCTGAGGGTGGGAATCGGAAGCATCTGGGGGAGGATGCGGGGCGGTTGGCGTTGAAGTGTTCGGATGTGTTTGGGTGTCGTGCGAAGGCTGATGTGTTGGTGTCGCTGAATTTTTCGCACTTTATTTATAAGCGGCGAGCGGATTTGGTGCGGTACCTGCGTCATGCGTGGACGTGTGTGAAGCCGGGCGGGGTTATGGCGCTGGATGCTTATGGCGGGCCGGGAGCTATGGTGGCGGGTGTGGACAGGCGGGAGTTTGGCGATTTTGATTATCTGTGGGAGCAGGCGTCGTTTGACGCGTTGACGAATGGTGTGGTGAATCACATTCATTTTGAGTTTGGGGATGGGACGCGACTGGAGAAGGCGTTTACGTATGATTGGCGGTTGTGGTCGCCGGCGGAGCTTGCTGAGGCGATGGGTGAGGCGGGGTTTGAGGATATGACGGTGTGGTATGAGGGTGAGGATGGGTTTGTGGATGATGAGGATTTGGGAGACGCGGAGGCGTGGGTGGCGTATATGGCGGCGGTGCGGCGGTGATGGAGATGTTTTATTTGGTAGAGGTAATGGGATGCGAATAATTGCGGGTGAACATCGAGGGCGACGGATTCAGGGGCCTGCGGATGAGACGACACGGCCTATTACGGATCGGGTTAAGACGGCGTTGTTTGATCGACTGGCGGCGGCTTATGTGATTGAGGATGCGGTGGTGCTGGATCTTTTTTCGGGGACGGGGTCGATGGGGTTGGAGTGTCTTTCGCGCGGGGCGGGCCGCGTGTTGTTTGTTGATCGGGATCGGGAGGCGGTGAAGCGTTTGAAGGAAAACCTTGCGATGCTTCGGTTGGAGGATCGGGCGGAGGTGGTGATGGGTGATGCGTTGTTGCCGGGGATGTTGACGCGTGGTGGGCGAGACGGGTTTACGCTGGTCTTTGTGGATCCGCCTTATCGAATGGTGGAGGATGAGAAGACGGCGAAGGCGGTATACGAGCAGGTGGAGGCGATTGCGGAGTTGTCGAGTGAAGGCGCGACGTTGGTTTTAAGGACGCCTAAGCATGTGGCGGCACGGGAGCTTGTCAAGTGGTTGCATCAAGACACTCGGGCGTATGGGGCTATGTCGCTTCATTTGTTTGGGCGGGTTTGAGCGCAAGTGCGAAGATGAGAGAGATGAGAACGATGGTTGCGCCGACGAAGTAGGGGATTGATGGAGAGAGGACGTAGAGTGCGCCGGCAATGAGGTAGCTGCATGTCCTGCCTATTGCGGTGACGCTTTGGTTGAGGCCCTGGGCGGCTCCCTGATCGGAAGGGGTAACGGCGTGCGAGACGGTCGCGGTGAGCGCGGGTGTGGCAAAGCTGCCGCCGATGGCGATGAGAATTGCTGCTGTCCAGAAGATTGTTGTGGATTGAGAAGCGGCTCCCATGAGGGCGAGGCCTGTGGTGAGGATGAAAAGGCCAATCTTGATGGTTCCGGTTTCGCCACAGCGTTGGACCATGGGACGGATCATGCCGCCCTGGACGAAGACGCCGACGAACATCCAGACGGCGAAGACGGTGGTGATGTCGGTGCGATCGAAGTTGAACCAGTCTTTGCATGTCTTTGGGAGGATGGGGACGAGGACCATGTGGCCGAGTGTCATGACGGCGATGACGAGGAGGGTGTTGGTGAGCATTTTTTGAGAGAGCAGGCGGCGTATGGGGAGGCGGTTGAA
This sequence comes from Phycisphaeraceae bacterium, assembly GCA_028284925.1. GTDB lineage: Bacteria > Planctomycetota > Phycisphaerae > Phycisphaerales > Zrk34 > JANQQT01. The sequence continues at coordinate 38,972 of JANQQT010000070.1, read as the reverse complement.
CTGGTCTGGGGAGGCTGTAGGAGCGTTTGAAGGCTGGGATTTGTGTATGGGATGGGTTTCGGGTAGGCAGAAGATGATGACGGCGATGGAGAGGAGTTGAGCGATGGCGGAGGCCCATCCTACGGCGGCGATCGAGAAATGTGTGCCGACGATTCCACCGAGGAGGATTCCGCCGAGCATGCCGAGGCCAAAGGATGCGCCGAGCATTCCCATCCCTTTGGCTCGGTTTTCCGGGGTTGAAGAGTCTGCGATGACGGCTTGTGTAAGTGCGGCCTGGGCCTGGAAGAATCCCGCGGTCAGGCGGGATGCGCCGAGCCAAAGCAGGCCGTAGCCAAGTGATGAATGGAGGGGCATGCTAAGCGCCCAAAGGACTGATCCGGCAAGTGTGCCGGTGGTAATGATCGTGAGGACACGTTTGCGACCGATGCGATCCGACAGTCTTCCCCAAAGCGTGTTCATGATGATTCTTGGTCCGGCGACGAGTGCGAACATGATTCCGGCGAAGAGGGTTGCGGACTCGGGTGTTGAACCGAGTTGTTCGCAGTAGTCGCTCATGACGGGGAAGATTGCGCCAAAGCTGAGTACTTCGAGCAGGACTATGAGAGAGGCGGCGGCTTGCGGTGACATGGTGAGACGGTAGCGCACGTGTGCGTAGCAAGTCCATCGTGTCTGATGGAGATTGTGGAAAGGTTGTATGAAATGATTCAATTGAAACGGGCGAAAGGGCCGATAAGTGTTTGGCGTAGTTCAGTTCGGCGTTCAAAAGTAAATTTGTGCATTTTTTCACGATTGGATTTTGACTGTCTCACGACCGAAGTTAGAATCCCTTCCTCACCTCAGGGTGAGTAAAGCGTTTAGAGACTCGCTTTATGACTTCGGACCGGTAAATCACGCATGGCGGATGCCGAAAAAACTAATGTCTTTGTATTCCCCAAATGGGCGAATTACATTGTTCCCCTGTTGTTGTTGGGCGGAATGGCATCAGTTCCTTACAAGATTTTGTTGGCCGGTTACGCTCTCTCGCCTCAAACGTTAAACGTCAACTACCAACCCGAGCAGCCGATTCCTTATTCGCACGAATTGCACGTTGGGCAATTGGGGATGGATTGTCGTTACTGCCATACGTCTGTTGATAAGGCCAAGTTTGCGGCGATTCCTCCGACGGGCACATGTATGAATTGTCATACGGCGATTCATCCAGAGAGTCCGAACCTTGAGAAGTTGAGGGAGAGTTGGAAGAAGGGCACGCCGGTTGAATGGAAGAAGGTTCACGATCTTCCTGATTACGCTTATTTTGCCCATGATGCGCACGTGAATCGTGGTGTAAGCTGTGTTTCGTGCCATGGACGTGTGGACAAGATGGGCGGCGAAGGGGTTTATCAGGCCAAATCCCTTTCCATGGGATGGTGTTTGAGTTGTCATCGTGATCCGGCGCCGAATATTCGTCCTCTGGACCAAGTTTATAACCTTAACTGGGGCTTTAATTTACGTCCTTCTGAGATTGCCCAGATTAAGACGATCGTGCCGGGTATGGAGCTTTCTGAGGGCGGTAAGTTGACGGATGATCAGCGTCGAGCGATCGGCGAGGCGTTGATTGTCAAGCGGGAACGGCGTCAGCGGGGCAAGTTAAGCTCGCTGTTTTCGGTTCCATTGTCCGAGAGTCATGTGAGAGAGGTTACGGCGTTGAAAATTACGGGGGCGAGGGAAGGGTATTGGCTTGGGGCGGATGCGTTGAAGAAATTGGATGCATTGACGTTCAGCACAAAAGTAGAAGAACGTGCCGCGGTCGATGCGTTATTGTTGTCGCGTTATAACTTGCGTACCCATCAGAAGTTGCAGGATTGTTCCACATGCCATCGGTGAATCAGGAATCACAGAACGGCAAGGCTTATTGGTCCTCCCTGGACGAACTTGTTGATGCGCCTCAGTTTCAGGAGCGTCTGAAGAGCGAGTTTTCGGATTACAATCCTGAAGAGATTGTTGCTTCTCCATCGCGTCGAAGTTTGCTGAAGTTGATGGGGGCATCGATGGCGCTTGCGGGTGTGGGGGGTATGACCGGATGTCGTCGATGGCCGGAGCGGAAGTTGGCGCCGTATACGGTGCGACCGGAAGGGCATGTTCCCGGTTTGCCGAGTTATTACGCGACGGCGATGGAGTTAGGCGGGGTGGCGGAGCCGTTGTTGGCGGCATCGTTTGATGGTCGGCCGATCAAGATTGAAGGAAATCCAGCGCACCCGCAGAATGGCGGTGGGGTTGGCAAGAAAAATAAATTTGGTCCTTCGGGTTTGTTGGCGCAGGCGAGCATTCTGAGCATGTGGGATCCTCACCGGGCGCAAAAGGTTAAGTCCGGGAAGGGCGATAAGAAAGTTGAGTCGAGCTGGTCCAAATTTGAAGAGGCGGTGAAGGATGTTGCGGCGTCGGATGGGTACCGTTTCGCGGTTTTGTCTGAAGCGGTGGTGTCTCCGAGCATGGTTCGTATGCGAAATGTGCTCAAGGCGAAAATGCCAAAGGCGCAATGGTACGAGTATGAGCCGGTCAATCAGGATGGCGAAGTGCTTGGAACGCAAATGGCTTTCGGGCAAAAGCTTCGAGCGAAATACAATATTGCCCATGCCAAGGTCGTAGCGTGTTTTGATGCTGATTTGCTTGCGGGTTATCCGGGCGCAGCGATCAATTCAGCGAGTTATGCTGCCATGAGGCGTGGGGTGGATGAGGGTCATGTTGGTCGCATGTATTGCGTGGATAGCGGTTTTACCGTCACGAGTACTAATGCTGACGAGCGATTGGCTGTGAAACCTTCGCAGGTGCTGACTTTGGTTAGAGCCGTGGCGAAGGAGCTGGGGCTGGATGTGGGAACGGCCGGATTGGAGGAAGCGGCTCATCGCAAGTTTGCGAGAAAACTAGCAGAAGAATTGAAGGCTAATGCGGGCGCTTGCGTTATAGCTGCGGGAATGGATCAGTCAGCTGCCGTACATGCAACGGTTGCTCTGCTCAACGAAAAGCTGGGCAACATTGGCAAGACGGTGGATTATCTGAAGTTGGATGCGGGGATCGCTCCGATGTCGCACGCTGAAGGAATTCAGCAGGTGACGGCAGCGATGAATGCGGGTGATGTGCATTCGTTGTTGATTCTTGGGGGGAACCCGGCGTATGACGCACCCGCGGACCTTGAATTTGTTGAGGCGTTGGAGAAGGTAGAGACGCCGATTCATGTGACGGAGTATGAGAACGAGACGTCGGTCGGTTGTGAGTGGGTGTTGCCGCGTTCTCATTATCTGGAGGCGTGGGGTGATGCACGGTCGTGGGATGGGACGATCAGCATTGTTCAGCCGTTGGTGCGACCAATTTTTGAATCACGCAGCGCGTTGGCGGTGGTTGGTCAGTTTGCAGGTGAGACAGTCGCGAATCATGCGGATCTAGGGTACAAGATCGTAAGGAAGACCTATTCGGGCGTCGGTCGCACGGGGCGGACGTGGAAGCAGGCTTTGCACGACGGTTATGTTGTCAATTCGGGATTTGCCAAGGCGTCTGCGAAGGTTGCGCAGGATTCAGCGGCGAAGATCAAGGCGGTGGAATCGGTCGGTGGTGATATTGAAGTTTCCCTTCGCGCGGATCATCGTGTTTATGACGGTCGGTTTGGTGTGAACGGTTGGCTTCAGGAAGTGCCTGACCCGCTGACGAAATTGACCTGGGATAACGCGGCGCGGGTGAATATTAATGATGCGATGGAGTGGGGGCTAGAACAGAATGATGTGATTAAGGTGGATGCGGGTGATGGGCGTTCCATGAACGCAGCGGTTTACCTGATGCCGGGACAGGCGCGCGGGACGATCAGCGTTGCCCTGGGATACGGGCGTACGCAAGGGGGCTATATCGCCAACGGTGTTGGGTTCAACGCGTATCAGCTTCGCACGATGAAAAACCTTGGTTCCGCGGTTGTCAAGATTGAGAAGACGACGCGGACGCATCGATTGGTTACGACTCAGGATCATCATGCGATAGATCGTGTGGGATTGCGTGAGCGACTTGATCGGGCGGCGGTGTTGTCCAGGAGGATTACGGAAACGGACTATGCGCATCATCGTGATGAGTGGAAGAAGTTTCACGATAAAAAGCTTGCAGACAAGGATTTTATTGATTCAATCAAGGCCAAGGCGGCTAAAGTCAATATGCCCGAGGAGAAGGTCAAGAAACTGATTGAGCACAAGATTCATTATGAGTTTCACCATGAGCATCACATGCATTTCGAAGGTGTTGCGAAGCACTCGATGTATATGCTGCATGTTCCGATGATGGAAACGGAGGGTCGCAAGAAGCCGTTGCAGTTGTTTGAAGCTCCGGTTAATTTTGACGATCCATCCAAGTCTTCGGAATACCGGTGGGGGATGGCGGTTGATCTGAATACCTGCATTGGTTGCAATTCGTGCGTTGTAGCGTGCCAGGCGGAGAACAATGTTCCGATCGTGGGTAAGGATGAAGTGGCCAGAGGCCGAGAGATGCACTGGTTGCGTATTGATCGGTATTTCATCACGGACAAGCCGAAGGATCGTGATCTGAAGACGACGGATTTTTCGACGGCCGAGTCCGTTCATTTGCCCGTTACGTGCAGTCATTGCGAGACGGCGCCTTGCGAGCAGGTTTGTCCGGTTGCTGCGACGACGCATGATTCGGAAGGTTTGAATGTGATGGTTTATAACCGTTGCATCGGGACGCGTTATTGTTCGAACAACTGTCCGTTTAAGGTGCGTCGGTACAACTATTTTGACTGGCATGCCAAGAAGCCCAAGGACTCGAGTATTTTTGCGGGTACGCATCTCGGATTTCCTGATGAGCAGCAGGAAGCGAAAGTGGACCAGGTGACCCGCCTTGGTTTTAATCCGGAAGTCACGGTGCGCATGCGTGGGGTTATGGAGAAGTGCACGTTTTGCCTTCAGCGTATCAAGGCACACACCATTCCCGCACGAAATGAATTTGTGAGTGGGAAGACTGATACTCTTCGGTTGGAGGATGGTCTTATTCAGCCGGCTTGTGCCCAGGCATGTTCAACGCGATCCATTGCGTTCGGCGACCTGAACGATGAAAACAGTGAGGTGTCCAAACTTCAAAAGGACATGCGAGCGTACGAGTTGCTTCCGGAGCAAAACCTACGGTCTCGTTCGAAGTATCTGGCGCGTGTGATTAACCCGAGCAAGGACGGCAAGAAAAAGGAAGCGCATTAACCAGCGGTAATTGACGATGGCAAGTATTACGACAAACACATCGCATCAAGAAATCGTGGATACCACGATGGACGCACACATCGAGCGTGCGCCGCTGGTGATTGGCAGCAATGACTTTACCACGGTAACGGACAAGATCTGTCGCATTAATGAGCAGAAGCCATCTTTTTCGTGGTGGATTGCGTTGCTGATATCCGGCGCCCTGTTGAGCATGCTGGGGTTGTTGATTGGGTATCTATTCCTTACGGGGCCGGGGATTTGGGGTAATAACCAGCCGGTTGCGTGGGGTTTCCCGATTACGAACTTTGTGTTCTGGGTGGGTATTGGTCACGCTGGAACGTTGATTTCGGCGATTCTTTACCTTTTCAGGCAGGACTGGCGGACGGGTATTAACCGGTTTGCGGAGGCGATGACCATTTTTGCGGTGATCTGTGCTTTGGTTTGGCCGGGTATTCATATCGGTCGACCGTGGTTGCCTTACTGGATGTTCCCTTATCCGAACCAGATGGGTATGTTCCCGAACTTCCGTAGTCCGCTTCTGTGGGATGTGTTTGCGGTGGGGACGTATTTCACGGTTTCACTTCTGTTCTGGTACATGGGAATGATTCCTGATCTTGCGACGTTGCGTGATCGATCCAAGACGCGTATTCGCAAGATGGTGTACGGTATATTTTCCATTGGGTGGACGGGTTCGAATCGTCACTGGCATCGTTATGAGCGGGCGTATCTGTTGCTTGCGGCGTTGGCGACGCCGCTGGTGCTTTCGGTTCACTCGGTCGTGTCGTTTGACTTTGCGGTTGCTCAGTTGCCGGGATGGCATACGACGATCTTCCCGCCGTATTTTGTGGCCGGGGCGGTGTTTGGCGGGTTTGCAATGGTATTGTGTCTGGCGATTCCGGCTCGTGTGATTATTCCGGGCTTGTCGGAGATCATGACGAATCGGCATATGGAGAATATGGGTAAGGTGATGCTTGCGACGGGGTGTATTGTGGGATATGCGTATTCCACGGAATTCTTTATCGCCTACTATTCGAACAATCCGTACGAAGGATTCACGTTTGAGAATCGAATGTTCGGGCCTTATGCGTGGGCGTTCTGGACGATGACGACGTGTAATGTTTTCCTTCCACAGCTGCTGTGGTTTAAGAAGATTCGACAGAATATGGGAACGCTACTGATGATCGCGATTGTCGTGAACATTGGAATGTGGTTCGAGCGTTATGTGATTATCGTGACGTCATTGAGTCGTGACGCAATGCCATCGGCATGGCATACGTTTACGGCGACGTGGGTGGATATCTGCATGTTGATCGGTAGTTTTGGCCTGTTCTTTACGCTGTTCTTCCTTTTCATTCGGTTCCTGCCGGTTGTGGCGATTGCGGAAGTCAAGGCTGTGATGCCGCAGGCTCATGCACATGGTCATGAAGATGAAGAAGCTTCTACTGCACAGGAGAGCCAATAATGTCGCAAGATGTTGGTCATGCTGTGCAGGGTGCAACGGAGGAGTCTCAGTTGTATGGTGTTTTGGCCGAGTTTGAGGATGTCAATTCGCTGATGTCTGCGGCGAGGAAGGTGCGTGATGCGGGGTATAAGAACTGGGACTGTTATACACCGTTTCCGGTTCACGGTTTGGATAAGGCGATGGGTGTGCAGTCGACGCGTTTGCCGTGGGTTGTTCTTTGCGGGGGGCTGACGGGATGTCTGACTGGTTTGCTTCTGGTTTGGTGGACGAATGCGATTTCACCGGACGGGGTTGGATACGCTTTGCGGGGTTATGACTTTCAGATTTCGGGTAAGCCGAAGTTTTCGCTACCTGCGAATATTCCTCCGATTTTTGAACTTACGATTCTGTTCAGTGCGTTTGGCGCGTTCTTCGGCATGCTTGCGATGAATTTATTGCCGAAGTTTTACAATCCGGTCCACAAGTGCAAGCGGTTTAACCGCGTGACTCAGGATAGATTTTTCATTGGTGTTGAAGCTGATGATGACAATTTCGATTTGCTCGAAACGACGAAACTGCTCAACGACGCCGGCGCATCGGCGATTGAAGAGTTGGAGGAATGACGTCCATGGCCGATGAGTCAGGCGACCAATCAAACCTGCCGAAGCTGGCACCGATTCCGAAGATCCCTCGGTGGTTGATCTTTGTGATCATGATCGGGACCGTGTGTTCGTGGATTCCGCTGGCGTTGATTGCCCGTGCGCGGACGGCGAAGTCGCCGCGTCAGAGGATTCACTTCTGGCAGGATATGGACCAACAGCCGAAGTATAAAGCGCAGTCCTTTAATCCGGCTTTTGCGGATCATCGATCGATGCGGTCACCGATTGAGAATACGGTGGCGCAGCAGGGTGATGCGAAGGTGCGCATCGGGACACCTGAGGACGATCATTATCGTCTGGGGTACAAGATTGGTGTGGATGGCAAGCCGATTGAGGAAGTTGTTGGCGGGCAGAAGCGTAAGCAATTCTATGACACGTTTCCTGCGGCAGTGACAGATGCCAAGGGGCATATCAATGCGTCATTTTTGGAGCGAGGGCGGGAGCGATACAACATTTTCTGTTCGATGTGTCATGGACACGCGGGTTATGGGGACGGATTGGTGCATCGGCGTGTGAATGAGTTGACGATCGCGCAGGATACCCGTTCCAACATGTATGCGGGTGAGAAGATTCGAAAGATGGTTGGGGCCTGGGGCGTGCCGCGGAATTTCCACCTTGATCCCCAGCGGTATAAGGATATGCCCGTTGGAGAGATTTTTACGACGATATCGGATGGCTTTAACCTGATGAAGGGGTATAAGCGTCAGATCGATGTAGATGATCGGTGGGCGATTGCGGCTTATGTGAAGGCATTGGTTTATAGCCGTAACTTTGAACCGCATGGTGCATCGCTTCTAGGTGATGAGCGTTCGAAGGCGTTGAAAGCGATTTTGGGGGATGCGTTGACAGATAAGCCAGTGGTTAAGAAGGCATTGACGCCGGTTGAACTAGGGGCTCAACTTTGGAAATCGAAGATTTGTTTTACCTGCCATCAGACCGAGAAGAACGATACGATGGTGCGTCCGATCAAGGCGCCTAGTTTTGTCGGAGGGATTTTTGGGCGTGAAGAGGAAGTGCATGTTGGTATCGGCGGACCTATCCAGAAGATCAAGGTCGACGATGCATATCTTCTTGAATCCCTGTCCAATCCGATGGCGAAAATTGTTAAGGGGTATCAGCCTGTCATGCCTCCGGTGCCGCTGACGGATCAAGAGAAACAGGCTTTGCTAGCCTACATCAAGAGCCTCGGCTCTGCGAAGAAGTGAACTTGTTGGAGTAGCCCTACGTGAGCGACCACGCTACGAAATCGCCGAACCTGACCGAGAAGAATGTTCTCGGAATCAACACGACCGTGCCCGCCATTGGCAGCGCTGTGGTGGGCGTTGTGTTATTGCTGGTCGCGAAGATGTTGGCGGGTGATCATACGCGGGAGTGGGCGCTGGGTTATCTGATGGGGTTTGGTTTCTTTACGGCGATTTCGCTTGGGGCCATTTTCTTTGTTGTGGTGCAGCATGTGACCAAGGCGGGCTGGTCGGTTTCCGTGCGACGCGTGGCGGAGATTATGGCTGCGAACATTGTGACGATGGGGATTTTGGCTATTGGTGTGGTGTTTCTGGCAGGTGAGATTTATCCCTGGACACATATGGGGCCTGAGGTTCTGAAGAACAAGTATCCGTGGCTTTCGCATGGATTTTTCGGTTTGCGTGTGGCGATTTACTTTGTGGTTCTTTCGATTATTGCCTGGTATTATTATCGCACTTCGTTGAAGCAGGATAAGACCGGTGACCGATTACTCACGCTTTCGATGCAGAAGTATTCCTATCTGAGCATTGCTCTGTTCGGGTTGATTACGACGTATTTCGCATGGGATATGATCATGTCGACGGATCCCGTGTTTTACAGCACAATCTACGGTGTGTATATCTTTGCCGGGGGCACACTGGCGTTCTTTGCGACGATCATTTTGATTCTCAAGTTCTTGCAGAAGCGTGGTTTGCTGGCGGAGTCGGTTTCCAATGAACACTTTCATGATCTGGGTAAGTACATGTTCGCGTTCGTGTTTTTCTGGGGATACATCGCGTTCAGTCAGTACATGCTGATCTGGTACGGCAACCTTCCTGAGGAAACGCAGTGGTATGATCGTCGGGGGGCGACGGAGCATCCCTCGGCGCCGAGTTGGTGGGTGGCCTGGTCCGTGCTGTTGCTGTTCATCCACTTCCTGATTCCGTTCCCCGGGTTGCTTTCCCGGTGGTCGAAGCGAATAAGCGGCCTTTTGGTCTTCTGGTGTGTCTGGATTCTGGTGGCGCACTTTATTGACTGGTATTGGCTTGTGATGCCGGAGATTCGGCATTCGATGGATGGCGGGCACGGCGGCGAAGTTGCGGAGACGACTCCATTCCTGGTGCCGTTGTTCTGCTGGGCGGGTGTAGGCGGTCTATGGAAAGCGGGATTGCTGGCCATTGCGGGTCAGAATCAATTGGTGCCGACGGGCGACCCAAGACTGGGTGATGCGGTGGCGTTTGAGAACTTTTAATCCGTACTTGCGGAATTTGATATGAGCGAGAGCCAGACAGAGCATACGAATGCGGAACCCCATGAGGCGTCGGATGCGCTGCATCTGGAGACGCAGTGGAGTGGGAAATCGCCGGGGCGCATTGATTCGACCACGGTGGCCGTCGTGGGGATTGTGTTGACGATCCTGGTCATTGTGGTGATTGTCGCGGGACAGGCCTGGTATTACAGTTATGAGCAGACCAAACTGGAAGAGGAAATCTGGCCTGAGGTTGATCCGAAGCGCGTGAAATACGAAGACGAGCAGCAACGGCTATTGAGTGAAACGAAAGCTCATAAGGAAGGTATTTCCGTACCTATCCAGGATGCGATGAATTTTTATATAGCGGACTACAATAAGAAATTAGATGCGAAAAATACGCCGCCATCTGAATGATCAGGTTTTTCCATGACAGGTATTGCAATGACAACTCGACGCACCATCCAGCATGCGAATGCGGGCGCGATTGTTGTGGTAATGCTTGGGTTCGTCATTTCCGGTGGTGTGTTTGCGGCTGACGTTGAGTCGCAAGCTGCGGAGAGCGGTTATGGCATCACGCAAAATCTCGGCGCCGAAGTTCCGTTGGAGTTGAAGTTTCGGGATGAGAACGGCAAGCGGGTGACCCTCGGTGATTACTTTGAGGCGGATCGTCCTGTTGTCTTCAATATGGTTTATTTCCAATGTCCGAATCTATGCCAGCGCGAGTTGAATGAAGTTCGCCAGTTGGTGGAAGCGTTTCAGTGGAAGCCTGGGAAGAAGTACCAGATCGTGACCGTGAGCTTTCTGTCGAACGAAGGGCCGGCGTTGGCGAAGGCGAAGAAGGCTTCGTACATGAAGGAGCTGGGCAAAAGGGGTGTGACGGGCATCGAAGACGGTTGGGCTTTCTTGACTGGTGAAGATGCGGAGATCAAGGCGTTGACCGAAGCGTTGGGATTTGAATACCAGTTTAATCGGGCGGAAAACATGTGGGCCCACGGCGCTGCTTTGATTATTGCGACGCCGGAGGGCAAAATTTCTCGTTATCTTGCGGGGTCGAGGGCGACGAGAATGAAATACAATACCAAGACTGTTCGTACGGCGTTGGTCGAAGCCAGCAATGGCGCGATTGCGGAGACGCTTGCGGATCGTTTTGTGTATGCGTGCGGGGCGTGGGATCCTGATGCGGGTAAGTACGTTATTGTTGCGTGGAAGATTATGTTGATTGGTCTGGGAATCACCACGACGATCCTGATAGCCGTTCTCGTGTATTTCTGGCGACGGGAAAACAAGCGAAAGAGGAATGACGCGATAAGCCATGCGCAAGTTCAACCTGCTTAATTTGATAGCGGTCGTGATGTTAACCGCCACGTTTGCCTACGCGGAAGAGAAGTCGGGCGAACCTAAAGAGTCTGCGCCGAAGGAGGCCATGTCGAAAGAGGTCGTGCCGTCGGTTGACGCCGATTACTCAAATTTCGAAGACGGTGCGCTCTTCATGCCGAAGAACGCATCGAATCATGTGGGTGAAGTCGACTGGATCTTTGATGTCCAGAACATCATCACCGCGTTCTTTTTCGTTTTGATCATTTTTGTAATGGTGCTGTTTTGTATTAAGTATCGGCGAAAAGATGACAGTGAAAAGCCCGAGAAAACATCGAGCCACAATACGGCGTTGGAATTGGCATGGTCGCTTCCACCGTTGATTATTGTGATGTGGTTGTTTGTGGTGGGGTTTGTGGGATTCAGCACGATGGCGACTCCGCCAGAGGATGCTTACACGATTGAGGTTGTGGCCAAACAGTGGGATTGGACGTTTATCTATCCGAATGGTTATTATGATACGAACCTTCACGTTCCGGCCGGCAAACCGGTGGTGCTGAAGATGCGGACGCCTGTGAATTTGACGGGAGAGAATCCCACCGCTGATGTTATTCATAGTTTGTGGATACCGGCGTTTCGGGTCAAACAGGATGTAGTTCCCGGTCGAGTTACGCAATTATGGTTTACGGCTACGAAGGAAACGAAATACGCGGACGACGAAGGCATCAAGAAAGGCGAAGCGGCTACGGCTCGAGGGATTGCGAACGGTTTTCGTCTTTATTGCACGGAATTTTGCGGTACGAACCATTCGAAGATGACGGCCATGGTGGTTGTACACAAGAGTGACTGGGAGCCTCCGGAGCCTGTGATGAAGACCGGAAAGGACTTATTTGTCTTCAAGAAGTGCTCCAACTGCCATCAATTGCCAGGTGAGAGTCCGACGGGTGTGCGTGCGCCGTCCTTCGCAAAAGGTATTTTCGGAAAGCAGGAAAAGCTGACGACTGGGGAGACGATTACTGTGGATGAGGCATACCTTCGCGAGTCGATTATCGACCCGGGCGCGAAGATTGTATTTGGTTACCCGCAGATGGGGCCTCAGGGGGTCAATGAGGAAGAACTCAAAGAACTTGTTCGATACCTCTCGACGCTGAAATATAAAGAATAAACCCGCGGAAAGATAGAAAGTCCGTAATGACGACAACAACGACACAACCGACAGTCTTACCGCAGTTGCCGAAGAAGAACTTCCTGAACTGTGAGCGCGGCCTTTGGTCCTGGCTGAGTACGCTGGATCATAAGCGTATCGGTATCATGTACCTGATCGGGATCACCGCAGCATTTGGCATTGGTGGATTTGCGGCACTTGCCGTTCGTACCGAGCATTTCAATGGGTCGGAAGGCATGATGTCGGCCGACAATTACAACAAGATGTTCACGCTGCACGGTGCCGCGATGGTGTTTTTGTTTATCATTCCCGGCATTCCGGCGGCGTTGGGGAATTTTGCCCTTCCAATTTTGCTGGGTACGAAAGATGTTGCGTTTCCTCGTCTGAATCTGTTTAGTTTTTATCTTTGGTGTGCGGGCGCGGTATTCTTCCTTATCGCCATCGGGATGGGTGGGCTCGACACGGGTTGGACTTTCTATACACCTTATTCGACGGGTTATGCTCAAGGCGGAGGGGTCATTCCTGCGACGTTTGGTGCGTTTATTCTTGGGTTTTCTTCGATCCTGACGGGATTGAATTTTATTGCGACCGTCCATATGTTGCGGGCGCCCGGCCAGACGTGGTTTAAGATTCCGTTGTTTGTGTGGGGACTTTATGCGACGGCGGTGATTCAGATTCTGGCGACACCCGTGTTGGCGATCACGCTTTTGTTGTTGATCGTTGAAAAGACGATGGCGGTGGGGATTTTTGATCCGGCGTTGGGTGGTGATCCGGTGTTGTTCCAGCACTTTTTCTGGTTCTATTCGCATCCGGCCGTTTACATCATGATTTTGCCGGCGATGGGTGTTGTCAGTGAGTTGATTGCGACGTACAGCCATAAGCCGATTTTTGGATATAAGTTCATTGCGTTTTCGTCTCTGGCGATTGCGATTCTCGGCTTTCTGGTGTGGGGGCACCATTTGTTTGTGTCGGGACAGTCGACGGTGATGGGTGGTATCTTCAGTTTCATTACGATGTTTATTGCCGTGCCGTCGGCCATTAAGGTTTGGAACTGGCTGGCGACGATGTACAAGGGATCGATCTCGCTTAAGACGCCGATGCTCTATGGGTTGTCGTTTATCTGGGTTTTCAGTCTGGGCGGATTGACCGGCTTGCACCTAGCGACGATGGTGACGGACATCCATCTGCATGATACTTATTTCGTGGTGGCTCACTTCCACTATGTGATGGTGGGGGGGACGGTGTTTGCGTTTCTCGGGGGTTTGCATCACTGGTGGCCGAAGATGTTCGGGCGCATGTATGGTGAAGTGTCCGGCGTGATTTCCTGGGTCTTCATATTTGTGGGTTTTAACGTGACTTTCTTTCCCCAGTTCATGATGGGTAGCCAAGGGATGGCTCGACGGTATTGGGCGTATGATCCTGAGTTTACGTTTTACCACCAGGTTTCAAGTGTTGGTGCGTGGATGCAGGCGGTTGGATTTACGTTGCTGTTGTTTACCCTGGTGCGATCCATTTTTAAGGGTAAGCCAGCCCCGGCCAATCCGTGGGGGGGAACGACGCTGGAATGGCAGACTGCGTCGCCGCCGCCTCATTTCAATTTTGAGGAAGGCGAGGAGCCGATTGCCGGTGAGCCTTATAACTTCGATCGCGTGGAGTATGACAAGGAAAAGGGTGGTTATTACCACAAACCTTATGATCCGAATACGGAGCCGGCCCACTGATGGCAGGTGTTTGTCGTGTCCTTGAGACGCGGCAGAGAAGTCTTGAAAGAAATTGAAGCAAAGCGTTTAGCGAAACGCCATATGAATTAGACGTAGAGTACAGAGCTTATGTCGCAGACTGCAGCAGAAACCAATCTCGCCGATCCTTACGGGCATGATGACCACGGGCATCACGGCCATGGGCATGATCCGAACCTGGCTCATCACTTTGAGGGTATGGATCAGCAGGTGAAAAGCGGGAAGTTGGGGATGTGGCTGTTTCTTGCGACCGAGATTCTGATGTTTGGCGGGTTGTTTTGTGCTTATTTTGTCTGGCGGGCAAACTCATACGAACAGTTTGATATTGGTCATCGTTATTTGTCCACGTTCTGGGGCGCATTTAATACGGTATTACTGTTGGCCTCGTCGTTTACGATGGCGTGGGCGGTGCGTGCGGCGCAGCTGGAGCAGCGGAAGCTTTGTGTTTGGTTGCTAGGGATAACTTTCGTCGGTGGACTGGGTTTTATGGGGGTGAAGGCGGTGGAGTATGGGGCCAAATTCAGTCATGGCATGGGGCCCGGCGTGTTTTACAAAGCTGATGATCATGCACGGGAAATTCTGGATGCTCATCGGAATGCCACGGAAGACATTGCCAAGCTGGAGGCGGGTATCAAGGCCAAGAATGATCAGATCGCCAAAGCAAAAGCGTCAGGCGGCGAATCGGATAAGGTCAAGTCGCTTGAGGCGGAGATTGCTGCGGATAAGCAAAAGGTCGCGGCGTTGAAGAAAGCCTTGCCCAACATGTGGCAAGCCAAACCGGCGACCGTATTGGATGCCAAGAAGCACGGCGAGGTGGAAGATCACGGCTTGAATGTTGCGGCCAAGCTGCGTGTTGGCAAGGGGTATGCCGATGAAGATAAGATACGTGCTGCGAAAGGCCTTCCTGCGCATGACAAGGATGACCTTGTTGCTTACAAAGATGAGAAGTTAAAAGGGGATCAACAATATTACTTCAAACATACGCCGGAAGAGTTGAGATCGGCTCGAACGTTTTTCAGCATCTATTTCTGTTTGACGGGATTGCACGGTATTCACGTGGTGGTGGGGATGGGATTGATTTTATGGATCATGTTGCGTGCGGCCAAAGGGCAGTTTACGGCAACTTATAATGCTCCGGTGGATCTTGTCGGACTGTATTGGCACCTCGTAGACCTGATTTGGATTTTCCTGTTCCCATTGTTGTACCTGATTCATTAGGCGGATTAATACGAATGATGTATACCGTACGTGGTATTTGGGTAATTGAAACTGACTGGCGCGACGTAGGATAGATTGAGATTAGATATGAGTTCCACTGCAGAACATTCACACGGGCACGGAGAAGACGATCACCATGTCGTGTCCGTTTCGCTACTTACCGGGGTTTTCGTTGCGTTGTTGTTCCTGACATTTGTGACTGTTGCCGTGACGGTTTTTGATCTTGGTCAATTTAATCTGTTCGTGGCACTGTTTATTGCCACGATTAAGGCATTTCTGGTTGGCACTTTTTTTATGCACCTGAAGTGGGATTCACCGTTTAACACGATTTGTCTGATCGGCGCCACGCTGTTCTTATGTTTGTTCATCGGGCTTTCGATATTGGATTCGGCCGAGTACAAGCGTGATCAGGACAATTTGATGAATGATGCCAATCGATTGATTGTTCCGAAGGACGCTCCGCCTGCGCCTGCGCCTGTGCCTGCCACGACGCCTAATGCGGGTGAGGCAAAGAAGGATGCCGGCAAGTGAATACCAGTGGGGGTAATGGACGTGAATCATTATGATTCACGAATGGTGTGGTCGGGTTCAATACCAAGGTTAAATTCGAGCTTAGATGTATCCATCTACGAGTTACCGTATTGGTGTTCGCAGTGATGTTGTTGCGTTATGCGGTACGGATATCTTGAACAGGTGTTTCTGCGGCGGAAAAGTGAAGGGTGATGTAAGATATATGTTGCTGGGGCGTTGGTGTGTGGTATTGGATGCTGTCGGCGGCGGTGTATTTAGGAGATGACTTATGGGTAAGGTAGTCTTTGGACGCGGTTTTTGTCCGTGGTTTGCATTGTTGGGGCTGTTGGGCGTTGTCGTAGCGGGGGGGTGTACGCGAGCCGAGTATCGGGCGGATGCGGATCGGGAGAGTTATGAAGCGATCCGTGAGAAGACGCAGGGTCGACCGTGGGCTCTCCGCAGTGGATTTACCATTGAGCCGGACCCGCGTTCGCGCTTGTTTGATGCGAGCAATCCGAATGATCCGAGGCTTCCCGATGTTGCCCGTCTGCTTTACAAATATTCACTGCCCGAACTTGACGGTGCTACAGGCAATGATAAATCTGACGCTAACGTGACGGATGAGCCGTGCTTGCAGGAAAAGTCAGACGGTAAGAAGCCTGGCGGTGGGGATACGAATTTTTCCGGTGAAGGTGACGACCAGCTTGGTCTTCCTGTCGCGCCTATTCCGGGAGAATATTGGGGTGTCATGCCCCGGCAGTGTCTGGCGCGAATGGTTGAGTTTCGAAGTGTGCGCGAGGAGTATGCCAGGTATGCCGGTGAAATTCCCAAGGACTGGCTTGATGATGCCCGCCGGCTTGATTTGAAACAAATCGTCAAACTTGCCTTGATGAATAGCCGAGAGTATCAGGCTGCGAAAGAACAGCTTTATCGTGCCGCCCTTGCTTTGACGTTCCAGCGATATGCGTATGTGACGAAGTTCTCTCCCGGTGGAAATGGAACGGGTATCGAGCACTCACGATCAGGGGGCGACGGTTCGAGCCAAAGCGGGCTTGATATTGGTAGTACGGGGTTCGGTATTGAACGACTTATGTCCACGGGCGGTACGTTGCTCACGCGATTTGCGAACAGTGTTATCCTGACTTTCAATGGGCCGGACGGCTTTACGAGTGATGTCAGCAGTGAGTTGCTGTTCAGTTTTTCGCAGAGTATGTTGCAGCGCGACATTATCATGGAGCCGCTGATTCAGTCTGAACGAAATCTGATTTACGCGGCTCGTGATTTTGCGCGATTTCGTAAGGAGTTCTTCATGGGGCTGGCACGAGCCTATTACGGCTTGCTCCGAACCTATCGCAACATTGAGATTGAGAGCCAGAACTATTTCTCTCTGGTCCGGACTTTTGAGCAGGCCCGAGCCGAAGTGCAGGCGGGCGTCAAGAATGCTCCCAATCAGGTTTCCGTCGATCAGTTTGAGCAGGGCATGTTGTCCGGCCGCAGTTCATTGATATCGCGATGTAATGTTCTGGAACGTGAATTGGACTCGCTCAAACTTACCATTGGTCTTCCGACAGAGACTCCGATCAACATTGACCTGAAGGAGTTGGATCGCCTGACGCTTTATGATGAAATCGAGGTGGCTGCCGAACGCGTGCGTCGCTGGCAAACGCGTGCCATGGATCGGCGCAAACAACCTCTTCCCGATCACGCCGAGTTGTTGAACGCCAATATCTTCCTGATTGATCGCACGCTTCAATGGCTAGAACTTCGTAAACGTATTGAGAAGGAGGTAACCGATACGAGTGAGCTGGTGAGGTTGCTGGCTCGTCTTCGTGTGGACCAGGCCCGATTTGAGGCTGAACGTCGTCAGAGACTTTTGGATGCGACGAAGATAGACGGGTTCGTTGCCCCGAAGATTCTGGTTTACCAGAGAATCTCGGAGCTTATTGATGCGTTGCTTTTGCTGGGCGATCTACAAGCCAGGCAGGCGGTCGTCTTTGGTCGGGATCAGTCCGTCGTAGAAAAGGCGCGAGCTCAACTCAAGTCGCTTGGAAAACGTCTGAAGGCGAATCGTGATCGTCTGGCGGAGATTCTCCGCGATCCCAAGAAGGGAAAGCTTGCCGATCAGGTCACGGGCGTGCGCGCCATTCTTGACGAACTATCCCCGCTGATTACCCAACTCGATCGTTTGAACGAAGTTCCCGCCGGTAAGAAGGACGCCATGGTTGCCCTCCGGGAAACGCTCAAGGAAACAGACGCTTTGATCAAGACGACGCAGGATCTCCTCAAGCGATCCTCGTTCGGTCTTACGGCGATGAATATTAAGGCCGACATCGCCATGATGACCGCCCTAGTGCAGCGTCTGGACCTGATGAACGCAAGAGGGCGACTTGCGGACGACTGGCGTTCCATCAAGTTGACGGGGGATGATCTAAAATCCGTGTGGGATCTTCGGGCGAGTCAGACCATCGGGACACGCAAAAACCGTCCGTTCGGTTTTTCACTTGATGAGAGTCGAACAACGCTTGCGATGGAGCTGGATCTTCCGCTGAACCGACGTTCGCAGCGGAATAGTTTTCGCTCCGCGCTGATTGACTATCAGGCAGGTCGTCGCGATCTCATGCGTGAGGAAGATCAAATTAAACTTGATGTCCGTAACGGGCTGAGGAATCTGGAGGAAACGCGGCTTCAATATCCCATTAGCGTAACGCGGGCGGCACTTGCCGCGGAGCAGGTCATCAGTATTCGACTGCAGCTTGCCCTCGGTGTTCAGGGTGTTCGTGGACGCGACTTGCTTGATGCCCTTCAGGATTCTCGTGAGGCGCTGATCGCAGTCGCCAATTCCCGTATTGGGTTCATTATCGATCGTGGTGACTTTGCGCTTGATCTTGAGGTCATGCAATTAGATGAGGAGGGCATGTGGCCGCAGATCAGTGAAATCAAGTATGTTCCGGAAGGGAGGATTAAGTATCCTGCGGCGGCAGGTCCGGCGTATGGTGAAATTCCATCATTCCTCAAGGTTTCCGAGGAATTGCGTCGTATGGAGAAGTATGGAAAGCCCGGCGAAGTGAAGAAGGATTAGGTTGGGACTTTTTTTCCTTTGAGTCACGCTTGATCAATTCCTTCCTGGATTCATGGATACAAATGCCCCTGTTGCAAAGAGCCCGGCCGAGATGAATGATGCGATCGTGAACGCGGTGTGCCTGAACTGCCGGCTCTCGAGATCTTTCTCCAGCTTTATACGCAAATCTTCCGGCCCGTTAATCTGAGCTTTTCGTAATTGATGCCCGGGTTCCGGTCCGCCGGAGGAAAATAGCGCGATCCCGCAGATCAGGGCAATCATGGCCATCGCCAGGCAAACTGGGGGAAGGATCTTGTGCATGGGATTGTGTTATTCCGTGCGTAAGGCTTCGATCGGGTCCATCAATGCCGCCCTTCGTGCCGGATAGATCCCAAAAATGATGCCGATTGCCACGGAGATTCCGAATGCCATCAGGATCGGCCACCAACTGATGATCGTCTGAATGTCTGATCCCATCGATACCGCCTGTGCGATCGCCACACCCACGATGACCCCGAGCAAACCTCCAGTTGTCGAGAGTACGACGGTCTCAATCAGAAACTGAATTGTGATGTCCCGTCTTTTTGCGCCGATTGCGCGTCGTATGCCGATCTCGCGCGTGCGTTCCGTCACCGTTGCCAGCATGATGTTCATGATCCCTACGCCACCGACCAACAGGGAAATTCCCGCAATCGAACCCAGCACAAGGTTCCAGACACGCTTTTCCCGTTCGGCTTGCTGCAACAACTCGAGCGGTACCTGGACTTCAAAGTCATCATTCTTGGGGTGTGATGCTTTGAGCAATTTCTTCGCCATCGCAGCCGTCTGACTTACCAGGTTTTCGTCTGTCACTGAAAGTGTTATCTCACTTAACTGCGTTTTTTCAAGTGACATACTGCCGGTACTTGCGACGAGGGTCAACTCGCCAAATCGTCTTTGTGCCGCAGTGATGGGAATGTAGATGTCATTGTTGAAATCGTCTCGTTCCACGGCCCCCGCAGTTGCCTTTCCGCTGGCTTGTGTATCCAGGACACCGATCACGATCACTGCTGTCGATCCGAGCAACAGTGGTTTGTTGATGGGATCTTCATAGCCGAAGAGTTTTGTTGCGGCACCGGCTCCCAGGACGGCGACGTTTCCGGTCTTTTGAATATCCACATCCGTGATGAAACGTCCGCGTCTGACTTTCAGTGATTTGATGTCCAGGTATTCCGGCGTGGTTCCCAGAATTCGTGCATTCTTCACTCGAAGTCGAGAGTTCTGAGCATTGCGCCGAACCAGGGCAATCGGAACGGCATGCTTGATCGTGGGAATTGTGGCCTTTAGTACCTCCAGATCCTTGTATAGGAGGCCGTATTCCAGAACACGTGCGCGGGTCTGCGTTGACGATTCGTCGGTTGGTGTGTCTTTTACTGTTGGCTTAACACTCTTGATGATGATGTTTGCGGCCCCGAGTTTCTTGATCTGTTCTACTGCTTCCGTCTTGGATCCTTCACCAATCGCCAACATGGAGATTACCGATCCCACTCCGAGAATGGTGCCCAGCATTGTCAGAAAACTGCGCAACTTATGAAGGAGAAGCGAACGGATACCAAGTTGTAATGTGGCAAGCCTCATAAACAAATTGTAGGGGCGGCGGGGGGTATTACAGGATAATCAACCTAAGGTGAAGTTTAACGTCCACCGCGCGGTGCGCGTGGACGCTGGCCGCCACCTCCGCCGCGCGGTCGCCTTCCTGACGGGCCAGTGTTGGAGGGAGATCCGCTGGGGCGACGATTCGGGCGTGCCGAGTTGCTGTTCGCGTTGGACTTTGATTTGCCGGTATCATCGTCCTCCTTACCTTTGTCCCCCGAATTTGCGGGCGGTTTGGGTTGATCATCCGGATTCAATGGTTTCTTGTTTGTCTCCGTTTCATCCAATATTGCCATTGGGTTAAGTACGACTCTGTCGTCTTCACTGAGACCTGACTTGACTTCAACGAATTTTGAATTGGATTGTCCCAATTTCACGATCGTTCTTTCAATGTCGCCGTTCTTTTTCACGTATACCCATGTTTCATCTTCAATCTGCACGATGGATTGGACAGGAATACTGATCACATCCTTCAGACGGTCCACATGAATCTTCACGACGGCTGTCATACCGGGCTTTAGCTTGGAAACCTCCTCGTCAATCGTCACGATCGTCCTGTAATTCTTCGTATCCTGATTGAGCCAGTTCTCCTGGCTCGGTAATACGCCGACTGACGCAACGGACCCTCTAAAACTCTGATTTGGAAAAGCGTCGACGGTGATCGTTGCAGGTAGTTTCTCGGCAATCTGATCGAGGACGGATTCGTGAACGGATGTCTTCACCTGCATCCACTGTAGATTGGGAATGGAGAGGACGTGCTGGCGGGGATACATGGCTGAACCCTCAGAGATCGGCTCTCGTCGATAACTCGGTGGTGCATAGGAGACCATTCCCGATTGAGGGGCTTTGACGATTGCATCCTCTTCGATCTGTTTGCGATAGCGTTCAAGTCTTTCTTTTTCCTTCAGCGCCGCTTTTTGGGCTGACTCCCACTCTGTATTCACTTGTTTAAGTATTGCCTCATTATCCCGTTCAACCTGTGCCTGCACGCGTAATCCGGATGCCACGGCGCCTTCGAGCTCCAGTTTGGTCTTCAGGTACTGGTACTCAACCAGTTCCTTCTTCTTGGATATGGCGGATGCGAGCGCACGTTTTGCCTTCAATGCTGCTAATCGTGCTTGTGCCAATTCACCGCTGGACCGATAGCCCAGCTTATAAAGTTGTTCAACTCCTTGAAGATTCGTCTGCTCAATCAACTGCCCCGCCTGGGCTTCCTGGATCTGTAACTCGATATCCTGCAGGTCAATCTGAAACGTACCGCCATCCTCATCTTCAAACTGCTTCAATGCGAGTTTGGCCAGTCTTACTTTCAGTTTGGCCTCTTCCAGAGCCGTCTCGTTCTGGGATTTCTGGTTATCCAGCTTGACCTTGGCGAGATTTTCTTCCTTGCGTGCCTTTTCCTCGCTCAGAGTCTGCTTGTCAAATCGTTCTTTGTGGTGGGTGGTCTCAAACACAATGATGACTTCTCCCTCTTCCACGGCCTTGCCATTCGGCACAAGCTTTCGGATCGGCGTGCCTCGAATACCATCGTTATCGATGTCATCGATCATGCAGAAAATCTTGACTTCTCGCTGGCTTTCAAGATTGCCGCGTTCGGTGATGGTGATGGGGAGATCACCACGCTTGACGGTGTAATAGATCAATTGTTGTTCGGTTTCGGAGAATCCACCGGAAAAGATGGCATATGCGCCGCCCGCGACCAATGCCGTCGCAACGATGACGGTCACAAGTACCAATCGTTTTCCCCACTTGGGATGAACGGAGGGGGAGCTTGCGGGAATATTCTTGATCGGAGTAGGTGTTGCGGTCATGGAATGTCTCAATTCGAGGAGGGTGACGAAATCTTGTGCCTGGCAGCGAAAAGCTCAACGCATAAGGGGTGTGGATGTTGCATTTCATTGTAGGGGGTTGCCGGTGTCGCGGCTGTAAAAAGTTGTACGACCCTTGTTTCTGGACGTAATTTGCGCTTTTCCGGATTTTAAGGTTGTATCATGCAGTGATTGCTGGTTCTTTCTATTTCGTCTCCAGCGGCGCACGCTTTTAGGTGTTGCTGGTCAAATTGAAAACGCCTTCTCAATGCGCTGGAATCCACCGGAGATTTCGATAGTTGGAATTACTGTTGCCCCAGGAGTAAAGAGCGATAGCGCCTGATTGAATGGTGCTGTCCGTGATATCAAATCGTTTATGACCGTCAACATAGATCTTGAGACGATCCTTCAGGGCTACCACCCTGACTTGGTGCCACTTTCTTGGCGTATAACCGGTCGTCACTTTGGCCAATACTTTGTATTGGTCGCCGCTTTTTAATGCGAGAATCGTGAATTTTCTCTGAGCGTCCATCGCAAACAGATAGAAATGTTTGTCATCCTTGAGACGAAATGCGACACCCACCGAGTCGTCATCATCCGAGCGAATTTCAAGGCTTAGCGTACCGTTCCCGAATGGTTTGTCCGGTTGAAAAATACGCATGGTTCCGCGTCGTTCCGCCTCGGGGTCGGGTGACATTGTCTGTTTGGTGTTGTTAAAGATATTTGATGTCTGGCGGACGACTTGATTTTGGATCAGCCATTTTGCCGGTCCCTGAATGACCGTCGGGCCTTTCGGCGTATGTATCTGCCATCTCGAATCGCGAACGGGAATGAGCGTCGGGTCGATGTGATAGGTTGCTGATGCAATGCGGGTGACTTGGCCGCGCGCATTTACGGCAATGGCCTTCACTGTTGTTGTTGACTTAACCTGAAATGGCCTTGTGAATTTTGTTGAAGCTTTGGTTGGCGTCGAGCCGTCGGTTGTGTAGTAAATCGTTCGTGAATCATCCGTGTTGCCAAGTCTAATTTCCCGGGTAGTCGGATAGGTTCCCGCAGCGGGGCGGATGGAGGGCTCTGCGTGCTCGTCCGTCTGTAGGGCAAACCACGACTGGTTAAGGTAGCTGCAGCGACATCCGGCGGAAGCGTCCGGGGCCAACACCAGTCCACCTGCCGGAATGACATTGATCCAGCAACCGGGGCGAACGCCTCCAAAATTCTGTGTTCCCTTCTGATCGTTCAAATTGAAATAGCCGAGGGTTGCCGATCGGAACAGGAGCATGTTTCTTCCACCTGTCAGGACGCCACATCCGTATGATCGCGAGAATGCGAACGGAATAGTCGAACCCGTCTTCAACTCCCAGGCTCCTCCTTCGGCGTACACCACGTTGTCATTAATCATGGGGCGGGCGCGATAATTCAGCTTCTTATCCCACAGCACCCTGCCTGAGTTTGCATCCACAGCAGCCATTCTCCCTCCGATCTCCGAATCCAGCCGGAATCGAGTCGGTTGATAGCTCAGCAGCAGTGTTTTATGCCGATTCGACAATGTAAGCGTTGTGGCAAAGACCTCTTTGTCACGCGACCATTTCTCTTTTCCGGTGAACGGGTCGAGTGCATACAACTTGCCAAACGGGTGGACTTTTATATTTGATTTCTTGACGCGATCAAATTTTGCCATCGGTCGGTCGATGAGGTATACGTGCCTGGATCCGATGGCAATGGCGTTGTGTCGGATGGAGTGCGTTGCCTTGAATTCCCAAAGCCGCTTACCTGTTTTCAAGTCTATCGCAAACAATCGACTCGATTCGGTTAGCTGTTTCTTCATATCACCCGTGTTCTTGACGTACCGATAGGTGACCGTGTGCGTTGGATCAGCTGCCGAGCCATACAGCACGCCATTTGAGACGGCAAGGTAGCCCCACGGCTGAGGTTTCTTTCCTTTCGCCGTTGGAAGCTCATGTTTACGGATTAGCTCACCCGTCACTGTGTTGATTTGATAACAAGACGAATCGTGCCGAACAAATAGCCCCTCTTTGGAGATGCACATGACACCGCCCGTGCCCGCCGTCCCCATCAGCTCATCCCCGTGGTATGCATGAAGCAATCCCTTGATGGTGTACCGCCAGAGTACGCGACCGTTGTACGCATCCACCGCAACGACCGAATCGAGACCCGCGTGAATAAGGCGACCATCAAGAAACAACGGAGCCGGCGCCCGTCCATGCCGCTGCGGCACATCATGATTCACATCTCTGTACCACAGTACGGTAAGTTTTCCCTTGATCCGGTCATCTTCGCTATTAAGTGTGTTTCCGGGATTGGCGTATTGATGGGTCCATTGTCCTGCGCCCATTAATGCTCCGCGAACATGCGGTTTGATCTGATTCGGCGCACCGATTGCTACGACACCGCTATAGGGGCGCTGAAGTCGGTCTATCTCTTTTCGTACTTCCGACCCAAGGACGTCGCTTTCGGCAGTTGTCGACTTGCCTGAAACAATAAGATTCGCAAAATATTGGGGTAGGAGTGTGTTGGCCATATTCCGCTTGATGACCATCACCCGCCAGCCGTAGAGATTTGCGGCTTCCAGTTTCTTTCGGGCAGCCGCAAGCTCGTGGTCATCTTTTGCAATTCCCATGATCGTCAGTTTCGATACTCTTGCCAGCGCGATGGCCAGTGAAGCGTCGCCGCAATCCAAGTCCAGCGCATACCCTTCTTTTACTTTTGTGCGGTCAATAATTTGCTTAGCCGCGCGTGTGTACGGATCGTTGGGGATTGTCGAAACTGATTCAGGATATCCCTCTTTTCGCAGCTTCGGCTCCTTAGGCCTGGCAGAGCTGAAACAAAAAATTTGCCCGGTATCGGTTGATGCAATCAAATGCTTGCCTGTTACCGACAGTCCGTAGACCGTTCCCTGCACATCAAGTGACTTGACGACTTTTTTCGAATCTCGATCAATCAGGTTGACCCGATCGCGTCCGCCACTGATGATCAGATTATTCGTTACCGCTATCGACTGCGCTTCCATTTGCGTATCGCATGCCCACAAGGGTTTAGGCGTTCTCACGCTTGTCTTGTTTCCCCTTCGATCCACACGTGTCGTTTCAGCCCATTCATACGCGATAATGCGTCTCTTATTGGTCACGAACAAGTTGGACCTTGAAGCCGCCGGAAGACCACTCAGCTTAATGCTCGTTCGTACTCCAGTTTTGGCATCGAAACCCAGGCCACTGTTAAAAAACGTCCCGTCGATCGCCATCGTCGGACTTCCCCCATTGTGCCCATAGCGCTGCAGATGAAAATAAAGGAACTTCCCCGTCTGTCGATCAAACGCCGCCGGAACGGCCCGGCCGGTCGGTACAAACAACGTATCGCCTGAGACCACCAGATATCCCTGCGCCGCGACACCTGATGCAGCATAAGCCCCACCATGCGGCTGTCCCATGTAAATCTTTCCGGAGTCCGTATTCCGCCACTTCGTTTTTCCGGTCCTCGCATTCAACGCGTATAGAAAGATACCATCCGACGGCCAAATGCCCGCCGCGAAATAGACGACCCCATCCGATACCACAGGTCCGCCCCTTGCGGGCCATTTCGAGATCATTCGCCGATTCCCGATCACCATTGTCCGGTCGGGGCCCCCTCGCTTCTTCCAAAGAAGTGCGCCGTTCCTCACGCTCAATGCATAGAGACATCCGTCATCGGAAGCAACAAACAAGCGATCCTTCCACACGGTAGGGGCAAAACGAATCGGTCCTTCGGTGTAGAACGACCAGGCCGTCTTTCCTGTCTTGAGGTTGACCGCCCGAACTTTTCCGTCAATCGTCGATCCATAAAAAGCCAGCCCTTCCGATATCACCACATGCTGCGCCCGATCAAACGGCATTCGCGGACTCCGAGGCCACGCGGATTGCGGCGCACGCAACGAGGTAATCCGCCATTGCAAATGCAGATCCGGATCAAGCGATACCGGTGCATAGGCTGTCCGATTTGGACTCCCTCGATAGGTTGGCCAGTTCGCTCCATTGACCGGAACGACTCCCAAAACCATCAAGGCAAGACACGTGACGAAAATGCGAAGGAAATTCAAGTGAATTCTCCGTGTGGGGATATATCCGGATATTGTATTGGCGTTTGGCCCGCGATTCGATGCAATTTGATGGATGCGACCAACACAGATGTCGCGTTACCGAACTCATTTTCCTGTTTCAGTCACTTCCAAATACAGTTTGCAAAAGGACCGGTTCTCCGCCGTCTCCACGGTTCGTTTGCGACGTAACTTCCTATCGAATTGCATCGATAGTCTTCGGCGAGCCGGATAACAGACCCGTCCTTGTCGTAAAGAGTCTCGTGATTTTCTTGATGACCCTGGTGATGCATTACGTGGACGCAATGAAAAACCGCAGTCCGTAGACTACGGCTCAGATGTGTTTTTATTTAAGGTGACTGTGACAGTTGGACCCGAAATCGGAGTCAGCCAGCAATCTGGCTTACCGCAACATGTTGCGTCAGCTTCTCTTTGGCGATGGGTTTTACAAGATATCCATCCGCCAGACTTCGGAAAGTTCTGTATTGTTCGGTGGTGACATTCACTTCAGATGTCAGCGCAACCAGAGCGTGGCCTCTCGTATTCAGTTCCGAGTCGCTCTCCAGTCGGCGAATCTCGGCCAGGATATTTCGGCCGTCCAGTTCGGAGAGATTGACATCGAAAAATATGAGGTCATACGGCTCATCATTCGTCAGCGCATTCCAGACCATCTCCAGCGCTTCCTTGCCGTTTGCAGCAATATTGGACTGTGTAAACTCACGCAGATGCTCATACATCGCACTTCGAGTTGCAACGTTCCCTTCGACAATCAAGCATTTCACCACCATGCTCCTTCCTGATCCTTTAGACCCCATACACATCTGATTGGCGAGGGGATATGTAGTGACAATCGTCATGACGCATTAGAGAGTTAACCTGTTCAGTGTGATTAATTTGGAGAAAACTGGATATGGCAGTTTTGGATGGGAGGGGGCATTGCTTGCGCGGCGTCATCCTGTCCGCGCGCGCTGATATATCCTTGACGCACATGGACTTGGAGAAGTGGATTGTCTCAATATAGATTGACACACGATCGCGGCGCATAGATCAGTAACAATGGCCGTGATTCAACGATGTGATTGTCTACAATATTAATTGCGTACGTCTGCCGTGTTGATAGTTCATTCGGCGCTTGAAATCTTTGCATACGTATGGATGTGAGGATGAACATAAAATCGAAGAAGGACGAGGTGGATATTGCGGCCGAATGGGCGGGATTGATGTAGAGCCCTGGGACAAAGTCCTGGAAGAGATTTGGACAATTTTCGAGTTTTGGGAATGGCGTGGCCTTAGGTGTTACTGTGCGTATTGGGGTTGACGATGGTTGGGTTCGGATTCGGAGGGCATTTGGGAGGTGGAGTAATCCTGAGAGGCCTTTGTTGATTTTCGTGGGGTGTTTGGGGGGATGGTGGGGTTAGTGTTGCTTCTGATTGGTGGTATTTTTCTGATGGTGGGATGGTCACGTTATCCGGGATATTGAGTTTCGTTGAAGGATATTAAGCGTTGTAATCGTCCCCTGATTTGCGCGATGTCCAGTCTTCCACGACACGCCTCACATGAAGGCTCGTGAGGTTAATACTCTTATTTCCAGGGGAGATTTATGGGTTGTCGGGATAGTATGGTGTGGGCGAGAAGGGGTGATGGACTGAATGAGTGTTGCATTACTTTGAGTTTGAGAGAAAATGGATATGAGCTCTGAAAAGCCGCGTGTGTTGATATTGAGCGGGGAGGTGACTGAGGTGGAGGACGTGGTGGGTGTGCTTGGGAATTGCTTTAGTCTTGACGTCTTTGACCGCGTGGATGATGCACTGCGCGCATTGAAAGGCGGGGAGAATTATCACGCGATCTTTGCGGATGTAGGCGATTTCCTGCCGCTGGAGCGTGCGTTGGTGGAGCAGCAGGCGAATATGGTATTGAACACGATTGGTGAAGGTGTTTGTGTCGTGGACGATGTTGGCAAGTGTGTCTGGGCGAATGAAAGAATGTTGGGGTTTCCAGCATCGGTTTATGATCGGATCAAGCAGTTATGTTGTTCGGCGCTTGAAATGTTTGTGAAGCAATCATCTCGATCGGCAAAGCCGGAGCCGATTGAGCATAGGAGACGGAGTCGAAAATTTGGATTTCAGGTCGGCGAGGCGGATTATTATGAGGCGTTCATCTCGCCTGTGATCGGGGATGATGGTGTTGTAAAGCAGGTGGTGGCTGTCGTGTGGGATGCGAGTAGCGGGAGACGTTTGCAGCAAAAGATTGACGCGATCGACGCGGCAGGCCGGGAGTTGGTGCGTCTGGAAGCGGACAACATCGGGAAGATGAGCGTACCCGACCGCTTGAAATTGCTGGAAGACAAAATCATTCGGTTTACAAGTGATCTGATGCATTTCGATCACTTCATTATCCGGTTGCTGAACAAGAAAAGTAATCAGTTGGAGCCGGTGATCACGGTTGGATTACCGAGTGAGGCGTTGGAGGTGGATTTGTATGCGGAGCCGGAGGGAAACGGGATCAGTGGTTGGGTGGCGGCAACCGGACGAAGTTACATCGCGCATGATGTTGAGAAGGATCCGAGGTATGTGTTGGGGCTGGATCACGCGAAGAGTTCATTGACCGTTCCGTTACGTTTGCATGACAAGATTATTGGTGTTTTCAACGTAGAGTCACAGACATCGGGTGCATTTTGCGAGGATGATCGGCAGTTTCTGGAGATTTTCGGTCGGTATATTGCGATCGCGTTGAATATTCTGGACTTGCTGGTGGTGGAGCGATTTACGGCAACGGGACGTATTGCCGAGGGAGTGGTGCGTGAGATGAGTGAGCCGCTGAACGATATCGTAACGGAGGCGCAAACACTTATCGAGGAGTTCATTGGGAACGATGAGTTGCGCCATCGATTGGGGAGTATTGTTGACAATGTTGAGAAGATGCGTGGAACACTCCGTCAGGTGACAGAGGGGCCGAACACGATTCTGGACGCGGAAAAGGTGCAGGGTGATGCGGATTCACCGTTTGCAGGTAAGCGTGTGCTGGTGGCGGATGATGAGGGGAATATTCGCAAGACTATTGATGATGTATTGACAAAGTTGGGTTGCAACGTGTTTGTGAGTAAGGATGGCCATGAGGCGGTAAATATCATTGACTCTCAGGGCCTGGACCTGGTAATCAGCGATATCCGCATGCCGCACCGAAATGGCTATGAAATCTTCGCTGCGGCCCAGCGTGTGCGGCAGGATTTGCCGGTGATCCTGATGACGGGCTTTGGATACGATCCCCACCATTCAATCGTGCGGGCAAGTCAGGAAGGTTTGGCTGCGGTCTTGTATAAACCGTTCAAGATTGACCAGTTGCTGGAAGAGGTGCAAAAAGCAACGGGAACTGTGGTGGGTGAGCGCGGTGGTCAGGGAGAAAGGGTGGACAAAAAGGGAGAGACGGCGTGAGTTTTCGAGTGAGGGACGGTGTTAGGTGTGTAGCGTGGGGAGTGTTCCTGTTGTTGTTTCTGGTGAATATTGGAAAGGTTGAGGGTAGGGCGCGGGATTATTTGAAAAAGGAGGATGGGTGGTTCAAGTCTAAAGAAGGGCAGGAGAGGCTAAGGAATGTGCTATCTTGGCAGGCGGCTAATGGGAGTTGGCCCAAGAATATGGACACGACAGGAAGGCGTTATGACGGGGGACGCGGAAAGTTGCGTGGGACGTTTGATAATGGAGCGACGGTTTGGGAGTTGAGGTTGTTGGCGAGGGCTTATGGGGTGACGGGGGATGGTCGCGTTAAGGCTGCGTTTATGACGGGTGTCAAAGGAATCCTGGGTGCCCAGTATGAAAATGGTGGATGGCCGCAAAGTATTGGTGCGCGGGGGTATGGATTGCATATCACGTTTAATGATGGGGTTATGGTAGGGTTGATGACGTTCTTGCGTGAGGTGAGTGAGCGAAAAGCATATGATTTCGTCGGGAAGAAGATCAGGGGCGATTCGGCAGAGGCTTTTGAAAAAGGCGTGGAGTGTATCCTGAATTGTCAGATTAAAGTAAAGGGCAAGTTGGCCGTCTGGTGCGCGCAGCATGACCGGAAGACGTTGGCAGTACGCGGAGCGAGATCTTATGAACATCCAAGTTTAAGCGGCGGTGAGAGCGCGGGGGTGGTGCTGTTGTTGATGAGTCTGGATAAGCCTTCAATGGAGATTCGAACTGCAATTCGGGCAGCGGTAGCGTGGTATAAAGGGGCCAGGATTGAAGGCATCAAGGTGGTAACGAGGGGAGGGGAGAGGAAGGTTGTGCGTGAGAAACGGGCGGGAGTGTTGTGGGCGCGGTTTTATGAGATTGAGACGGGCCGACCGATATTCAGCGGGAGGGATGGTGTGATTAAGTATAGGTTTGAGGAGATTGAGGCGGAGAGGCGAAATGGGTATGCGTGGTATGTGAATTCAGGCAAGAAGGTGTCGAGGGAATGGGAGAAGTGGAAGAAGAAATGGGAGTAGGCGAGTGTTGTTGGAGAAGACGGATATAGTCGGAGGTGTGGCGAATTGGGAGGGTGTTGCGTATGCTTGTTGCTGGAACGGGGCGTAGCTCAGTTTGGCAGAGCGCCTGCTTTGGGAGCAGGAGGTCGTCGGTTCAAATCCGGCCGCCCCGATTTTGATAATCGTCTAAAATCCTTGTTTATCAAGGGTTTACGACGATTTTTCTTTGCGCCTGCAATTTTGGCATGAGAAATTTTGGGAAATTTTGGGAAATAATTTACACCATTTTTGGTCCCAGCTTGGTCCCAAGATTCGTTGCTTGGCTTCCGGGTATGCACAAAATTTTCGATTCAGCCGATGCACCTCCCATCAACGACTCGTGCGTTTAGTCACCTGAAACGGAGCATCGAAAATGCGAAAACTCATCGGCCTCATCGGATGCATCATCATCGCCCTGATGGTGGAATTGGTTATTGCCGGATGCACCACCGAGCGGGTGGTGGAGAAACTCGATCAGGCAGAAAAGCATGAACGTAAAGCGGCCAAACTTCGACGCTAGGCTGCGGGTCTTCTTCGCAAGAAGGCGGTGATCGAGTCCGGGATCGGGATCAATTTGAATTTCTGCAGCTACTACGATCCGAGCCTTCCATTCCTCGATCGAATGAAGCAGTCGAATCACTGGTCGGAGAAATGGCACAAGAAGGGGATGTGGGGAAAATCGACGGGGCGGAAGCCGGATGTGGATCAATTCGGGAATATCAAATCAGTCCGGCCGGAGACGGTCGTATCCAAGTTGGTCCTGCGGAGTATTCCGGGCGCCTATCCGGGCGGCAAGTATGTCGTCACCTATGACGGGGTGGGGAAAGTCACTGTTCACTTCGATGTGGTGAAAACCACCAGTAGCCAACCAGGTCGTATCGAATTTGAAGTCGATTCCAGTCGCGGCAGTGGGATTCTGGTCAGGGTTGGGAGTGTGGATACAAAAAATCCCGTTCGGAATGTCCGCCTGTTTCATGCCGACCACGAAAAACTTATCAACGCCAGCCAAGTGTTCGATCCGCTCTTCTTGAAGGATCTGGAGGGGACGAAGATGATCCGTTTCCTGAGCTGGATCCGGACGAACCACTCCACCGCTAAACATTGGGCCGATCGCACCACTACCCAACACACCACCCAGCATGGCGTCAATGGCGTGGCGTACGAATACATGATCGACCTCTGCAATAAGGTCGGCGCCGATCCATGGATCACGATTCCGCACCTTGCCACCGATGATTATCTGGAGAAATTGACCACCCTTTTCAGGGACAGGTTGAATCCGTCACTCCGCGTTTGGTTGGAGCCCTCCAATGAGATCACGTTCAATCACCATTTTTCACAGACACAGTGGGCACATGAGCAGGCAAGGACAAGGTCCAAAGCCACCGGAAAGAAGGTTATCAGCTATGACATCGTTGCTGAGTTGGGACTCCGAGCATTCCGAATGGCTGAAAAGGTGTTCGGAGATGACTTCGAGCATCGCGTTGTCTGTGTTGTATCCGGCCAGAATGCCGTCCTCCGGACCGCAAAGGATCAACTGGAACGATCTGAGATTGGCAAGTATGCAGATGTGGTAGCTGTCGCGCCGTATTTCTCCGGATCGGGAAAGACCGTCGATGAGGTCATCGCCAATACCAATATCCACCTTCAAAGCGTAATCGCTCCAAGGATCAAGGCCTATACGTCGTACCTCCGGAAGAATTGGCCACGTATCAAGCTGGTTGCGTATGAGGCCGGGCAACATCTTTCGGCCAGCGGTTTGGGTGTGGAGTTGTTGACGGCGGCCAACGATGATGAACGGATGGGGCGGTTGTATCTGGAGTATTTTGATATTTGGAGGGATGCGGGGGGAGGGACGATTGCGTTCTTCAACGATACGGCCAGGGCGGGCAAGTATGGGGATTGAGGGCTGGATCGGAAGAAGTATGGGCGGAAGAAGTATTCGGTGAAGCGGGGGGCGTATATGAAGATGCTACGCGGAACGAGGAATTGATCAGTGTGGTAAAATGGGTGTGGTTGTTAACCGCCAAGTTGGTGGTTCGAGTATGGGTGGAGGGGCTACAGTAGACTCCGGTTTGTGGCATATGCAATATATTGACGTGTTGTTGATAACTGTCAGTCAGAGCTAACTATATGATTGCTGACCTATTGGGGACATATGTAGAAGTAGTGTTTGTAGCGATTGGATTTCTTTTGCTGTTTGTTAGGCGTGTAGGATTTTTGCTTTGTATTCTCGCCATATGGACAGGAATTATTATTAATGCTGAAAATGTCGGCGGACGGAATGCTACTCATGCAGTACCTTTTGGAATTATTCCATCCGCAGCCCTCTCTGCCTTGCTGCTTCTTGTTAAATATGGATTGGTTGGATTATTTAGCAAATGTCTTTCACATCGAAACCATTAAGTTTCGAATGTCCAAATCTACTCCACTTAAAATTGGGTGTGCACAAAATTTCCATTTGAACCGATGGATTTGTTGGCCATTTGGTTCATCTGGAGACACCCATGACACTTGCAGCCTTACTCCAAACCAACACCACCCCCAATGAATCGCGTGAAGGATCACGCATCAAGTCCTTCCGTTTTCCCGTTCTGGCCTATCTGGAGAATTTGTCCACTTCGGCGACGTTCACGCTGTTCAACAAGTGGACCAAAGATAAGCCGGCTCATCAGGACACTTCCACCACCGCATCCAATCGGATTGCCATGGCGACGCCGGCGGGGACGAATCTGCTGGTTCAGTTCTATGGCGCCGGTACAGATGGTCAGGAGTTTGAAGTCGAGATCCGCGGCTGGCGGTCGATGACGAAAGTTGTTGATGGTGCGACAAAGGAATTCTGGACCAATGTTCTATTGTGGTCGGGGACGGTCACGCTTGGGACGAAAACCGGGGAATCCGGTGAATTGCTCACCGATTCGGTTCGACTCGCCAAGGCGGTTGCGAAATCGGCCGGGCTGTCGTCAGCGGAAGTGTCGGACGATCCGGGGACCGCGATTCAGGTTGATCACTTCGGGTCCGAATTGACCACCATCGAATTCAGGAAGACGACCGCGACCAGTTGCGGGGCACTCGTTTCAGCGATCTAGTATGAGTGATCAGTTCATTCCAACTTGTATCTCCTATGGCGCGACCAACATCTGGCGTTTGAATGAGAAGTCCGGAGTCATCGCCAGTGATCTGATTGGTGGGGAAAACGGTACGTACAACGGCGGGTACACGCTCGGCTTGGAGTCGCCGGTCAATGATCCCGAAGGTGGGTCGGTTCTTTTTGATGGATCGACGGGCTACATGCTCACCGATTCCAATGTAGGTGATGCGAATTTCGACTATCCGGATACCCACAGTATCGCGTTCTGGATCAAGACCACTGATTCAGCGGGTACGATTTTCGGGCAGAGTACGGCAACCACTCATAAAGGATGGTTCATTGAGGTCAAATTTGATGGGGAGTTCGATGTCTGGCTGGTGGATGAATTCGGTATTAGTGACTTCATCCGAGTCAGTACGAGTGGCGTGGTCATTAATGACGGGGAGTGGCACTTTTGCGTGTTTACCTGGTCTGGAGGATTTGATGAGGCATTTCTGCGTCTCTATGTGGACGGCGTTCATGTGATTCCGGATCCGGAGGATGAGACGGGGTTGGTGACCGTTGGCGATTCTATGGTCACGGCGGCCACGCAACGGTTGTCCATTAGAGCCAGGCATAATGCGATAATTCGTTTTTTGACGTGTCAGGTGGGAGATGTGGTGTCGTTCAAGAATGTGGTGTTGTCGCCGGGACAAATATTGGAGTTGAATGATATTGGTAGGGCGATATATCAGTCACAGTCTAGGCGGGGTAGGTTTGTGCCGGGTGCGCCAAGGAGGGTTATTCGATAGATATTGCGTAGAGATCACCAATGGTTTGTGTTGAAAAGACGAATCTATAGACAGGAGCGATCATATTAACTACCACGATTTGCTGAACGCCCATCCGGGGATGGGCGGTTTTGTGCTTGTTGAAATGGATTCGAGTTGGGGCAACAACACTTGATTGTTTAATGTTGATATATCACTCCTAAATTTTTTAGTAGATAAAAAAGACCAAGTACTTGCAGAATTTCCGGAGCTTTGGTATAAGACATTCCTAACGGGTACTCAATTACGGAGGTACAGATATGTCTGACCAAGAGGAATCTACTGGCAAAATCATTTCAAGGCTTCCTGACGGTGTAAAACGCCAGATTGGACGAACTATCCTTGATGGGCTCAAGCAGGGGAGCTTCACATTCAATAATCCCTTAGCCACGGAGGGTGGTGACTATACCCAGGGAACGGGAGGCTACACGCAGTCAGGTGGCGGCAATCACAACCAGGGCAACGGCGACTACAATCAATCCAAGAGGGTCGGCAATCTTGGCCGTCTCGACATAACGGATCTTGCCGAGATTATGGGAAGTATTGATAGCTTAGATCGTTAGTCGAACGAATTGATCGTATCGCATGCCTTTGCGCGAGACTCTAGAGGCAATGTCTTGGGATCCTTCGCAACCTAATTCGATCGAGCGATTGCAAGTTGTATATAAGGTAGCAGAGCGTTGTAATCTAAATTGCTCTTATTGCTACTACTACAACATTGGGGATAGTACTGCGCTTCAGCGGCCAGCTAAGGCATCTCTTTCTGGTACGAAAAACTTCGCACGTTGGCTTGCAGAGGGGTGTGAAGAGTTGGGTATCCCGCAGGTGCTAATATCTTTTCACGGGGGTGAGCCCATGCTAATGCGGGCTAAGGAATTCGCACAAACGTGCGATATATTGGCGCGGACATTATCTCCAGTTGTAGATTTGGGCTTTTCTATTCAGACGAATGGTACATTGATGTCCGAAGGATGGTTCGAAGCGCTCAAAGGATATCAAGTCAATGTCGGAGTTAGCATTGATGGTCGTCGCGCTGATCATGACCGATTTCGGCTTGATCACCAAGGGCGGTCTTCGTTTAACGCGACCGAGACGGCAATCAAGCGATTGATGGATGCGAGCACACAGTATCCCCACCTGCGTCCCAGTACCATTAGTGTGTTAAATAGCGAGGTGGATTACCGTGAGACTTTTCGCTATCTTCGGGGTCTAGGCATAGAGTCGATGCATTTTCTTTTGCCAGATCGTAGTGCTGATGACAGAACACCTGCTTTAGAGGCCGAGGCCAAAGCGATCGGAAAGGGACTGTTGACGATTTTCGAGGCTTGGATGATCGAGGACGACCCTGACATTAATGTTCGCTTTATCAGCGAAACGCTTGGATTTTTTCAGATTGGAGGTCCAAGAAAACAGTTGGGGCGGCGACGTAAAAGCAATCAGATACTTGTCGCCCGCAGCGATGAGACTATTGCAATCGATGACTCCCTTATTCCGGCTTTGGATTGGTATAAAACTGTTCCTGAGTTTGCGATTGCCCAGAACAGCCTGCGCGATGTGTTTCGGAGTCCTATTTTCGGACTGCTCGAAAATGAAGAAAACCGCCTGCCAAGCGGTTGCGTCGGATGCCCGTGGACTCAAATCTGCCGAGGCGGAGATCTGGAAAACCGATATTCGACAACGCGTGGCTTTGATAATCCATCGATTTATTGCAGCACTTACAAGGTTCTTTACCAGGGGATTTGTGAATTGCTTATTCAAAACGGTTATCCTCAACCCGAAATCAACCGTCGCTTTGGAGTTTTCGATCGTGTTTAATCTAAGCTGGCTGCTCAGTCCCTTCGCCAAAACTGTATTCTTTGAAGAAGTTTGGCAGGTAGTGCCCAAAATCCTTTCTGCCGGACGTAGCGGATACTTTGAGCCCCTTTTTAGCAAGCACGCAGTCGAAAGAGTTATTGAGTTTTGTCAGCCCCGTCCTCCTTCGATCCGTGTTCATTCCGCGACTTCCGACCAACAAGTAGAAGTGCCGTTCTCGCCGGATGGGCGTATCAATGTAGACCGATTGCGAAAACTTTACTTTCAGGGCCAGACCGTGATCTTGAACTCAGTTGAAGATTTCGATCCTTGCGTTGCGAGACTTGCTCGAAGCATTGAAACCGAGATGGGGGCGCGAGTGCAAGTTAATTCTTATCTAACGCCGCCGTCAGCGCAGGGATTTCGCCCACACTATGATACCCACGACGTCCTAGTGGCGCAGATTGAAGGCGAGAAGCGGTGGAAGGTATATGGCAGCGATTCTGTCTGCCCCCTAAATGAGATGGTTGATGGAGGTCCGGATCTTCGGAAATCTACCCAGCCTCCTGAGGAGATTCATCTGAAGCCGGGAGACGTCCTTTACATACCACGCGGCTGGGTCCACGAAGCGACAACGAATCAGATTGCCTCACTTCACCTTACAATCGGTATACACCCTCCTCTTGGTAAGGATTTGCTTAATGCTGCAATCGAGGCATTAGTTGGCCGGTATCCTGAACTGCGTGAGGCACTGCCGGTTGGTCCGTTGAATGTCCCGGAGAAACGCGAATGTCTTGTTAATCGTTTCGCCCAACTTGTTGAACTGTTCTCCACGCACGCCACTGCTGATGAGGCTGCGAGAGTGATTGACGACCAGTTATTA
Source organism: Phycisphaeraceae bacterium (assembly GCA_028284925.1). Taxonomy (GTDB): domain Bacteria; phylum Planctomycetota; class Phycisphaerae; order Phycisphaerales; family Zrk34; genus JANQQT01. The sequence goes on along the minus strand of JANQQT010000070.1, from coordinate 1,592 downwards.
AGACGAGGACGCAGTGGCGGAGATGGCCACCTGTTTAAAGACATCGAACAAATCCATTGTCTTAAGAGCGACACGACCCTGGAGCGCCGGCTGAGTATTCCGTGTCGCGTGGTAAGGACAGATGACGGTGCGGGGCTTCAGTTCTTGAACGGTTTGATTAAAGGGCCAGCGAATTTTGAGGTCGCGATGGATTTCGTAGCATCAAATACGGCACCTTTTAGAGTATCGGATATACCGGGATTGCTTGAAGACCACCAGTTTCTCTTTGCCTCTAGCCTTATATCGGACGGGCTCTGCCGTCTTTCTAGGGCTGACTCGCATAAAATCTGATGGCAAATGAATGAATGCGATGTGGAGTGTGGCGAATTATCCTCTGTTCCCAATTGCACTTGCGTATGAAATGCGCAGTGAAGCAGTGAATTCGATCAATGGGAGTGTGTGAAAATGCCATGTTTCGGAGTTCAGTAAATTATTGCATTTGGAAAAAATCTCACCCGCCGCCATTGTTACATTCCTTAGTTTGTAATGCCAAAAACCTTTATATATATAATAGTAATAGATATATGTCATAAGAGAGTAGTAGTCATAAGAGAGTAAAGGGTATAAGGGATAGTAGAGATAATCTCTGGATGATAAACGCGTGTGCGCGAGGGGCAGGTGGGGAATTTCCCCACGCGGGGAATTGTTACAATTGGAGACATGCGGAAATTCCGCATGTCGTGTGTTGGGGAATTTCCCCAACTGGACAACTTGTCCAGTCGAGGTGGGCGGAGGCATGGAACAATGTGCTAGGGCGAAGAGGTGGAGAAAATCTCCACACGGTCAGTCAATAGAAAAACTAGAAATCGAAATTGTTGTGATGAGAGTGAGGGGATGGAGAAATAGAAAAACAAATTATTCAGTTGACATATGATCGCAATTCTGGCGTCGTCGCTACGGCGGCTAGGGCTTCGCGTGAGAGACGTTCGGCGTGCGAGCCATGTTTCTTGAGTCCTTGAAAATCTGAAACGCCTCACGCGCAAAGCTAGAGGCCTTGGCGGGCAAGGTGGTCGAAGAGGGGGTCCAATGTTTTGGGTCCTTCCTGTCGATAATATCAAGGAAAAGGCCGGGCGAAAGTGTCACATTTTGTGGTCATCTTTCTTTGTTTGGCCTGGCGTGGTGTGGAAAAGTTTTCCACATGGTCGCAATCGATGCATGGTTTAATGAATTTGATAAGGAATTTGAGGACAAGTCTGACGATTACGCTGCGTACATCACTCATCTCAACGCCGTCTCCAAGGCTCGAAAAGAGGAAGCGGATCGCCTGTGGGGTTCGGGTGGAGGAGGTCGAGGAGGAGACGATGCGGAAACTTCGATATCTGGATAAACTTATTGATGAGCTTGCGAAGGGGAAGAAGATGGAGAAGATTTTGCGGACGGCGGATTGAGTTTGTGGTAGGTGCGAGGCAGGCGGTGAGGGATGTTTTGAATTCGGGAAGATTGAGACTCGCCGGGCTTGTTTGATATGTGGGACGGCGTGTGTTAAGATGCGAGGCAAGGAGCGTGCCATGGAACGATCAACTCGGATGGTCGGGCTGAAACGTTGTGGGGTG
>JANQQT010000056.1 GCA_028284925.1 Phycisphaeraceae bacterium | reverse complement strand
GGGAGGGGGTGGATGATGGGGGGCGTGTGGCGTTTATGTATGAGGTGGTGACCTCGAAGTTGCCGGATGGGAGGGAGCGGGGGATTTTGTTGAAGTTGTTGGGCGATTTGAGGAAGAAGTATGGGGGGGATGTGAAGCTGGCGGGGGAGTTGGTTGAAGGGGTGAAGCTGGAGAGTGATAAGGCGCGGGTGGAGTTGGCGGCGTGGACGATGATCGGGAATACGTTGTATAACCTTGATATTACGCGGACGAGGGATTGAGTTATGGATATGCAGACGAAGATTGAAATGTTGCAGTCGCGTCGCCGGTTTTTGTTGAATAGCGGTATGGGTTTGGGGACGGCGGCGTTTGCTTCGCTGATTGGGGGAGGTGGGCGTGAGGCGGTTGGGGGGCTGAAGCCTCATCATAAGGCGAAGGCGAAGCGTGTGATCTTTTTGTTTATGGCCGGGGCGCCGAGTCAGGTGGATTTGTTTGATTACAAGCCTGATATGCAGAAGATGTTCAAGAAGGAGTTGCCGAAGTCCGTGAGTAAGGGGCAGCGGGTGACGGCGATGACGCGTGGTAAGACGCAGTTGGTTATGCCGACGCGGTTTTCGTTTGCGCGGAAGGGGAAGAGTGGTGTGTGGATGAGTGAGTTGTTGCCGCATTTGTCTGCGCATGCGGATGATTTGTGTTTTATCAACTCGATGCATACGGAGGCGATCAACCATGATCCGGGTAAGACGAGTTTTTGTACGGGTTCGGAGATACCGGGTAAGCCGAGTATGGGGGCGTGGTTGAATTATGGTCTGGGTTCGATGAATAAGGATCTGCCGAATTTTGTGGTGATGCCGTCGGCGTTCTGGAGTGGTCGTGTGAATGTTCAGGCGTTGTATGCGCGGTTGTGGGGGAGTGGGTTTTTGCCGACGAAGCATCAGGGGACGAGTTTTCAGGCGACGGGCGATCCGGTGTTGTTTTTGTCGAACCCGAAGGGTGTGAATGGGAAGGTGAGGCGGCGGATGCTGGATTCGCTGGCGGAGTTGAATGAGAAGCATTATGGGGAGATTGGTGATCCGGAGATCAAGACGACGATAGCGCAGCAGGAGATGGCGTTTCGGATGCAGTCATCGGTTCCGGAGTTGACGGATATATCGAAGGAGTCGAAGAAGACGCTGGCGATGTATGGTCCGGAGGTGCATAAGGCGGGGAGTTATGCGCGGAATTGTCTGCTGGCGCGGCGTATGGCGGAGCGGAATGTGAGGTTTATCCAGTTGTTTCATCGCGGGTGGGATCATCACTCGCGGTTGCCGGATAATTTGAAGGGGCAGTGTCGGGATGTGGATCAGCCGACGGCGGGGTTGCTTGCGGATTTGAAGCAGCGGAAATTGCTGGATGATACGCTGGTGGTGTTTGGGGGTGAGTTTGGGCGGACGGTTTATGGTCAAGGGAAATTGACGCGTGACAATTATGGTCGTGATCATCATCCGCGTTGTTTTACGGCTTGGGTTGCTGGTGGGGGGATCAAGGGAGGGATGCACTACGGGTTGACGGATGACTTCAGTTATAACGTGGTGGACGATCCGGTGCATGTGAGGGATCTTCATGCGACGATGTTGCATTTGCTGGGGTTGGATCATGAGAAGCTGACGTTTCAGTATCAGGGGTTGGACCAGCGGTTGACGGGGGTTTTGCCGGCGCATGTGATTAAGGAGATATTGGCGTAGGGGTTTTGTGTGTGTGAGGGGCGGGTGTGCGGCGTTATGAATAAAAAGAACTTCATCCGAATGATGGATGAAGCTCTTTATGGTGGGGAGTCGACTGGCTTTTGGACTAGCTTTTGGACTGGCTTTTGGGCCAGCATTTGGACATGATTTCGGGATTATGTTTTGGCGGTTTCGGGGGAATCGGTATCGATGGTGATGACGGGGGTTGGTGTAAAATTGAGTCCCTTTTTCTGGAAGAGGTCCTGTTTGATTTCATCGAAGAGATCGGGGTTTTCGCGGAGGAATGTTTTGGAATTTTCGCGTCCCTGGCCGAGGCGGATGTCGTTGTAGCTGAACCATGCGCCGGATTTGTCAACGACGGATTCCTCGACGGCGAGATCGAGGAGATCGCCTGAGGAGCTGATGCCTTCGTCGAACATGATGTCGAATTCGGCGGTCTTGAATGGGGGAGCGACCTTGTTTTTGACGACGCGAACGCGAACGCGGCTGCCGACGGACTGGTCGCCATCCTTGATCTGGCTGGTGCGTCGGATGTCTAGCCTGACGGAGGAGTAGAATTTGAGCGCGCGTCCGCCGGGCGTTGTTTCGGGGTTGCCGAACATGATGCCGATTTTTTCGCGTAGCTGGTTGATGAAGATGACGGTGCATTTGCTTTTGGCGATGGCGCCGGTGAGTTTTCGCATGGCCTTGGACATCAGTCTTGCCTGGAGGCCGACTTGTTGGTCGCCCATTTCGCCTTCGATTTCGGCGCGGGGGATGAGGGCGGCTACGGAGTCAACGACGATGATGTCGATGGAGTTTGATTTGACGAGGAGTTCGCAGATTTCCATGGCCTGCTCGCCGGTGTCGGGCTGTGACACGAGTAGATCTTCGAGGTTGACGCCGATTTTTCTGGCCCATGTGGGGTCGAGGGCGTGTTCAGCGTCGATGAACGCGGCGACACCGCCTGACTTCTGGGTCGATGCGACGGCGTGAAGTGCAAGCGTGGTTTTGCCGGAGGATTCAGGGCCGAAGAACTCGCAGATTCTGCCGGAGGGGATGCCTTTGCCGCCAAGTGCGAGGTCGAGGCTGATTGCTCCGGTGCTGATGCCGGGGGGTAGGTTGTCCGGGTCGTCATCGAGGCGCATGATGGCGCCTTTGCCGAAAGCTTTTTCGATTTGGGAGACGGCGAGATCGAGTGCATCTTCGCGTGATTTTGCGGCGTTTGCGGGACGTTTGGCCATATTAATCCCCTTCTTTGAGGTTGAGCCGTTTGATTTTTCGAGTGATTTTGTTTGTGTGGCTACCATATCTGCTGCGCTCCTGTTGGTCAATGGTGAAAAATGTTTGGTGAATGTAAGGATAATGTATGTTCGGGTTTTGTCAAGGTGTAAGTTTGGTTTTTTTTAGGTTTTTTTGGAGTGAATTTGGAAAAATGACGTAATTGATTGAGGAGAAAGGAGTTATGTCGATCTTTGTATTGCGGTGAGGGGTGTCGATCATTTGGCGTAGATAGTCGCGAAATGCTAAAATAAGGGTGGCGACTGATTCAAGGAATGGGACCATGGCTCCATGGAATGTACCTGATGACCTTGATGCCCGCGTGCGTCAGCATGTAGGCGATGGTGATGTGGCGGAGTATGTTCAGCAGGTGATTACGGGGCAGCTTGACTTTGAGGACAATCCGGCAACACAGGCGGAGGTTGACGATCAGATGAAGGAAAGCATGGCAGATATTGAAGCCGGTCGGGTTATGGAAGCCAGGGAAGCGATGCGCATGATCGCCAAAGAGAAGGGAATTCAATTTGATCGATGAACTACCGGGTCTATTACACCAATCGGGTCATTTCTGAAATCAGAGATCGAATCGATGGACTCCGAGAAGAGCGCGTCAGTGACGAGGTTATTTCTCAGTGGTTCAATGGGATTGTTTGATGCGATTGATACATTGGGCGAAATGCCCAAACGGTATATGGTTGATGAGGCGGAGACGGAAATTCGTGGCACGGAAGTAAGACGGATGATCTATCGGAAGTACGTCATTCGGTAGTAGATGATAACAATCGAGTGGTTTACGTGTCGTCGTTTGTGCACGGATCGTTACGTCGGAACGCTTAGGCGATGATGGGGTGGATGACTTTTCCGGAGACGTCTGTGAGTCGGAAGTTTCGTCCGCCGTAGTGGTAGGTGAGTTTTTCGTGGTTGAGGCCGAGGAGGTGGAGGATGGTTGCGTGGAAGTCATGGATGTGTACGGGGTCTTTCTGGATGGAGTTGCCGAGTTCATCGGACTGACCGTAGGAGGTTCCAGCCTTGACGCCGCCGCCTGCGAGGAAACAGGTGAATGCGCGTGCGTGGTGGCCGCGGCCTTTGGGTGTAAGGTCCTGCCAGGGGGTTCTGCCGAATTCGGTGCAGCCGACGATGAGTGTTTCGTCGAAGAGTCCACGTTGTTTGAGATCGGTGATGAGGCCAGCGAGGGGTTTGTCGACGTTTGCGGCGAGTCGGCGGTGCTGGTTCATGTCGGTGTGGTTGTCCCAGTTGTTGTTTGAGCCGACATCGAAGAGTTGGACGACGCGGACACCGCGTTCGACGAGTTTGCGTGCGGCGAGGCATTGGTAGCCGAATGATTTTCGGTCGCCGCGTTTTGTACCGTAGAGGGCGAGGGTTTCATCTGATTCGTTTGCATCGGTGAATGCTTCGGGTGCTTGTTTCATGAGGCCGTATGCGGTGTCGAAGTTTGCGATGCGTGATTTGAGATTGAGGTCGCCGGGGCGGAGCTTGAGGTGTTGGTTGTTGATGTCGCGGAGCATGATGCGTTCGAGTTCGCGGCGGGAGATGGAGGTGACGGGGTTTTTGAGGTAGGGGATGGGATTGGGGGGGGTGATGCGTAGGCCACGATAGTAAGCGGGGAGGAAGTCGGCGGCCCAGGTCTGGTGTGCGGTGTAGGGTTCGAGTTTGGCGAAGACGACGAAGGGCGGGAGGTTTTGGTTGAGGGTTCCAAGTCCGTAACCGACCCATGCGCCGATGCTGGGCATGGGTACGGAGATGGAGCCGGTGTGCATGGCGAGGGTTGCCTTGGAGTGTCCTGCGGAGTCGTTGTGGAGGGAGTGGATGAAGCAGAAGTCGTCGATGGTTTGGGCGACGTTGGGGAAGAGGTCGGAGACGAATTGGCCGGACTTACCGTATTGTTTGAATTTGTATTGTGTGCCTTTGATTTTTTTGGAGTGGTGTTTTTTGTCGTGATCTTTGTTGAGGCGGGGTTTATGGTCGAAGGTGTCGACGTGGGACATGCCGCCGGTCATGAAGAAGATGATGAGATGTTTGGCTTTGGCGGGGAAGTGGGAGGGTTTTGGTGCGAGGGGGTGGCCATTGTTGAGGTCGGCGGCGAGGGAGAGTTGGTTGTGGAGGGCAAGGGGTGAGGCTGCGGCTGCGGAGAGGGCTGAGTACTGGAGGAAGCGTCGTCTTGAGATGTGTGGTGTGTTACTCATGTGTGGCGTTTCCGGGGCGGGGGTTAGTCGATGTAGATGAATTCGTTGGAGGAGAGGAGGATGCGAGCGAGGCTTGCCCATGCGAGGGTTGGTTGCTGGTCGGCGGGGACTTTTTCTGATGTCAGCAGGGATTTGTATCGGGTGAGGTAGTTTGCAGCGCGTTGTTGCTCGATGGGACGAGGGGGGCGAGAGAAGGCGGATAGGTAGGCGAAGTGGACCTGGTCGGTGGGGGATTTGTGGG
>JANQQT010000051.1 GCA_028284925.1 Phycisphaeraceae bacterium | reverse complement strand
CTCGCCATTGAGGTATGCGACGAAGCCATCGTCGTAGCGAAGGCGAAGGGAGAGGGACTGGATGTCGTTGAGATCCTGGGCGGTGACGTTGAAGGGTATACGCATGAAGACGGAGGTGTTGACGTTGTTCATCTCGGTGTCGAGATTGAAGTTGGGGTCGGTGATGAGTGGAAGGTAGTTTGGATTTTCATCGTAGCCGATTGCGCCTGTGCCGGTGGTCCAGGAGGCGTCATTGAAAGGTTCGTCGGCGGGGTCGCCGTGCCAAGATGTTCCCAGGAGGTTTCCACCGTTTGCGATGGTGGGGACGAGGATGGATTTGACGGCGTTTTCGGCGACGAGGGTTGTGAGTGTGCCTGCATCCGCGGGGAGGCGGGGGTCGAGGCCATCGAGGGTATACCAGATCTGGCCATCGGGGGCGTTGGGATTGAGGAGGGCGAGCTGGTCGCCTGAGACGAAGTCCGAAGCGATTGTGGGTTGGCCGTTGAGTTGGGTGATGGGGGCGTCGAGTGAGGGGAAGAGGTTAATGTCCTGGAACTGCTGGAGGACGGTTTGGGTACGGTTTGCGAGGAAGGTGTCGCCGACCCAGTTCACTTCATTTTGCCAGGTGGTGTGTGTGAAGGGGGCGTTTGCGTTTTTGTTGTCACCCCATCGGGCGGATTCGGCGACGATGGCGCTGTCGATTTGTGCGGCAAGGGCGAACCAGCGTGCCTGGGAAGCTTCGGGAGAGAGGGCGCCGCCATTGAACATGTGCTTCTGTAGGCGATCGGCGAAGCGGAGACGGAATTCGGCGTTCTGTTTGAGGGCGGAATAAAGGCGGGCGGGTGAGTCTGCGCGGTCGACATCGGTGATGTTAATGTCGGTGACGCGATTATCGCGATGGTCCTTGCCGAGGCCGAACTCGGCATCCCAAGTGAAGAGCATGAAGCGACCATCGTTTCGGTCGCGGGCGGCGTACCAGTTTTTGTTACGGTTGCCGGTTTGAGGTTCGTTTGCGCTGCGCATCCAGTCGGTGTCACCTGCCCAGATGCGGACGAGTACACCGTCGATGAAGTTGTCGATGTCGAGGTATTCCTGGAGTTGCAGGTATTGTTCGTTGGAAGAGACGCCGGCGTTGGCGATGGCCATCATGGTGTTCCAAGCTTGTTTGTCGCCGTCGACGATCTGGGCATCGGAGTTGAGGACATCCCAGTCTTCCTCTTCGCCGCCGACGTATTCCTCGAGGTAGTCGGCATCGGGGCGTTCGACGAGGTTGTAGAGTCCCCAGTATTGTCCGTTGATGTAGAGGTGGGTGAAGTGTCCGCGCGGGGCGAGGCCGCCCATGGCGAGTTGGGTGCGTCGCTGGAATTCATCGCGGAGGTAGGTGCCGGAGTCCGCCTGGTTGCCGTGGGGGCTGGTCCATGCGTCGTGGGCGCCGGGGCGGATGACGAGTTTGTCGGAGACGTCTACGGGAGAGTCGTCGTAGAGCGGAAACTCGAGTTTTGAGGCGCCGTATTCCTCGCGGAAGATGACGCGGAAGGGTTTTTTGTTGTGGTTTCGAGCATCGGCTCCGTGGATTCTGATGCCGGCGTCGATCTGGAATTCGCTTTCGGAATTGGGGTCGAAGTACTCGAGGGAGAGGGGGCGTTCCCATGCATCGCCGGTTGCGCCTGGGTTGGAGTGGATGCCCTGTGGGCCGAACATGTCGGCGTTGTTCATGACGATGGAGACGGTGGGAATGGCACGGAGGTCATCGGCGATGGTTTGGGAAAAGATCGGATGGTTGACGATATCGGGGTCCATTTGGGACTGGTTGAGCACATCATCAAGGAAGATGTAGGTCTGGGTGTCCACATTTGTGGAAATGAAGCCATCTTTGATTGCGATGGCGCGGATGGTGGAGGTGGAGGAGATATCTATGGGACCGTTGTAGGTTTGGCCATTGGATTCGGACGGGACGGAGCCATCGGTGGTGTAGAAGATTTGGGTATCGGGCGTATTGGATGTGATTTCGAGCTGGAAAGATTCAGAGAAGAAGCCGCGGTCGACGGAGAATTTGGTGTCTTTGACAAAGCCAAGGAAGCCGTTACCGTTTGGCGCCCCGGGGGTGGGGTCGGTGAAGTAGGCGATGGATTGGGTGTCGACGGTCTGTGCGGTGAGTTCGGGTTGGAAGAAGAAATCGTCGTCATCGGCGGCGATGTTGAGGGCGTGAATGGCGAGGATGTTTGTGCCGGAGATAATCGAGCCGCCTGGTGCAAGTTGTGACGTCAGGTCGAAGATCTGTGCTGTGGCGGCTTCGTTTTCGGCGGTTGCGGCGGCGTCGAAAGTAAGGAGGGAATCGGGAGCGCCGGCTGCGTTTTGACGAAGGACTTCCGTACCGTTGATGTATGCGACGAAGCCATCGTCGAATTTGGCGGAGAGACTCAGGAAATCGAAGTCGGCGGGATCGGAGACGTCAAAGGGGATGCGGAACCAGATGGAGGAATTGGTGTCGGCAAGGTCGGTGGTGAGGTCCGTGGGAAAATCACCGTTGGCGTTTCCACCACCAGCCCCACTACCGTCGCTCGCCTCTTGCGCGTCCGCGTTGCCCTGGTTGTTTTGAGTTCCGGAGTAGTTGATGTTGTCTATTGCGATATGTCCCCAGCCGCCTGAGATGTTGTCGTGAATGCGTAGGAAAATGGACTTGCCGGCGTGTGCGGTGAGGTCGAGCTGGACGTGGGTAAGGACGACCGAGCGGTGGTTGGCGACGTGCTGGGCGAGAACCTGGTTGGTACCGGCTTCGACGACCTGGAAGACGCCGCCTGCGCCGCCGGTGTCGAATTCGATTGAGGCATCGGGGGCGAGGGTGAAGGGTGTGGTTTCGAGGATACCCTGGGGGCCGTCGCCGGGTTTGTTGTTGACGCCATCTTCGAGTGCGAAATCGGATCGGACAAACCAGTTGTCGCCACCCTGTGGGTTGGAGGCATCGGTCTGGTTGTAACGGACGGGTTGAGAGGGTGTGTTGTCGTTATCGCGGTCGAAGGCTGTGCCGCTTCCGGAGACTAGAGAGAATGCGACGGCACCGGTAGTGTCGGCGAGTGTGCCATTGGCATCTTCAAAATCCCAGAAGAGAATGGAGTCTGCCGGTGGGGGTGGGGGAGGCGGAGGAGGAGGGGGTTCGATGCCGCCGAATGCATTGTAGTGGGTGAGGATGTCGTTTGCGGAGAGAGCATCGGCGTAAACGGCGACTTCATCGATTGCGCCGCGGAACCACTCGGAGCCGGCGAGGGAGTAACCGATCTGCGTCGATGATCCGGTTGGGCCAAAGCTGTATGGTCTGGAACCCTGTGATTCGCCGTTGACGTAGAAGGTTGCTGAACCGTTGTCGAACACGGTTGCCACGTGGAACCATTCCTGGATGCCTGCAGGATTGGGGTAGCCGAAGGCGTTGCCTGCGGAGGTGAAGATGTCAAACTGGTCCTGGTTGTTTCGGAGGTGGAGACTGTAGCGTGTGGAGCCGGATCGGTTGGCGAAAAAGGAGGGATTTGAGCCGACCGTGCCGGGTGTCCAGTCGGCGCGGAGCCATGCCTCGATGGTTCCGGAGTTGTCGTTGAAGTTGAAATCGGAAATGACGCCGAGGTCTACGTAGCCGGGCGAAGCGGAGGAGATGCTGAGTGCGCGATCGATTCCGTTGCCCACGCCGACGGCGGATGTATTGGCGGAGCCTGTAAGTGTGCCGTTGTGGGTAGCTGAGCCCGCGGAGTCGAGGACGCCACCTGCGCCTGTCGTATCGCTCTCGAAGGTATACAGGCTAAGGAGGGATGGCTCGGCGATGACGGCTGCCCGGTATGCGCCAAGGCCTTCGGGAAGTGTTCCGTATCCTGCGGGGAAACCTGTGCCGGCGGTCCAGTCGGTCAGGCCTCCGGCGGCGTTGAAGGCAGGTTCGTCGCCACCCTGCCAGTTGTTATTGAAGTTGGCATCATCGGCAGCGTCGGGAACAAGGTAGTGGAACGGGGAGTCGGCGTCGATGAAGGTGGTGGAGGTGGTGGACTGGCCGACTCCATAGGAGATATCTTCGCGCTGATTGGGAAAGTCATTCTGGGCATCGCCGAATTGAGTGGCGATGGAGTTGTCGGGACGGGTTAAGGCCAGGTATTCTCCATCGGCGTCGAGTTTGAAGTTGGTGTGGAGGTTTCCGGACAGATCGGGTGTGTTGTCACCGGATGCGAAGACGATGAGGAACTGGCCGGGGTCGAGGGTTTGGGAAGGGAATGTCCATTTGTCGAGGGTATCGGGGTCGTCGGTGAGATGCCAGCCGTCGAGGTCGATGGGGGCAAGGCCGTTGTTGGATATTTCGATCCAATCGGAGGATTCTCCATTTCCATCCAGGAGGGTGTCGCTGTTGGAGGCCATGAACTCGGTGATGACAGCGGAGAGCAGGAGGCGGGATTCGAGCGATTCGAGCGAAGGGGCGGTGAATGTTGGATGAGAATCGTCGAATGCGGCGGTTCGTTTTTTGGCAGGCCTTTTCTTGACTGGAAAGATTGACTTCACGTGGCCGTCTCCTCAATTGAGCAAGTTGTGATTTTTTTCCTGGCGCTGGGTAAGGGTCAGTTCGTGCTTTTGTATCCAGACCACGGGTGGTGGATGCGGCGAGAGTGTTCGACCGCATCCACGCACAAGGGTCGAGAGAGTGATCGACTTTGAGTTTGGGTTGTAATCAGCGGCGGCGGCGAATGAGGATGGTCGAGGCGAGAGAGATCAGTGCGAGTGAGGTTGGTTCCGGGATGATGTTGGAGCCTTTGTAATTGATGTTGTCGATGGCGATGTGTCCCCAGCCACCGGAAACGTTGTCGTGGATTCGGAAATAGGCGGACTTGCCGGCGTGGTCGGAGAGGTCCATGACGATGTGGGTCAGGGAGACTGAGCGATGGTTGGCGATGTGTTCGGCAAGTACCTGATTGGTGCCTGCTTCGACCACCTGGAAGACGCCGCCTGCGCCGCCGGTATCGAATTCGACGGAGGCATTGGCGGCGAGTGTAAATGCCGACGTTTCGAGGATGCCCTGGGGATTGTCACCGGGTTTGTTGGATTGGCCGTCTTCGCGGGCATAATCGGAACGTACGAGCCAGGCACCGCCACCCTGGGGGTTGTTGGCATCGGATTCATCGTAACGGATGGGTTGGGAGGGATCGCCATCGGAATCGCGATCGAATGCGGTACCGCCATCGAGGACGAGTGAGAACGGGACGGCGCCGGTAGTGTCGGCGAGTGTGCCGCTGCCATCACCTTCGAAGGTCCAGGAGAGGATGGTGTCGGTGACGGGCGGTGGAGGAGGGGGAGGGACGTCATTGAATGCGTTGTATTGGGCAAGGATGTCGTTTGCGGAGAGCGCATCGTTGTATACGGCGAGTTCATCGATGGAGCCTCGCCACATTTCGTTGGCGTTGGTGGGAGCAGACGCGCCGATTTGAGTGGTGGTGGAGGCGTTTGTTCCTCCGAGTGCTCCGTTGTTGCCGGCCATGTTGAGGGGCTGGCCGTTGAGGTAGAAGGTGGAGACGCCGCCGTCAATGACGATGGCGACGTGGGCCCATTCGTTGGTGACGAGTGTTGCGCCGGCGTTGGCGACGCCGACACCGGAGGAATATTTGTCGAGGGCGTTAAGTTGGTTTCTGACATGGAGGGAGTAGCGGCTGGCGTGGGGGGTATCGGTACGTGTACCGAACCAGCCAGGGTTGGCGGGAGCGCCGCCGGCGTTCCATGAGGGTTTGAGGAATGCGGAGATGGTTCCGGAGTTGTCGGCGAAGTGGAAGTCGGTGGAATTGCCGAGGTCGACGTAGCCATCGGCGTTGACGGAGAGGGCAAAATCGCCTGAATTTGCCACGCCCGTGCCGAAGACGGCGTTGTTTACGCCGGTTCCGTTGTGGGTTCCGGTGGCGTCGTTGAAGTTGTTTTCGAAGGTATAGAAGCTGAGGAGTGAGGGTTGGGCGTTGACCGCGTTTCGGTAGCCAGTAAGGTCCGCGACGGCCGATGAGGTGGCTAGGAAGCAGAGTGTTATAGCCAGTATGGGTATGATTCTGTTCACGATTGAGTTCATTTGATCACCTCTCTGTTTAATGGGTATTTTTCCATTTTGTCTATTTTAAGAGATGGGTAGTTGGGGTCACAATGATATATTGCGCAATATTATTATACTTTTGCGACACTTTTGAGTGTGTGGGATAGGATTTTGTATGAGGAAATTGCCGCATATTGCGTTGCTGATTGAGACCTCGAAGGCGTTCGGGCGGAATCTGTTGATTGGGATTAATCGGTATTCGCAGGTTCATGGGCCGTGGACGATGTCGATTGAGGAGCGTGATCTGGATACGCCGATGCCGGAGTGGTTGTCGGGGTGGGAGGGGGATGGGATTATTGCGAGGACGCGTACGGTGGGGCAGTTGGAGGAGATTCTGGGGTGCGGTCGACCGACGATTAATCTGGGGGAGACGAATGAGGGGAAAGTGCCGATTGTGCGGTGTGACGATCGATTGGTGGTGGAGGCGGCGATTGATCACCTGGTGGAACGGGGGTT
>JANQQT010000032.1 GCA_028284925.1 Phycisphaeraceae bacterium | reverse complement strand
AAGCGGATTTGTTGAAGATTGAGGAGGCGTTGGGGATTGAGGCGCCGGGGTATTATCGAGCGTTTGTGTTGGGGTATCCGGAGAGGTTGAGGGCGTATGAGGAAAAGGAAGGAGCGGGAATTGATCAGTTATCTGATTTCGGCGGAAGAGGTGATTCGGATGAATCGAGAGGTTCGGGAGGCGGATGGGATGGACTGGCCCGCGGAGTATTTGGTGGTTGGGGAGTGGGGAGCCGGGAGTTATTTTGCAGTGGATGTGGATGATTCGAGATCGGGGGTTTATTTCTGGAACAAAGAGGTTGGGTATTTTGATGAAGGACAGGAGAGAGAGTCGCTGGAGGAACTTGCGGGGGAGTTGTTGGAGGCTTACAGGCGGTGTTTTGAGGAACTGGACAAGAGTGGTAAGGAGGTGTGGGGGTTTTTGTATTGGCCGATGATGGTGGTTTGTGTGGTGGCGGCGGTGGTTATTCTTTTTGCGTTTTTTATGACGAATTATTATGGGGATAGGCCGTGGTACTCGGGGATTGGGTATGTGTTGTTGATAGAGGGGTTTTGTGTATTTATGTTGTACGAGTTGTGGAGGCGAGGGAGGAGTTGAGTGAGGATTGCGGTTGCGGACACGTTGGTGGGCGCAGGTTCTCTGATTTCTGCGACGCGCCGCTCGCTGACGGTCGTGGCTTGTTTTGGGGGGTTGATTTAGGTTGACAGGCGTGGGAGGTTGTGTGGTGGAGGGAGTTTTCTTTGATGGAGGTATAAGGAGGATGGTGGTTTTTGGGGCGTGCGAATTCTTTGTTTTCCGCGGCGCGCCCCCGACGCCCCCGGAATTGGCGTAGGTGTCATATACACGCGGCGTGTCGGTAGGTGTGGGAGAGTATGGGGAGGGGGTTTGGGAGAAAGTTTGTGTGAGGTTTACGTTTGGTTGGGGATTGCTATGATCTGCACATGGTTATTTTGAAAGTACAGAATCTGGTGAAGAAGTATGGGGAGCGTACGGTGGTGGATGGGGTGAGTTTTCATGTGGATCAGGGGGAGATTGTTGGGCTACTGGGTAGGAACGGTGCGGGGAAGACGACGTCGTTTCGTATGACGATTGGGATGATAACGCCTGATCAGGGTCAGGTGGTTTTTGAGGGGCATGATGTTTCGCGTCATGCGATGTATAAGCGGGCGCGGTTGGGGATGGGGTATCTGTCGCAGGAGCCGAGTATTTTTCAGCGGTTGACGGTTGAGCAGAATTTGAAGGCGATTCTGGAGACCCGTCCGATGTCGAAGGCGGATCAGAAGGAGACGGCGGAGCGGTTGATGGCACAGTTTGATCTGGCGAAGCTGGCGAAGCAGCATGCGAGGACGTTGAGTGGTGGTGAAAGGCGGAAGTTGGAAATTGCGCGGGCATTGATTACGGAGCCGAGTTTGATTTTGCTGGATGAGCCTTTTTCGGGGGTTGATCCGGTGGCGGTGGAGGAATTGCAGGTGGAGATTTCGCGGTTGCGGGATGAGCAGAATATTGCGATTCTGGTGACGGATCATAATGTGCAGAGGACGCTGGAGGTTTGTGACCGGGCGTATATTCTGGATGATGGGAAGGTGTTGCGGGAGGGGCCGCCTAAGGAATTGATTAATGATGAGCTGGTGAAGAAGACTTATCTTGGTTCGACGTTCCGGGGTGATGAATTTGATTGATGGTGTTGGGGTGTGAGAATTGGGGTTATGGGGCGTGAATGGCCGATTGGCGTTAATGGCGGCAAAGGATTAGAATTGTGGATATGAAACGAAACGGATTTCAAGCGTTGGTTTGTTTAGGGATGATTCTTGTGGGGGGGACGGGTGTGGGTTGTGTGGAACGGACGCTGACGATAACGAGTGATCCGCCGGGTGCGCTGGTTCATTTGAATGATGAAGAGATTGGTCGGACGCCGACGACTGTGCCGTTTACGTTTTATGGTGTTTATGATGTGCGGTTGGAGAAGGAAGGGTATGCGACACTGGAGACGGGTAAGGAGACGAAGGCTCCGTTGTGGGAGGCACCCGGGCCTGACCTGATTGCGGAGATGATACCGAATAACAAGGTTAAGCTGGAGTGGCATTTTGTATTGGAGAAGGCGGGGGAAATCAGTCCTGAGGGTTTGATTGATCGGGCGAAGCAGATGCGGGCGAAGATGCGGAAGGAATTGGGTGGGGTGGATGGGAAGAAAGTGGCGGAGGAGGATTAATTGAGGGCAGCGGTAGGGGCGACTTGTGAGTGAAAAAGAGGTCGTGCGTCGCAACCTTGCGGCGGGGGTTTTGTATCGTTGTGTGGCGGAGGACGGGTGGGAAATGGACGGTTTGTCGTATGAAGAAGGATGAGAGTTCCTTGAGGATTTGGTTGGAGATGATGTGGAGGCGCAGAGTTGCTTGCAGCGTGTTTGTGTTGTTGTTTGCGACGGTGCAATTGGTTTTCATGAAATATGAGCCGAGGACGAGTGAATATGTCCTGCTTGGCTTTTGCGGCGGTGTATTTTTGGAGGGTTTCATTCGGATGATGGGTAAGGGAGGCGAAGAAGTGGTTGGATCGGAGAGTCAGGGGAGTGGCGGTATTTAGGCGACGTCGGCGAGGCCGAGGGCTTTGCCGTATTGTTTGATGAGTCGTTTTCGGAGGAGTTCATGGGAGGGTTTGATGAGTTTGGGGTCATCGTCGACGAGTGAATCGGCATCGCGTTTGGCAAGGTGGAGGAGATCGAAGTGTGTGGTGAGGTCGGCGATTTGAAGTGGGGGTAGTCCTGATTGTTTTGATCCGACGAGTTCGCCCATGCCGCGGATTTTGAGGTCGGCTTCGGCGATTTTGAAGCCATCGGTGGAGTTGGTGATTGCGGCGAGGCGTTGTTCGCCGTCTTCGGTGGTGGGGTCGGCGATGAAGACGCAGAGTGATTTGTCTTTGCCTCGACCGACGCGTCCACGGAGTTGGTGCAGTTGTGCGAGGCCGAAGCGTTCGGCATGTTCGACGATCATGATGGAAGCGTTGGGGACATCGACGCCGACTTCGATAACGGTGGTTGCGATGAGTGCGTGGTATTTTCCATCGCGGAAGTGTTGCATGAGGCGTTGTCGTGCTTCGCGTTTGATCTGGGAGTGGATAATGGCGATGTTGAGGCCTTTGAAGTGGGTTTTGTTGAGTTGGTCGGCGTGGGTTCGGACGGCTTTTAGGCCTGAGTCGTTTTCATCGATGGTGGGTAGGACGATGTAGGCCTGGCGTCCTTTTTGAAGTTGTTCGGCGGTGTATTGGTAGACTTTGTCGGCGTTGTCGGGTGTGACGCGTTTGGTGGTGATGGGTTTGCGTCCGGGGGGGAGTTTGTCGATGGTGGAGACATCGAGGTCGCCGAAGACGGTGAGGGAGAGTGTTCGGGGGATGGGGGTTGCGGTCATGACGAGGGTGTGCGGGGCGGCTTGTTGGTGGTTTGCTTTTGCTTTGAGTGCGGCGCGCTGGACGACGCCGAATCGGTGTTGTTCGTCGATAATGGTGACGGCGAGGTCTTTGAAGTTGACGGATTCGGTGAGGATGGCGTGTGTGCCGATGACGATGTCGGTGTTGCCTTTTTCGATGTCGTAGAGGGCGGCGGTGCGTTGGGGTTTGGTGAGTGAGCCGGTAAGGAGTGTGATTTTGACATCGGATTCGGCGAGGATTTGTGAGATGGAGAGGAAGTGTTGTTCTGCGAGGAGTTCGGTTGGCGCCATGAGGGCGCCCTGTTTTTCGGATGTGACGGCGAGGAGGAGTGCGTAGAGGGCGACGATGGTCTTGCCTGAGCCAACGTCTCCCTGGAGGAGGCGGTTCATGGGGGAGGATTTCTGGAGGTCTGTCGTGATTTGACGGATGACGTTGTCCTGGGCATCGGTGAGGATGAAGGGGAAGCGTGAGCGGATGTGTTGGTCGATGGCATCAGAGTAGCGTAGGGCTGGGGCTTCGAGTTCAAGGTGGGTATGTTTTCTCTTGACGGCGAAGCCGAGCTGGAGGAGGAGGAGTTCATCGTAGGCGAGGCGTCGGCGGGCAGTCTTGACGTCCTCCTCTGATTGGGGGGCGTGAAGAGTCTGGTAGGTGTCGCGGAGTGTTGGGAGGTTGCGGCGGTCGCGGTAGGGGGCGTCGAAGTGGTCCTCAATTTCGTGGGCGACGAGGGGAAGGGTCTTGCGGATGATGCGTTCGATTTCTGGGGAGGGTAGGGATTCGGTGGCGGGGTAGATGGGGCGGTAGCGTTCTGTGGCCCATTCATCGGAGGGAGGCGGGTTGTCATCGTTGATGATGGTGATTTTGGGGTTGACCATCTGGGAGACGGCGTTGTAGAGGGTGACTTTGCCGGAGACGATGACTTCGCGGCCGGGTTTGACTTTGTCGCGTAGATAAGCGGCGTTGAATGCGACGATGTCGAGGCGGCCGGACTGGTCCTCGACGGCGAGTTCGAATCGGCCTTTTTGTTTGGAGAAGCGGGAGGGCGGGCCGACCCAACGGCAGTTGACGACGAGTGCGCGGACGGTGGCGGTGGCATCTTTTTGGAGTTGGTTGATAGGGAGGGTGCCGGCGTTGTATTCGTAGCGATGCGGGATGTGTTTGATGAGGTCGGCGATGATGCGAATGTTGAGTTTTTGGAAGAGGTCTGCGCGGCGTTGGCCTACGTTAGGGGCGAACTGGATGGGGGTGGCGAGGGTAAGGGGTTGGGGCGCATCGAGGATGGGGGAGGTATGTTGATCTAGCGGTTGGTCGCCCATGAGGGCATGATGGGGGGGGCGATTGGAATAATCAAGTGACGGGGGCGAGACGGGTGGGGAGTGTGGCGATGAATTGTTTGATTTCGTCGCGAACCTTGCGGTACGCGTTGAGTTTTTCTTCTTCGGTTTTGGCGTTGGCGGCGAGTTTGGGGGGATCGTCGAAGCGAACGCAGAGGACGTTGGTGGCGCCGGGGAAGGTGGGGCAGTTTTCATGGGCGTGTGCGCAGACGGCGAGTACGTGGTCGAAGTGGATGTGGTCCAGGTCGGAGACGTTTTGGGATTCCTGGTTTGAGATGTCGATATCGAGTTCGGCCATGACCTTGACGGCGTAGGGGTTTTTGCCGTGGCATTCGATGCCTGCGGAGAAGGCGTTGTATTGTTCGTGCAGGAGAGTTTTGGCGAAGCCTTCGGCCATTTGTGAGCGGCAGGAGTTACCGGTGCAGAGGAAGAGGAGGTTTTGTTTCTGGTCGTTCATGGTGTGGCTTTCTCTTGGGTGTTTTTTGTGAGGGCGTATGATAACGTATTTCCGGTATAAGGGTGACGCGAAGTTGGTGGATTATTGCAGGGGGTAGGGTGTGGTCGGGATTATTTTTGGGAGGGGTCGAGGACGGTGAGATTGAGTTTGAATGATCTGTAAGGGGGGACGGTTGGATTGACGACGAGGAGTGCGGGGATTTGACCTGATTTGGGGAGAGCTTTTTTATCGTGGATGAAGGTTGTCCATGAGACGATGGTGGTGTTCTTTTTGTTTTGGAATTTGATGTCTTTGAGTTCGATTGTTGAGTGGAGGGTGTTGGGGTAGAGGTCGAGGGTCTTTGGGGCGGGCGATTTCCAGGTGATTTTGACGGAACGGCGGCCGGTTTCGGGGTGG
>JANQQT010000013.1 GCA_028284925.1 Phycisphaeraceae bacterium | reverse complement strand
GGGAGTTGGGAGTTAGATGTTGGGAGGGAGAGTGGGGTTAGGTGGATTGTTGCGACTGGTGTTGTGCCCAGGCGGCGGCGCCTTTGACGGAGGCGTCGTCGCCGAGTTTGGCGGGGAGGATGGTGTAGGTTTTGAGGAATGCGGGCATGAGGTTTTGTCTGACGGTTTTGGTGATTTCTGTGAGGTAGATTTCGGGCATGGCTTCGACGAGTCCGCCGCCTAGGACGATGGTGTCGGGGGAGAGGAGGTGGATGATTCCGGAGAGTGCGGCGCCGAGATGTTGGGCGGCCTGGCGGACTATTTTTTCGACGGTGATGTCCCCCGCCGCGATAGAGTCACGGAGCGCGCCGGAGCGGATGTTGGCAATATCGGTGCCGCAATTTTCGAGGAGGTTTGGGGCGTCGCCGCGGTAGGCGGCGGCGGAGGCGGCGGATGAAATGGCGAGTCTGCTGGCGACGGCTTCGAGGTGTCCGGGTGTTCCGCAGCCACAGATGGGGCCGGAGGGAATGAAGGGCATGTGTCCGATTTCGAAGCAGGAGGAGTTTCGCCCGGTGAAGAGTTCACCCTTGAACACGCATCCGCCACCGATGCCCGTACCGGGGAAGACGCCGATGAGGCATCGAGAGTCCCGGCCTGCGCCGAAGCGGTATTCCCCATAGACGCCGGCGTCGACATCGTTGCAGATGTGGACAGGGCAACCGAACTCCGCTTCAAGTTTTTTCTTGACCGGTACGCGCCGCCAGCCGAGGTTTGGGGCGTCGAGAATGACGCCTTTTTCGAGGTTGAGCGGCCCGGGGCATGCGACACCGATGCCGGCGATGCGGTCTGGTTGCAGATTGGCCTCTTCGAGGGCGTCTTTGATGGCCTGGATCATGCGGGCGAGGCCGATGGTTGCACCGCGATAGCCCTTTGTTCTTTTGCGTTCGCGCGCGACGACCTCAAATTGTTGGTTAAGGATAGCGGCGAGCATTTTGGTGCCGCCGAGGTCGAAACCGACCCAGTGGTCGCGCGGTGGTGGTTCGGACGCTTCGCTGATGTTATCGTTGTCCGTATTTGGTTTTGATGAGTCTGTCATGCGTGCATTGTTTATGAAAGGGCGCGATTGCACAAGGGAGAAAGCACTAATTTATTTTGGGGAAGGGAGACTTGTGCCAATTGGTTGCGTCGAGTCTTTTGAATTCGGCGTGGATGTCATTGCCTTTGTAGAAGGTGAGTATGCCTCGAATGACTCCGGTTTGACCTGGAGGGAGATCGGGGAATTTGGGATCGGAGTGCAGGCAGGGGCAGGGCGGGTTTGACCAGGGGTTAAGGCAGGGTTCCCAAGCGGTGATGATCCAATGGCTTTTGTCGCCGTGTTGTGCGGGGTAAGCCACATAGGGTTTTCGAATGGTTGTCTTAAGGCGGGAGCCTCTTTTAAGTTTGAGGTGGTTGGGATCGATGAATGAGGGCGCGCCTTTGAGCATGACGCAGTTCTGGACACGGAGACCTGAGAGTTTTGCTTTTGTGCCATTGGTAAGTTTGATCTGCATGTGGACGGCGGCGGAGGTGGGAACGACCCGGGTGGTGAAGGTGATGCCGTTGGGGAGTTTGCGTGTAATGGAGAGTGCGGAAGATTTGTGCCGCGTCCATTCGAGTCTGTTAAGTGTGATTTTTTTCTTATCGAAAATGGTGGGGATGTGTGTGTGGGCGAGGTAGGTGAGGCCGAGGTTTGACCAGATGGCTTCGGGGATGTCGAGGACGATGTATTGTCTGGGATCGTGGGGGAGAAAGACGGAGAACTTGGTTTCGCGTTGCGGGCGGATGGCGCCGTCGAGGAAGCCGATGCGCGGGTGTCTGCCACCGGGGTAGGGAAGGATGTTCAGCGGGGCGTTTTTGGGTCGAACAGGCTTGGACTTGGGATAAATATTGAATTTCTTTTGCGCGGCGGCGATCTGATTTGGGGTTAGTCCGGTCGCTGCGGTAATCTCGGAGGTGGTGAAGTTGTGGTATTGGACCATGTTGGCGAGCCAGAACTTGAGATCGGCATCGGATGAGGGTGGGCGGTGATTGGGGGGAGGAGAGGCGGGTTTTACAGCGAGGACGAAGGTAGTCGCGAGGAGGATGGTGATGGCAGCCAAGCAGGAGAGTGGTCGCATGGGTATGGCCTTATCTGGAGATAAACTGGAGCGCCTCGGATTCGAGCTTGTCACCTTTGGCGGTGGTCAGGGTAAGTTGATCGGGGTGGCCTGAAGCCTTGAAAGCGGCGGCGGTGAGTTTGGGAATGGATTTGCCTTCGCCGGCGAGGAGTATTTTTTGTCCGGCGGAGAGTGCGAGGATGGCGGGGAGGTCGCCGAACTTGACGGCTCCGGGGAGGAAGTCGAGATCGTCGAAGCGTTTAAGTTTGTTGAAGCGAAAGCGGTGGGTGTTGATGACGGCTTTGTTGACACGGCCATCGGCTTGGGTGAGTGCGGCGGCGGCGATGTGGCCGGTTCCGTGAAGTGCGAAGAGGTTGATTTGTTGGGCGCCGTGATCATCGTGGGCGATGAAGGCGATGACGGAGAGGACATCGTGGACGCGCTGGGTGAAGAGGGGTTGGTTGTAGCCAAAGGTGTAGCCTGCGTAGCGGTGCCAGTCCTGATCACCGCGACGAGTATGGATGGTGCGGGCGTACTTTGGAGCTTTGCCATCCTTGTTGAATTCGCCCTGGTAGAGAAGGTCGACGCCGACGACGCTGAAGCCTTGTTTGAGGAGGGCGGCGATGGGCGGCGTGGGGTTGTTGTTCTTGTCGAGGAGGGCGGATTTGCCTTCTTTGTGGAGGTAGATGACGACCTGTTTGTTCCAGTTGTTGGCGGGGTGGATGAAGAGTGTGGGGAGTTGCTCTTTTTTGGAATCGTTGGTGAGTGTGCAGGCCATGATGATGTGGTCATCGGTTTTGGTTTTGGTGATGACATCGTGTTTGATCTTGCCGACTTGTGTGATGTTGCGGTTGATGATGGTGGCGAATGCGCTGCCGACGATGGTCTTGAATTTGGCGAATGATTTTTTGTTTTTGGGTGTGAGTTTTCTGAGTTGTTTTTTGTTGTCGTTGTCCCACCATTTGACGAGGGCGCGTTCATGGGGGTCACCGACCTGGTTTCCGGTGGGTTTGGGGTGCTTTTCGTTCCAGACGGAGTATTCGTTTCGTGAGAGGGGTTTGTAATCGCGTTCTTTGGGCTCGGGTTGGTTGAGTTTGAGGTGTTTGTTCATGAAGTTGTACATGACGTGACGGGAGACGGAATTGTAGTTGTGGCCGAAGTGGATGAAGGGCGCGAAGGTGAGGTGGTCGGGGTATCCAAGTGTGGTGTAGAGTTTTTTGAGGTCGGGGTAGCCTTTGGTTTGCATTTCCTTTGTCCAGTCGTTTGCCGCGGTGAGGCCGAGCGGGCGCGGGGCGGCGAGTGCGGCGATATCGATGTTGCCGGCGTCGATGCGGAGGTATTGGGCGTTCTCGCAGGTGCAGCCGCCCTGCATGGCGGTGGAGACCATGACGGCGGGGAAGAGTGCGGCGGGGCGGGAGTCGATGGCTCCGAGCATGAAGGTTTGAGTTCCGCCGCCTGATGCGCCGGTGACGCCGATGCGTTTGGGATCGACATCGGGAAGTGAGAGGATGAAGTCGAGGGCACGTACGGAGTTCCAGGTTTGGAGTCCCATGGTGGTTTGTGATCGGAGTTCGGCTTTGGGTGAGAAGAAGCCGAAGTCCTTGTCGGTATTCATGTGTTTGCGGACGCCGGGTCGGTGTTTGATCTGGATGGAGTCGGCGTAGCCGATCATGTCGTAGTGGAAGACGATGACGCCCATGCGAGCGAGTTGTACGCATCGTGCCTGGAGTGGGTGTCTTCCGCCGATGGGGAATTGTTCTGCGCCGGATTGGATTTCTTTCTTGACATTGGAGGCGCCGTGGTCGTGGAATCGGCCGTTGCCCCAGTGACCGTGGGGGGTGAGGATGGCGGGGTGTTTTGATTTGGAGGGGGTTTTGGGTCGGTAGAGTGAACCGGTAACGAAGTGGCCTGGGAAGGACTGGAAGTAGACCTTTTCGACCGTGTATTCGCCGCGGTCGACTTTGGAGTGGATGGTGGGGTTGAGGGGGGTTTTGGTGGGTTGGGGGTATAGGCCGACTGCGACTTTCATTCGGCGGCGGAGTTCGGCGGCGCGTTTGGCCCATTGTTCTTTTGAGTTGACTTGTTTGAAGGGGTGGTAGCTATTGAGTGTGCGGAGGGGTTGGAGGCGGTTGTCGTTGGGGAGGGAGCCTTTAGGGAAGGCGCGGGGGGGTTGTACG
>JANQQT010000005.1 GCA_028284925.1 Phycisphaeraceae bacterium | reverse complement strand
AATCCGTCGACCAAACCGACCTCAACCTCCTCCTCGCCGCCATCGGCAAATCCTTCAACCAAATCGCCATCCCCAACGACGCCCGAACGGAGACCCAACCCCCAACCCCAGACCCCCTACAACCCGCTGATCTCCTCACCGAGGTAAGCGCAATCTAAACATCTCAACTCCTATGCAGACAAAAAAAGGCCGCTCGCAAGAGCGGCCTTCTCATATAAATCGCATTCTTATTCGTTTCACACCAACTCCGGCATCGGCTTCCATCCGTCCACCAGGTAAGTCGGCCGTTGCTGGAGATCATTCACCGTCGTCTCATTGGGGTTGATCCCCATCTGGTGATAAAGTGACGCAATCACCTCACCAAAATGGACGGGCCGATCGGCAATCTCACCACCGAGTCGATCCGTCGCTCCAATCACCTGCCCTGTCTTCATGCCACCACACGCCACGATTCCACCGCCGACACGCGGCCAGTGGTCCCGACCCGCATCCTTATTGATCTTCGGCGTCCGCCCAAACTCGCCCCATGCCACCACCGACACATCCTTATCCATTCCCCGAGTATGCAAATCCTCCACTAAGGCCGTCAAACCCTGGTCCCACAGTGGCAAATACTTATTCTTTAAAGAACGGTGATTATGACTGTGGAAATCCCATCGCCCAAAATTCAACGTCACCACGCGAACGCCCGCCTCGACCAATCGCCTGGCCAGCAGGAAGTGTTGCAAATTCAATGGCGCTCCATCCGCGTGTTTTTTCGGATCACCCTTCCCATATCGGTCGAGCGTCTTCTTGGATTCCTTCGACAGGTCCAGCGCTTTGGCCAGTCGACTCGATGTCAAAATATCCATCGCCCGTTCCTGCAACACATCCATCCCGGACATCGCGCGTTTTCTGTCCGCTTCGCGCCGAAACTGATCAAATGACTGCAATAGCTTGCGACGATCTCCCAGGCGAGTTGCATTGATCCCCTTCAGTACCATGTCCTTTCCGACCTGCCCGCTGGGTCGAAACGCCGCGTGAGCCGTCCCCAGAAAGCCCGGCAAGCCCGGCGACCCATAGGGCGGATGTCCCGCATCGGGCGCCAATCCTACAAAAGCGGGTATAGCTGGTTCACGCGGGCCCAAAACCTTCGACACCATGGATCCAACGCTTGGCCAGCCTCCGCGTATCTCACCCGGCTTTTTCCGGCCGGTATAGCAGATATAGCTGTCATGCGCCCCGTTTGGCGAGCCGTAGACCGAACGTAGCGGCGTGAATTTATCCATCATCTTCGCCATGCGCGGAAGATGCTCGCAGATTTCAATTCCCTTCACGTTGGTTTTGATCGGGCGAAAATCCCCGCGGATCTCCGCCGGGGCGTCCATTTTCAGGTCATACATGTCCTGATGCGGCGGAGCACCGACCATGTAAACCATGATGATTGCTTTGTTAGATTTCTTGATCCCCGCTTTTTCTTCCGCCGCCAACAGATTGGGCAGGCTCAGACCACCCACGCCCAATGCCCCCATGCGGATGGCTTCACGACGCGTCATCCCGTCACACAATCGCTGCCCGTCGCCCATGATCTTTAGCATAAACCTGCTCCAGCTTGATGCGCGACACGCCGCACTAACTCTCGACGCGCCTTCTAATCACACCGCCCGTGGTGTCAAATCGTACTCTTTTAGCTCGATATATCAGCTTCCCGGGCCTGATCAAAATAATTCCGGGATTCCCGCCGCCTTTTCAAGCACTGTGATCAAATCACGCGGCAAGCCATCCCGCACGCGCAATTCGCCTACATTGAATAACGTGTGCAAAATCGTGCCAAACAGATGTTTGGGGCCGTAAGGCGTCGTCGCCGGTTTCGCGGCGAGATGGTCTGATTTTCCGATGATTTGACCCATTTTAAGCCCGCCGCCTGCCACCAGGAGGCTGGTCATGCTCCCATAGTGGTCGCGACCGCCGCCGCCGTTCAGCTTCGGAGAGCGACCCATTTCGCCAGTGACGATCAGGAGAATATCGTCGCTTAACCCACGCTGATGTATATCTTCCAGGAACGCGCTGACCGCATGATCTACTTGCCCGCCCATGGGCCAGAGACCAGCCATGTTCTTCGGACTGTTGTTGTTGGCGTGGTAGTCCCATCCGCAATCTGATACGGTCACGAACCCGCAGCCGCGCTCGCACAATCTTCGTGCCAGCAACATCTGGTGTCCCAACAGATTGGTCGCTCGACGCATATCACCCCATCTTTGGAGTTTTTTCGCATCAAACAGTTTGGTCGTGTTATAGCGAGCGAGAACTTTGGGATCTTCCTTCGAGAGATCGAATGCATCGGCTACGCCGCCGGTGATCACATCAAACGCCTGCTGATGAAACTTATCAGCGCCCGCCAGGGCGCCGCCGGCATCGGCCTGGCGCTTGATGTGATCCACCTGGCGGAGTAATAAGCGACGATCGGCTAAACGTTTTGGGGTGACGCGGAGCTGCATGTCTTGTTGCAGTTCGCCGCCCCCCGACGGATTAAACGCTCGATAAGTCGCACCGAGCGAACCGGGATCCGTCATGGTCGGAAGGGCATTGGTCTCAAAGTTGCGGCCAAGCTTCAAATCGGGCCTGACCGCTTCGGGCAGTATTAACGTATTGGTCGGCATGCCCGTATCCTGGCGGTTGATTCCAACCACACGGGCATAGACCGCGCCCATCGCCGCTTTCAATTCGTTATCCCCGCTGGATACCTTCTCGTAGGTATGCCCGCCGTTCCCACTTGCAAAGGACCGTACGACGGCCAGCTTGTCCGTCATCTTGGCCAGCTTTGGAAATGTTCCCCCGAAGGTCTCACCCTTGATTTTGGTCTTGACTTCGCCGGAAATGCTGTGGTATTCGCTTGGCGCGGTCATCTTGGGGTCGAAAAACTCGATATGGGGCGGTCCGCCGTTCAGGAACAGCAAAACGACACTCTTTTTGCGCACAGCTCCGTCGCCGTTTCCGTTACTTCCGGCCTCCGCCATTCTCAACAGCGGTTCAAGGCCAAACATTCCAAGGCCCATTCCCAATGTGCCGACGCGTAAGAATTCACGGCGACCGTAGCCTTCACACGTCTTGTTGGGTCTCGGATCGCTAATACTCAGCATGCACTAATACTCCGCGTCCGTCACATCCGTTTCTAACGATGCACTCAGGGTTTATCGACAATACTTCGGTGTTGGCATCCACTATTCACGTTTGGCTTCGTAACGGAAAGCCAGATCGTCGTTTGTTTGCCTAGTGTACGTACTATTCTAGCATAGTTTGTGGTCGTTGTGGGACAGGTACATGAATTTGCGATTCAAGGCCAGGTACCACGATCAGTCGATTGGTCAGTCCTCGATTTGTTCTACGAGGGGCTATTCCGCATCGTGAGGCGGTTCGTTCATCAACCTTTCGATTCGGTCTTCGAAGGTAGGTTTTCGACGGTGATACGTCTGAATCGAATCTCGCCTGCAAAAACATGAAACGCGACCACGCCTGATGCTTTGAAAGACTTATTGAGGTATGCCAACGCTCGACGGGCGTTCTTATCCAGTTTTTCGGCAGGTCTGTCTTTTTTGTCTCGATTGTCACGTTTTCGGGAATCTGAGCGTTGTTGAACGGCGTGGGCGGCGATGACGTCCCCGTTAACGGTGATTTTGACGGAATTGCCACGGGTCTCGATTATGACGGAGTTCCACTGGCGGGCGGGTCTCTCTTTGGGTTTTTGAAAGTAACCAAAGGCCATGTATTGGGCATTGGAGGGAGATTTGGTTCGTGTGGGCTGTTTGCCGAAGGGTAATTTGGCGGAATTGCGTAGCGGGTCGCCACGAAATGCGATGGCGCCCCAACTGTTGACGCCGAGGGCATACTCGAATCGAATGACTGCGTCGCCGTAGGAATTCAGGGTCGCGATGGCCGAGTCTCCGCGATGTTTACGGTTGTCGGAATCGACTTTCGCTCGTCCGGTGAGTGTGCCGTCGATGACGGTCCAGCTTTCGCTGAGTCCGTGTGCGACTTTCCATCCGGTCAGGTCGCGGCCGTTGAAAATTCGGTTGCCATCGCCGCGAAGCGCGGCGATGGGATTGGGTGTGCCTTTCAAGTTTTTCAGGGCGTTGTTGATTTGTAACAACGTAAGTCTTGTGCGCGCTGCGGCGGAATCGTCGGCATGATGCAATTCGGTGAAACGTTCGTAGTATGCCTTGGCGCGGGTGTATAGGGCGGCGCGGTACTGCGGGGCGGCACTCATGGCGAGCGTACGGTACCAGTCCGCGAGTTCGAGGCTGATGTCTTCGGAAAGTTGGGCGACGGGGGAGACGGCGTGAGGCAGGAGCTTTTTGGCCTTGACATTCGCGCTGATGTTGGCGAATGGGAGGGCTTTGGCGGGTAAATCGTATTCGACGAGATAGACACGCATGATCTGTTCTGCGGTGGCGGTATCTGAAGAATTGCGTGTCAGCCTCATTTTCAGCATCTTGAGCGTAGTCTGGCTGCGCTGGCGGCTGGTGATGTACTCGATTGCCTGCTTTAACTCCTTGAGACGATCGAATTTGGTCATGATGGCGATTGGGAGGGCTTTGCGATAGCTTGCGGCGGCGGAAGTGAAATCGCCGGAGGTCGCGTGCGAATCGGCGGCGGCGAGGAGGTAATCGAGTAGAAGATAGGCGGCTTGGAGCCGTTCAGAACTGCGTGAGGTTCGGAATTTGCGTTCGGCGAGGATGATGAGTCGACTGTGTGCTTCGGCTGATCTGGTTTTGTCCACCTCCGCCAGTCTTTGCATGGCCTTGATCGCGGTATCCAGACCCTTTGGATGGCGTATTGCAAGTGTGTAAACCTTTTCAAGCATGAGGCTTACGAGTGCTTGCTGGCCTGTGGCGAGTTTGGTGGCGTCCAGTAGTTTTGCGGCGAATTCAAGGTCATCGGTCATGCCGGGTGAGCGCGTGACGCGTTCCAACTCCATGCCGTAGATGGACTTAAAGAGATCTTCGGCGGCTTTGGTGTCGGGTTTTGCTACGGTATTCGGTTTGGGGGATTCGGCAGACGTTGAGGATTGCGCATGGGTGAATTGAGCATTGCCCAAACCGAGCGCGGCTGCCAAAAACAGGTAAAAAACGATCAATTTCATCGCGTCGCTCCTTTACATAAAGCTACACTACAAAAGAGCTTACGCAAATTCTCCGCAGTTCCGGGAAGGATGCTCAACCGATGAGCGTGATGCTGGAAAATAATACGCATGCACTGTTAATTGCGTTTTGTGTGGACGTGGTTACGATTTGGCAGGTCTTTGCGTTGTCGAGTTTTAGGGGCGCGCAGTTCGTACCGGATTTGCCATACGAGATACGAAAGGCCAAGAAAAAACGCCGACCTTAGCAGATCGGCGTTATACGTAAGTATTTGTTGTTTCTGTGTTTACACGTCGTCCGGCTCGATCGTGACGCACAGGCCTTTGCTGGTGAACTGCTCCTGGTACAGCTCGGCCCGTTCTTTGTGGGTGACCAGGACGAGGGCCACGCCGGTGTTGTGGGCTTCCATCATGCGGTCCATGGCGTCTTGGGCATTGAGCGGGGTCAACTCGACGATGGTGGTGACAACATCGCCCATTTCCGAAGTGTCATCGTTGTGCAGCAGGACTTTCCAAGGTGGAAGTGTCTGTGGTTCAAGGACTTGCACATCGGTGTCGGTCTGATCGTTACGTTGTGGTTCGTGATATTCGGCCATGTTTCTTACCTCGTCCCGCGGTCCCCGCACACGGAAAAAATTCTCTTGATCCATCCATTACCATGATGTTATCGGCGTTTCGGTGAATGATAGGCGGGTATTGGGGATGGAAGTATTTTGGGTGAGAAATTTGGACCAGTGGTTCTTTGGCGAGGAGGGTTGGGGGTATGAAAACGGACGGCCTGGTTGGCCGTCCGCATGTGTAAACCTGTATGTGTTTGGTATTCCGGTTTTTGGGATGATTCCGCCGTCATTGGGGAATTTCCGATGTTTGGGGATTAGCGGATGGCCGGGCCCTTTCCGCCGGGGGACTGGACGGGGTCATCGCCTTTTTTGGGGGCGGGTTTTTCGGGTGTTTTGGTGTTGTCGCCCTTTGCGGGGGCTTTTTTGTCCGTGCTGCCGGGGACGGGAGCATCGGGTTTTTTGGGATCGGGATCGGCTTTTTTGGGAGCCGGGTCTGCCTTTTTGGGGGCGGGTTTTTTGCGTTCGCCCTCGGGGTAGTAGGGGATACTCTTGCCGGCGTGATGGGGGTGAGGTTTGGTTTTGGGGTGTGGGGTGGTGGAAACGGGGGTTTCGGCTGGGGGAGATTCGGGTGCGTCGCGAATGACCATGTTGAGCATAACGGGGTTGCCGTTGAGTTCCTGTGTGAACTGCCAGTCATCGGTGACGCCTGAGCCGATGTCGTAGATTCCCCATTGGATGGCGGTGGCGGGTGATCCACCGGTGAAGTGGTTACCGCCGATACGTTCGCGGTCGAGTCGGACGATGCCTTCCTTGTCGACGGGGATGTCGAGTTTCCAGACGATTTCGCCGGTGACGGTGTCTTTAAGCTCGATGGTCATGGGGAGGTGTGGTCGTGAGACGAAGTGGTGCTGGTCGAGCGACTGGCCGAGCGGGAATGCTCCTGGCCCGTTGCAGCCGGTGAGTGAGATGGTCAGGAAAAGCGTGATTATGGCGAAAAAACGTCCCATTTTTCAATCCTCTGTGTCCTGGGGCTTTGCCCGGGGTGTATAATGTATGAGGGTTCGGATTCTACTGTTTAC
Source organism: Phycisphaeraceae bacterium (assembly GCA_028284925.1). GTDB lineage: Bacteria > Planctomycetota > Phycisphaerae > Phycisphaerales > Zrk34 > JANQQT01. The sequence continues at coordinate 332 of JANQQT010000005.1, read as the reverse complement.
CGAGATTGCCAATGTCTAAGCAGCCCTCTGATAAATCTGTATCGGTCAATCGTCGTGGGTTTTTTGGAGAAATTTTGAGATCGGCGATTGAAACGGTTGAGGCGGTGGGGAAGACGATGCATGAGATTCGTAAGGCGGAGGAGGAGGAGCCGGTGTACGAACCCTATGAACCGCCGGATTACGGCGATTTTGACATGCATTATGGGGCCTACGGCCCTGCGTGGCCGATGCGGTATGGTCCGGATATGCCGATGGCGTTGAAGAAAAGAATTTGGGAGGAGGAGGGTAAGGGGTTGTGTGGGGGGTGAGGGAAATGGGTTGGCGGGTGGTTA
>JANQQT010000304.1 GCA_028284925.1 Phycisphaeraceae bacterium | reverse complement strand
CAACCAGGCTGTCGAAGACAAATACATCAACTACATCATCGCCACCACAGACAACGCCGCACACGCCGGAGCAATCACCAACGAATCCGGCAACGCAATCACTATCCAAACCATCAACGCCAAAAAAATCACCATCCTCCGACGCAACATCAAATCCCTAACCAGCACCCGACGCTCTCTCATGCCCGATGGGCACGAAGCCGTCATCACCCCCCAACAAATGAACCATCTCATCCAATACCTCACAACACTCGGCCCGCCCCCCAAAACCTTCCCCAACAACAAACCAAAACTCATCAACGCCGCCCCCAACAACGCCATCCAACTCCCCGCCGCAAATGCCGCCATCTTCGGCCCATCCCTTGTCTATGAACAAAAATACAAAAACCTCGGCTGGTGGTCCAACACCAAAGACCACGCCGTCTGGACCTTCAACGCAAACCAATCCGCCACCTACCACATCGACATCGACTACGCCTGTCACAACGACGTCGACGGAGACAAACTCACCTTCACCATCGGCACAGAAAAATTCACTTTCACCGTCAACGGCACGGGAACCTGGGACAACTACCGCACCAAACGAATCGGCAAAATCAAAATTAATAAAGGCCTCCGCCAACTCCACGCCCAATCCCTCGGCCCTATCCGCACCGCGCTCATCGACCTACGTACCATAACCCTCATACCCATCAAAAAATAACGTGCCAACCCCCGAAAGGCTACACCGTGCCCCACACACTCTATAATTCCCAATCCCTACTCTTTCCCGTCCTCCTCACACTTGCTCTCCCTCTCCTCATACACGCCAAAACCCCACCATCCCAAAAACCCAACATCATCTTCATCATGGCCGACGACCTCGGTTACGGCGACCTCGGCTGCTACGGCCAAAAACATATCCAAACCCCAAACATCGACGCCCTCGCCAAGAACGGCACACGCTTCACACAGTGCTACGCCGGCTCATCCGTCTGCGCACCCTCCCGGTCCGTACTCATGACCGGACTCCACACCGGCCACACCACCGTGCGCGGCAACTTCGGCATCGGCGGCGTAAAAGGACTCGGCGGAGGCAAGGGGCGCGTCCCACTCACCGCCAAGGACATCACCATCGCGCAAATCCTCAAGTCCGCCGGCTACACCACCGCCATCACAGGAAAATGGGGACTCGGCGAACCCAACACCACAGGCACGCCCAACCGCAAAGGCTTTGACCAATGGTTCGGCTATCTCAACCAGCGCCGCGCACATACCTACTACCCCGATTTCATCTGGCTCAACCAAAACAAATTCCCCCTCCCCGGTAACGCCAAAGGCAAAAAGGAACAATATACCCACGACCTCTTCACCGACTTCGCCCTCAAATTCATTGACAATCATGCCAAAGAACCCTCCCCCTTCTTTCTCTATCTACCCTACACCGTCCCCCACGCCAAATACGAAATCCCCTCCACCGCACCCTACCAGTCCAAACCCTGGAACAAATCCGCCAAAGTCCACGCCGCCATGATCACACGCCTCGACCGCGACCTCGGCCGCATCATCGCCCTACTCAAAAAATACAACATCCACAAAAACACATTCGTCTTCTTTTGTTCCGACAACGGCGCTGCAAAACGATGGGAAGGAGTCTTCGATAGCTCCGGCAAACTACGCGGCCGAAAACGCGACCTCTACGAAGGCGGCATCCGAACACCCATGATCGTCTCCTGCCCCTCACGCGTCCCGGCCAACAAAACCTCAAACATCATCTGGTACTTCGCCGATGTCCTGCCCACCCTCGCCCAACTTGCCGGCGCAACCCCTCCCAAAAACATCGATGGCATCAGCGTCGCACCCACCATCCTCGGCAAACCCCAAACCCTCAAACCCCGCTACCTCTACTGGGAATTCTTCGAACGCAGATTCCAACAGGCCGCCCGTTGGAGAAATTACAAAGCCATTCGCCTCAAACAAAATACCCCCCTTCTCCTCTTTGATCTATCCGCCGACCCCTCCGAAAGAACCAACATCGCAGCCCAAAACCCCAACATCATCAAACAATTCGAATCCTACCTTAAAACCGCCAGAACACCCAGCAAAAACTGGCCCGTCAGGAACTAACCCTCTTACCAAATACCAACATTCGTTTCTCTCATACCTCAAACTTTCACTCGAATCACCACCCACCCCTCAACTATAATATCGCTATGTCTCCCTCAAAATTATCAACCCATCTCCGTCGCGCCCAATCCTCATCCTCACCCCTGCGTCTACTCACCATCCCACTGCTCTCCCTCCTCACACTCCCTGCCTGCAGCCAACCTCCCAACGCCACCAACTCCAACTCCCTCAACCACATCCATACCGCAACCAAAACCAATACCCCTTCAAAAAAAATAGACTTCGTGAAGGATATCAAGCCCATCCTCTCCGACCGCTGCTACAACTGCCACGGTTTCGATGACAAGGATCGAAAAGGCAAACTCCGCCTTGACTCACGTGCCGGTGCATTTGCCAAAACCAAAGTCGGCGATGCACCCCACATCATTACTCCCAACAGCCCCGACAAAAGCGAACTCTACCTCCGCATCATCACCGATGACCCCGAAGACATCATGCCCCCACCCAAGTCCAAACTCAAACTATCCCAACGCGAAAAAAACCTCATCAAACAATGGATTCAACAAGGCGCCCCCTGGGACGATTCCCACTGGTCCTACAGCCCCATCACCAAACCCAAACTCCCCCCAACACCGCCCTCGTCGAAACCAATCCACCCCATCGATCGATTCATCCGCGCAAAACTCAAGGAGGCAAACCT
>JANQQT010000302.1 GCA_028284925.1 Phycisphaeraceae bacterium | reverse complement strand
ACCCTTGTTGGTGGGTGGGGTGACACCCCAAATGCGCTGGTGGTCATCGCGCGCGGACTGGTCGGTGACGGGTCGGTAGTCGGAGAAGACGTTGGGTAGTGCGCCGACATCGGAGGCTCCCTGGACGTTGTTTTGTCCGCGAATGGGGGATGTTCCTGTGCCGGGGCGTCCGATGTTGCCGGTCATGACGGCGATGTTGATCATGCCGAAGACGGTGTTTGATCCGTGTCCAGCTTCGGTGACGCCGAGTCCCCAGAGGAATTGGGCGGCGGAGGCGGAGGCGTAGATTCGGGCGGCTTGTCGAATGAGGTCGGGGTCTACGCCGGAGATTTCGGAGGCCCATTCAGGTGTGCAGGAGGCAACTTCGGCTTTGACTTCCTCGAATCCGGAGGCGTGTTTTTCGATGAAATCCGGGTCGATGAGGTTTTCGTCGATGAGGACGTGTTGTATGGCGTTGATGACGGCGACGTTTGAGCCGGGGCAAAGGGGGAGGTGAAGGTCGGCAAGTTTTGCGAGTTCGGTGTTTCGGGGGTCGAGGACGATGAGTTTGCAGCCTTTGAGGACCGCTTGTTTGATTCGAGCGCCGAAGACGGGGTGTGCTTCGGTGGGGTTGGCACCGACGAGGACGATGAGGTCGGAGACGAAGACATCCTGGAAGGGGTTTGTTCCGGCGCCAGTGCCCAGGGCGACGCCGAGGCCGTAAGCGGAGGGTGAATGGCAGACTCGTGAGCAGTTGTCGATGGAGTTTGTTTCCATGACGACGCGTGCGAACTTCTGCATGAGGTAGTTTTCTTCGTTGGTGCAACGCGAGGAGGAGATGGCTGCGAAAGCGTTTGGGCCGTAGTTGGTTTTGATGTCGTTGAATTTGTCGGCGATGTGTGTGAGGGCTTCATCCCAGGATGCTTCGCGGAATGTGCCATCGGATTGTTTGATGAGGGGAGAGGTCAGGCGGTCCTTGGAGTGGGCGAACTGGTGGGCGAAGCGTCCCTTGACGCAGGCGTGGCCGATGTTGGCGGAGCCATCGGGGTTGGGCGTGATGTTGATGACGCGCTCATCTTTGACGTTGACGTTGAGTGAGCAGCCGACGCCGCAGTATGAGCAGGTGGTGGTAACGGTGTGGTCGGGGAAGCCATGTTCGCGTGTGCCGGGTTCTTCGAGGGCGGCGACGGGGCATTCGACGACGCATTGGCCACATGAGGCGCAGTCGGCGGCTTCGAAGGAGGTATCGTTTCCGGCGATGACGCGTGTGTCGTAGCCACGTCCTTCCATGGCGAGGATGAATGATCCCTGGACTTCATCACATGCCCGGACACAGCGAGCGCAGCCGATGCACTTGTCCATTTCGAGTTTGACGAAGGGGTGGGAGTCGTCTTTGGGCGGGTTGTGTGTGCGGGGGTTTTCGTAGCGTGGGGTTCGAAGGCCAACCTGTTGAGCGAGGGTTTGGAGTTCGCATCTTCCGTTTGCGGTGCAGTCGAGGCATTCGAGGGGGTGGTCGGAGACGATGAGTTCGGTGATGTTTCGGCGGAGTCGGGTGAGGAGGGGTGAGGCGGTCTTGTAGGAGGCATCGGATTGGACGGTGGTGTGGCACGCGGCGACGGGTTTTCGGCCTACGTGTTCGACGAGACAGGTGCGGCATGCTCCGTAGGGTTTCATGCGGTCGGAATAGCACAGGGTGGGAACGCTTTTACCGAGGGATTGGAGTGCATGGAGGACGGTGGTGTCCGGGGGGACGGAGATGTTATGACCATCGATGGTGATGGAGACGTTGGGTTTGCCGTTACCTGTAGGGCGTATCATCGTGGCGTTTCCTGTCGTGCTGCTTCGTTTGCGGAGGCTGGGACGGTGAGAGATTGCCGGTACTTGTTTAACTCATCGGGAAAGTATTGTATGAGACATTCAATTGGTAGTGGGATCATTCCTCCGAGGGCGCAGAGGGAGCCGAATTTCATGGTTTCGCAGAGTTCGGTGAGGAGGTTGAGTCGGTCATCGGTGATGCCGGTTTCGATCATCTGGTCGAAGAGTTCGGTGCCGCGTACGGCTCCGATGCGGCAGGGGAAGCATTTGCCGCAGCTTTCGATGGCGCAGAAGGCCATGAGGTTGCGTGCGATTTTGACGAGGTCATCTTCGTTGGAGTAGACGACGATGCCGGCGTGTCCGAGGATGCCGTTGATTTGGTCGAGCGCTTCGAAGTCGAGGGGGGTGTCGAGTTGTGATTCGGGTAGGATTCCGCCGAGGGGTCCGCCGATCTGGACGGCTTTGAAGGTTTGGCCGTCCGCCATTCCTCCGGCGAGGTCGAAGATGATTTGTCGGAGCGTGATGCCGAGTTCGACTTCGTACATGCCGGGGTTTTTGACGCGGGCGTTGAGTGAGATTGCTTTTGTGCCGCGTGATTTTTCGTAGCCGAGTTTGGCGTATTTTTCGCCGCCATTTTGGATGATCCAGGAGAGGTTGTGGATGGTTTCGGTGTTATTGACCAGTGTGGGGCAGTTGAAGAGGCCTTGCTGGGCGGGGAAGGGGGGTTTGAAACTGACGAGAGCGGGCACGCCTTCGAGTGAGCGCAGGAGGCTGGTTTCCTCACCGCAGATGTATGCGCCCTGGCCGCGGACGACGGTGATTTCGCAGGAGAAGTTGGAGCTGAGGATGTTTTGGCCGATGAAATTGGCGGCCTTGGCCTGATCGACGGCTTTCTGGAGGATTTTGAGCGCCGTGGGGTATTCGAAGCGTGTGTAGATGTAGATTTGGGAGGCTCCGACGGCGTATGCGGCAAGGAGCATGCCTTCGAGTTGGGTGTGTGGGTCGCGTTCGGAGAGTTCCTTGTCTATGTATGAGCCGGCATCGCCTTCGTCGAAGTTAACGGCGACGAATTTTCTGCCGGAGCCGTCAACGGGTATGGCGTCGGCGACGGTCTGGAATTTGATGCCGGCTGGGAAGCCTGCGCCGCCTCTGCCGCGGATCTGTGAAGCTTTGACTTCGTCGATAACCTGTTGTGGGGTAAGGGACGTTAGTGCGTGTTCGAGCGTTTTGTAGATACCTGCCGCGCGGGCATCGTCGAGTTCGACGACGGGTTGGTTGAAGTGGCGCATGAGGATGTTGGGTTGGCCGGGAGCGGGGGGGTAGACGGGGTTGACGGGTTCGGTGAGGTCGAGGGGTTGGCCGCCTTGGATGTAGTTGACGGTGGATTGGACGGCGGCCTCTGAGGAAAGAGAGACGGGGTCGCCGTTGATCATGGCGTTGGGGCCCTGCGAGCAGTAGCCGAGACAGGCAACGTGTTCGAGGCGGACGCCATCGGGGTTGGTTTGGCCCATTTGGAGGTTGAGTTTGGATTCAAGTGTGGATTGGAGGGCGTGGCATCCGCCGTTGGGTGTGGCCTGGCAAGCTTCGCCGTTGCAGATCTTAATGGTGTGTTTTGCGGGGGCGTCGGTTGAGAGTTCATCGTAGAATTTGGCAGTGGAGCGGATGTGAGCTTTGGGGAGGTTGAATTCGTTAGCGAGAGATTCGATGTCGGCGTCGGCGATGTAGCCTTGCTCTTCGAAGATGTTTGAGAGTTTGTCGTAGACGGTCTGTCCCTGGCCGAGGAATTTGTTTTGAAGAGCGATGAGGTTGGTTTGCATTGCGTGGGCGGTCCGTGATTGGGGCGAGGGTACGGCATTGAGAATGAGTTGGAAATATCGCCAAACGGGGGTTTGCAGCAGACTGTTTATGTTAGCAGGAGGGGTATTTTGGGACAAGAAAATTGTTTGGGGTTTGGGGGTCGTTGGGCTGAGGTAGTCGGGGTTTTTGATACTACCAAGGATGATTGTTGAAGAGATGAGGAAGGTTGATTAGGGGGAGGGATTGAGCAACGATGGAGATATGAAGGTTTACGTGGATGGACAGTTTGTGGATGGTGAAGATGCGGTGGTTGGAGTGTTTGATGCGGGGTTGCAGCATGGCGTGGGGTTGTTTGAGACGATGCATGCTTATGGGGGGGAGGTGTTTCGTTGTGAGAAGCATGTGGAGCGACTGGTGGGAAGTGCGCTGGAGTTGGGGTTGAGTGATCGGTTGCAGGTGGAACCGTTGAGTGAGGCGGTGGCGTTGACGGTGGCGAAGAATGACATGGAGCATGCGCGGGTGAAATTGATGGTAACGGGAGGGGATATGTCATTGCTGAGCCAGGCGGCGGGGAGGGGGGCTTCAGTCAAGGAGGGTAAGCAGCGAGCGACGGTGATTATTTCGGCATCGGAGCCGACGGTGTATCCGGAACACTTCCTTACTGAGGGTGTGCGGGTGGTGATTGCGGATGGGAAAGCGAATCCTTTTGACATGACGGCAGGCCATAAAACGATTAATTATTGGGGGCGGTTGACGAGCCTGGTGGGGGCGGCGCAGCATGAGGCGGCGGAGGCGTTGTGGTTCAGCATTACGAATCATCTTTGCGGCGGGGCGGTGTCGAATGTGATATTGGTGAAGGATGGAGAGTTGTTGACGCCTTATGCGCGGGGTGAGGAGGAGGACGGGGCTTTGCGGTCGCCGGTGTTGCCGGGGATTACGCGTGAGGTGGTTTTTGAGGTGGCGGGTGAATTGGATATGCCGGTGCGGAAGGGAATGTTGACGATTAACGATGTGCTGGAGGCGGAGGAGGTATTTTTGACGAACAGCAGTTGGCTGGTGTTGCCGGTGGTGAAGGTGGAGAAGGAGGTGATTGGGGAGGGTAAGCCGGGGGAGGTGACGCAGAGGGTATTTGAGGGGGTGATGGGTGTGATTGAGGAAGAGTGTTTTGGCGAGGATTCCACTGAGGAGGCGTTGGGTGAGATGGAGTTTGAGATTGAAGGTGAGGAAGAACGGGAGGAGGAGGGGGGGAAGTGAGAGGGGAGGTTGGGGATGGCTGAGCGAACGGTTGTGTTT
>JANQQT010000297.1 GCA_028284925.1 Phycisphaeraceae bacterium | reverse complement strand
GAGAAGGATTTGGGTTTTGCGAAGAAGTTGACGGGGTGTATTCGGACGTATTCGGTGACGAATAGTTTGTATTTGATTGCGGGGATCTGCGAGGACAAGGGGCTTGATGTGTGGGCGGGGGCGTGGATTGGAAAGTGGGGACGGGCGAATGTGATGGAGGTGGAGAGTTTGATACGGCTGGGGAAGGGGAAGAATAAGAGGTTGAAGGGGGTGATTGTGGGGAATGAGGCGCTGCATCGGGGTGATGTTTCAGAGGCAAAGATGGTGAGGTATGTGGAGCGGGTGAAGAAGGCGATGGGGGGGAAGGTTAAGGTCGCAGTGGCTGAGACGTGGGGGGCGATGTTGAGGTATCCGAAGGTTGCGGCGGCGGCGGATGTGTTGATGGTGCAGATTTATCCTTATTGGGATAAGGTGGGTATTGAGGGGGCAGCGGCGTATACGCTAGCGAAAGTGAGGGAGGTTGAGAAGAAGTATCCGGGTAAGAAGGTTGTGCTGAGTGAGTTTGGTTGGCCAAGCGCGGGGGAGAGGCGGGGGAAGTCTGTGGCGAGCGGGGCGAATCAGGCGCGGTACATCCGGGAGGTGTTGCCTTTGCTGGAGAAGGCGGGCGTTGAGTATTTTTACTTTGATTTGTTTGATGAGAAGTGGAAGGCGAAGCCGGGGATGGAGGTGGAGGGGCATTGGGGGTTGTTTTATGGGGACGGGAAGGTGAAGGGCTGGTTAAAGGAGGTTTTGCCGGAGGGGAGTTGGGGTGGGGTTGAGAGGTAGGGAGGCTGATGTTCTGGTATTGCAGGGCTGAAGTTAGAAAAAGGGTTTGGCCTCGGGTGAGTGGCGTTGAAGAAAGATTGCGGTGTGAATCAACATTAGTTTTCATATCGGTGGAGAGTTGACATGTCGGATTTATGAACATGAGCCAAGAATGAGTTGCCGAAGGGGGGGTATGGAATGCTGATGGATGGTTATGTAACTAATAATTAGATTCTGAATTGCAGGCATTTCCCGATTGCGGTAGCATTCGGCTGGTTAACGTGTGGTCGCCATCTCTATTGGTGTGTTGAGTTGGTATGCAAGCGACAAATGAGAGAAAAGGAGTCATGTCATGCGTAGTGTGATGGTTTGCTGTGTGTGTCTTGTTGGCCTTTTGTGCCCAAGCGTTTTGTCCGGGGCGGAGGTGGTGGTGATTACGGTTGATACTGTTCTTGATTCCTCCAATACGCCAATCGACGGGGATATCGAAGTACGCGATGGTGGCGGGGGATCGCCGATGGTTGAGGTCATTGATGGAGTGGATCTTTACCAACTGAACGGTTTCGATTTCAGTGTGGTTGATATTTTTGGAGGATTTGTTGGCAGTGGTGTTGGCGTGAATGATGACGCGACTGTTAATGTCCATTTGCTGGAGAATGATGACGATTTCGTGACGGTAGATCGTGGGGTGTTGAATATTTTTGGATTGTCATCCCCAATCGGTGGTGGCTACGTGGCGCGCGACGACAGTCGAATGAATATTTTTGGTGGTGAGATTCGCGAGGGAGCATTGATTCGCGCCTCAGACAACTCGACTGTTCATTTTTTTGGTCGCAATCTGGCGCTTTTTCCGGATGGGTCGGTGACCGGCACACTTGTCGATGGTAGTGAAATTAACATAAGAACGCTGGGCAGCGTATTTGTTCATGAAGTGCCTGAACCGTCAACCGCCTTGCTTGTTGGTCTTGGGATTCTAGGCATGAGTTGTCGTCGTTGATTTCTTAACGAATTGCGTGAACGGTGGCTCCGAGGATTACCCGATTGTTATGTGATCCAAATGCCTGAGAAGATTTCGGTGGCGGGGCCGGTCATGAGGATGTGGTTTTGGGGTTGGTTATACTCGAGGGTGAGGTCTCCGCCGAGGAGGTGGGCGGTGATTTTGGGATTTGATTTTTCGGT
>JANQQT010000293.1 GCA_028284925.1 Phycisphaeraceae bacterium | reverse complement strand
ACGCCGAGGCTGTTTTCTCGGCGCTTTCAATCCCTGCTCCCGCCAAATGCGTTCCACACGTTTGTGATTCACTTGCCAGCCTTCTCTGTTCAAAATGGCCGTGATCCGTGGTATGCCATACCGACCGTAAATCGCCGCCAACTCAATGATTCGTTGAGTCAACGGATCCTCATCCTCACGCACACGCGGCAGATAACGCTGCGTGGCCCGAGATTGGCCCAAGACTCGACAGGCCCGTCGTTGCGACACCTTCAGGCGTTCCATCACGCACAATACGGCCTGACGACGTCGTTGCGAGCTTAGAAGTTTGGGTTCGCCGCCTCACGAAGAATCGCCTTATCCAGTTCAGCATCCACAAGGAGCTTCTTCAAGCGGGCGTTCTCTCGTTCCAAGGCTTTCAAGCGTCGAGCCTGGTCTGTCTTCATCCCACCATACTCCCGACGCCACCGATAGTAAGTCTGATCCCTGATCCCGACCTGCTTGCACGCCTGGGCGACCGTGCGGCCCTGAGACAACAGCACGTCCGCTTCACGCAGTTTGTTGACGATCTGTTCCGATGAAAAGCGATTCCTGGCCATGACCTGGGCCTCCTTGATCCGGGCGAAATCCTAACTCTAAATCCGGATCAGGCGTAGGGGGAAAGGGCAGGCATGCCACGATGAAGTGAATCTAAATACTCTCCGACCTCATAGGATAGCCCAAAACCCTATTCCTACGCAACAAAAACCTCTTTACATGAATACGCCAATTTACCTACAGCTCCTCTCCAGGCAAAAAAAGCGGTTTCGCTTGCACGAAACCACTCGTCAACTCAAAGTTTCAATCAACCCCTTATTTCTTCGCCTTTTTCTTCTTCGCCCCCGGCACACCAAGACTCTTCACATACTCCATCAAAGCCTTAATCTCTTCATTCGTCAATGGCAACGGAGGCATCACAGGCTGGTACCCCTTCACGATCTTCGCCATCGGATTCTTCATCGACTCCACAAAATACTTCTCGTCAACCTTAATCTTCTTAATCGGTCCGCCAATCCCAACATGAACCTCTTCCGTTCGACCCCAGATTCCACCTACAAAACTCGGTGCCTTAATCGGCCGAACCATCTTGTCATCCTTTTCCGTCTGATGACAGGTAAAACAAATCTTCGACTTCCAGAGCACCTTCCCTTTCGCCACCAATTTAGGATTCAGCTTCTGAACCTTCTTCTTACCTTCTTGCTTGCTCTCTTTCTTTCCCTCATCTTTCTTCTTCTCAGCCGCAACCGCACCAATCCCCAACCCAAGACCCATCATACCAACAACTGCAATAACAAACATCAACTTACCGCGTGCCATTTAAACACCTCTCGTCAATAAAACAGGGTTTATGAATCTAGCTCTTTCTCACGACCGCGCGTTGACACCCAAAACACGTGGCTCAAACTTTATGCCCCACCCCCCCTCCCGTCAATCACAATGCGTACAATTGTCGCGCCCGATTCGCCTCCCCCCTCAAAACCCAATCACGATGAATTCCCACCTTAACCGATGATCAATCCCTCGCCTGGCGTGTTGCCCGAACCACCTGACCAAGTCGCTCCGCACTTCCTTCCCTCTGCTGCACCACATGCGCCAATTCATGCGCCACCAACTCAACACCACTTGATGTCCCCGGACTGTATTCACCCTGCCTGAAAAAGATGTCCTGGCCACTTGTAAACGCCAACGCACCGATCGAAGCCGCCATCGAGCTGGCCCGGGAGTCCGTGTGAACACGCACATTTTCAAAATTCGCGCCAAACGCCGTCTCCATCTCACCACGTAATCCACCGGGCAACGGCTCACCCTCACCCTTGTTGACACGACTCGGTATACGCTCTTCCACCGATTCAAGACTGCCCATAACAAAACTCCTTATGTTTCATGACGCTCAAACTAACGCTGGATTATACCCCCCACGTCTAACCACACTCCACTCCAACAACCACGCTTTCATGAAACCCCAACATTTCACTCCTTTTACCAAATTTAACCCCACAAACCCCTTGCTTTTACGCTATCATCTTTCGAAAATACGCACACGTGGCAAAACACCTCTGCCACAAGCTGCGTACCACCATTAGGATTTCGGCTCAATCAGCCAACACAAAGCTCTGGAAGGTTTAACATGAACAACGTAAAACGCTGTCTGATCGTGGCAATCGCCGCCGCTCTCTCATCATCTGCCGCACTCGCCGAAAACTGGTCTCACTGGCGCGGCCCTAGCTTCGACGGCTCCTCACCTGAAAAAAATCTTCCCGCTAAATTCTCAACCACGCAAAACGTCAAGTGGACTGCCAACATGCCCGGCCCCGCCGCAGCAACACCCATCGTCCACGGCGACAACATCTTCGTCTCGTCCACCAACAAAAAATCACAGTCCCTCGTCGCCCTTTGCATTGACCGCAAATCGGGCAAGACCAAATGGTCCGCTCACATCGCCAACAAATACGATAAGGATAGCCGATCCAACTTCGCATCTCCCTCTCCCGTCACCGATGGCAAACATGTCTTCTTCTTCTACGGTACCGGCGACCTCGTCTGCTTCACCGTCTCAGGTAACGAAGTCTGGCGACGAAACATGCAAAAAGCCTACGGCAAATTCGCCTTCCTATGGACATTCTCCACAAGCCCCACCCTCTACAAAAACCGTCTCTACATGCAAATCCTACAGCGAGACGAACCACGCTCGTTCCTCGTCGCACTCGACCCTGCAACCGGTAAGGAACTCTGGAAAGTCCACCGCCCCTCAAAGGCACGATCTGAATCACTCGAAGCCTTCACCACACCCATCCCCTTCAATACCGGCAAACGTGAGGAAATCCTAATCGCAGGCGGTGATGCCCTCACCGGACACGACCCCGCAACCGGCAAGGAACTATGGCGATGGGGAACGTGGAACCCCAGAAAAATCCCCCACTGGCGACTTGTCCCCTCACCCGTCGCCGGCAATGGCATCGTCGTCGCATGTGCCCCCAAAGGCGCCCCCATCTATGCCGTCGCGACAAACGCCAAAGGCACACTCAAACAATCTCAAACACAATGGGTCTCCAATGATCGAGGAATCTCCTCAGACGTCGCCACACCCGCATTCTACAAAGGCGCCCTTTTCGTCCTCAATGGTGAAAGAAAAGTCGTGACCTGCATCAATCCCAAAAACGGTAAAACCGTCTGGCAAAAATCTCTCCGATCCGAATCCAAATCCATTCTCCGCGCCTCGCCTACGGTCGCCGATGGAAAAATCTACATCATGAACCACCAAGCAACCGTCTTCGTCCTCAACGCCAAAAACGGCAATGTCATCCACAAAGTCAGCATGGGTGACAATGACAAGGCCCGCGCCTCCATCGTTGTCTCCCAGGGAAATCTCTTCATCCGCACCGAATCCAAACTTTACTGCATCGGCAAAAACCCCTCTTGAAAAATCTAATAATTCAGCCCCCTCATAACGCCCCATCTCGGGGCGTTTTCTTTTGACCGACAACCCATCGCCCCCCACATACAAAAAAAGACCTGCGCCAATGCAAGAGCCTTGCAATTCCGTTTCCAGGTGTCACCAATTAAGCCGTCGGATCAATTATCCCACCGCCACCTCCACCCGCCGCCGGCTGATCCGCCCCCACCACACCACCGCTGGCCCCACTCGCCCCCTGCTTCGCCATATGCTCCGAGAGCTGCACATACGTCATCCGTAACTCACTCAACACCTGCTCCATCAGTTGCGACTCTTCTTCATTCAAATTCCCCTTCGTCTTCTCCTCCAACACGCCCAGCAAATCAATATTATGCCTTGCCAACTCCATATGCACCATGCGCTGACCCGTCTGCGGGTCCGGCACAACCCCCATCGCAAACATCGCCTGCGTCGCCATCGAACTCACCAGCAACTTGAAATCAGGAGCCGGAATATCCCCGGCTCCCCCCTCCTTCTCAGCTGCAGCAGCCTCTTCAGCCAGCTTCGCCTTCTCGGCCGCCGCCTCCGCTTTCCAATCCGAATCAACCTGAATTTTCGGTGCCTCGTCCGCTGGTCCCTGCTCGCTCATTGATCTGCCGCCATTTCAAAAATCGTTCCTGAGTACACAAAAAGCCCGGCAAACGCCAAAAATTCAAGCGTAACAAGACTCTAACATTTACCACCACGCCGCACAGTATACTCAACCCTCATCCTTCCTTCGACAAACACGCTTGAGACAGCCGATAAATACGTTTATCATCTGGTAGCTGTTGATCGGTACTTCCTCGACGCATCACACCCTAAGGAGTCAATCCCTTGACAACCTCATCAAATCCCACCCGCCTCCCAATTCTTGCCCTCACAGTTCTCACAACATCTACATTCACCGCATGTAACAATTTCAATTTTCAGACCGAACCCGCCGACCAATCCGACGTTAGGCATTTCGTCCGACGATCCACCACCAACTTCGAGGGTAGTAAACCCAAAGCCGAAAAGAAAACCGCCAAGTCCGCCGTCGGCGCAGCCGACAAAATCGTCGACGCAATGGTCGGCCAGATCAACGGCACACCCGTCTACGCCTCACAGGTCATCAAACGAATCGGCGAACAATCCGTCACTGAACTCGGCCGAACCAGATCAAGGCTGGGCTTTAAGGCCGAAATGACACAAATCGTCACACAAACACTCCGAGCCCAGGTCATCAATGGTCTTGTCCTGGCACAGGCCACACGCGATCTCACCGAACAGCAACACTTCGTCATCAAGACGCTACTCGAAAAATACCGCGAACGACTCATCGCCGAGGTTGGACAGGGCTCCGCCGCCATCGCCGAAAAGAAACTGCGCGAAGACGGACTCAAGGGACTCGAAGATGCCGTTGAAAGACAACGACGCAGAATACTCGTCCGCAAATACACCCAGGACAAAATCTATCCCAAGATCCACATCTCAAAACGCGATGTCGAACGCTACTACCGTGACCACCCCGAAGAATTCTCCGAAAAAACACAGGTCACTGTCCGCATGATTCTTGTCAGGGGCAAACGACTCGCAGACATGGTCGACAAGGCCCTCGCCGCCGGCAAACCCTTCAAAAACGTCGCCGCATCATACTCCGCCTACAAAAAAAGCCAGGGTGGACTCTACGGCACAATCAAAATGGACAAACCACTCTCCGAATTCGACGCCCTCAACTGGCCCGAGCTTAACGAAGCAACACGCTCCCTCACCGAAGGCAAACACACCCCAAGAACCGCCATCAAAAACAACCCCAATTTCGACTTCGGCTGGATCTACATCGAAAAACTCATCGGCGGCAAAAAACAAACACTCGCAGATGTCTTCCTCTCCCTCGAAAGAAAACTCCGCGCCATGGAATTCAACAGGGAATCCAACAAATACCAGATCGAACTCCTCTCCAAGAACAACTACACCGATATACGGGTCATGACCGACCGCGTCATTGACGTCGCCATGACACTCTACGCCAAACCCACATAACCTTCACAATCCCGCGTCGACCGAAGTCAACGCAACGCCTGTGCAGAACACTACGCAAAACACCTTCACGCCCGTGTCAATAAACGCCAACGATATTAGTGTCGCAGGAGGTCCCACCAGCTTTTTCGGCACCGCTCTCGAACCCGCCCTCCTCGATATCTGCAAACCTCATCTCTCCTCGCCATCCTGGTTCAGAACAGACTGGCAACGCGGCGGCGCACTTACTGGTTTCGCAGACTACACCACCGACCGGAACACATTCCCCGCCGTCGTCAAACTCCCCGTCCCTCCCCAGGAACTCACCTGGCTACAACGTCTCCAGACTAAGAATCACGACCTCCCACAAATCGTCCCCGACCTCTACGCCTCAGACAGGCAACTCGGCGGATACGACTTCGCATGGGTCGTCATGCAAAAGCTAAACCACGGTCCCCTCGACTCCCACTGGAACCACAACGAGTTCCAACTCCTCGCAGACGCCGCCGCCCGCTTCTACGCCGCCGCCCAACAACACCCCGTCGACCTACCCCCGAGAAACGAAGACTGGAACGATGTACTCAAACGCTCTCGCGATGCCCTACGCAAACAACAACTCCCGGAAGCACAACGATGGTCCGTCGCACTCAAAACACTCAACAAAAAATTCAAATCCCTCCTCGAAACCTGGAACAACCGCGACACAAACCACTGGTGCCACGGCGACCTCCACTTCGGAAACGCCATGACACTCAACCCGCCACCCGATGGCCCCGCCATGCTCTTCGACTTCGCCATGGTCCACGCCGGACACTGGGTCGAAGACGCCGTCTACTTCGAACACCTCTATTGGCCAAACCCCAAACGCCTCGATGGCGTCAAACCCGTCAAACTCATCGCCGCCGCCAGAAAAGAACTCAACCTCCACGTCGACTCAGACTACCCCAAACTCGCCAACATACGACGCATCCTCCTCGCCTCCGCCGCCCCCGCAGAACACATCAAACGCCCCAACCCCACCAAACTCCACGCCGCACTCCAAACACTCGAAAAACACCTCAATACATGAATCCTTTCCTCTTACTTGGGCTGCCATAGTCCGAAATCTCCAACGCCTCCGAATAATCGTTCATAGCTACAGCAAAAACCCCGGGGGATTACCTTGTATCATCCGAACCTGTGATTTCACCTGATATCGCCAAATTCTCACCCTTACCTTGCATATCCCAATTCCCGGGGTATATTAAATGTAGTCAAGTGCCCAACTTGTGAGAGAGAGCAGGCACAAGACACGTCGGCCCAAAACCGACAACGAGAGAGAATAGAGAGATTGAAACCCCACAACTGAATAAACCACACGATTGAGGTTGTCCCGCAAATTGACCACGATCAGGTGATCACTTCGGCCCGCCGCGCCATACCACCACACCAACCGAAGTACCCAACGGCCCCAAACGCCGCGATTCCTGATCCTCCGTCATTTCAAAACCACCAACCTCAATCCAACGGTCGCCGACATCCTCGGTAGCGTTTCACACACACAATCCGCTACCGACACGCAACCGACCGCACACGCTATCAGACCACCCACACGACATCCGATAGCCCGCACAAACCAAACCGATATCCAGTCGCCGACAAACCAGCGACGATGACACAAAACCAAAACCCGCTCCTTAAAACCAATACCAACACGGAGCAACAACATCGGACTTGAGACCCCGATGTTGGAGAGAAATTGAGTAACGCTTACACAGGGAATGAGAACCATGAAATCCGCAATACAGACAACCGTACTGACCGTGATATGCCTCACAATGGCATCCAACGCAAACGCCGATGGCCTCGGTGGAATCAAAAACCTGCACGGACTTGATTCCATCAGCATCTTTGAACGAACGGGAATCACCGTCGAACACGTCCTCAACGCTGATGGCCCTGAGTTGACCGGCCAACTCCTCAGCCTCAACGCTTCCTCAAACGACTTCATCGGCACCTCCGCCGAGTTCTATGATGCCTTCTACTCCGATGGCGATGGCACGTTCAACATCAATGGCGACTACCTCACCATCCTCGTCGATTACCCCGCATTCGGTGGTGGAAACATCTCCTCCGTCGTCCTCAACTTCGCCGGCGATCACGCACAGAACATCTACGCCAATACCGTCGCAAGTTACAGCATGCCTGCCGGCGGCGATGCATACGTACCCCAACTCACCAAAGCCGTCGATGGATCCGACGACACCTGGACATACTTCTCCACCAGCACCGAATTTGACAGAGCAAGAATCACCGTCGGCCTCGAAATTGGTGGACCCGACAACGGACCAGGCCCCACCGACATACCCGAACCCGCAACCCTCAGCCTCCTCGCCATCGGCCTCGCCGCCATGACCCGACGCCGACGCGCCTGAGGATCCCCAAAAACGTACTCAATCTCAAACTCTTCCCGACATCACTTCCCCTAAAAAGGGAAGTGATGTTTTTCTCATACCAATACCTCAATAATCACGCCACAACACACATCCACGCCTAACATCAACCTTCAACAAAACAATCTCCACCACGGACCCCACCCATGCCCGACCTTGGCGTAAACATCGACCACGTCGCCACCATTCGACAAGCACGACGAACCTACGAGCCGGACCCCGTCTGGGCTGCCGTCGAAGCCCAACTCGGCGGAGCAGATGGCATCACTGTACACCTCCGAGAAGACCGCCGACACATTCAGGACCACGATGTCCGGCGCATCAAATCCGCCTGCCACATCAAGCTCAACCTCGAAATGGCCGCCACCGATGAAATGGTTGAGATCGCCACCGACATCCAACCTCATCTCGCCATGCTCGTCCCCGAAGGCCGCACTGAAATCACAACCGAAGGCGGCCTCGACATCGTCGCCAACCTCCCTAAGCTCACCAAAACCGTCTCCACACTCAAAGACGCCCACATGACCGTCTCCGCATTCATCGATGCCGAACACGACCAGATCAGCGCCGCCGCCCAGGCTGGCTTCTCCGTCTGCGAAGTCCATACCGGCCCATACGCCCACACCTTCCACCAGCACGGCGGTGATCTCGACCACCCCGCCGTCCAATACGAACTCCAAAAAGTCGCCACCGCAGGACAACTCATCCACCGAAACAACATGCGCTTCAACGCCGGACACGCACTCAACTACCACAACGTAAAACCCATCGCCGCACTCCCCAACCTCTGCGAACTACACATCGGCCACGCCATCATCTCACACGCCGTCTTCGCCGGCCTAAAGTCCGCCGTCCAAAGAATGAAAACGCTCATCTCAAACTAACTCTAACACAATCCCAACTTCTCCCCAGCCCACACGCACTCGCACATCACGCGCCTTACGCTAAAATACTCACACGATCGAATGCGAAGAAATACCACTCCACCCCATCGAGTACTACTCATGCGAAACAGCTTCACAATAGGCTCAATCCTCCTCACCCTCCTCCTCACCGCCTGCAAATCAACCCCCACAACCTTCGACGACCCCATCGCCGCCATGGCCGACAAGTCCCTCGACTACGACAAACGATGGGATGCCATTCGACAAGCCGAATCCCAACATTTCAATGACCCGAAGCGCATCAAAACCCTCCAAAAACTCGTCTGGGTACGAGGCTACCCTCCCCAATTCTCCAACTACGCCGTCGATGAACTCCTCAAGGTTAGCGAGTCCGATGCCAAACAATTCCTCTCCACCGTCATCGTCCTCATCAACGACTGGGAGACCCGCAACCACGTCATCAATATTGCCGTCAAACGCAAATGGACCGACTTCGTCCCCGCCCTTGTCCGTTCCTACGCCCAACGCACCGTCCGCTACACCGACCCCACACGCCCCGAACGCGCAGCCATCCTTACCCTCGCCCCAAACAAGACCATCCCCCAGACCGTCCTCCACGTCCTCAACGATGACAAATTCACCTCCCTACCTCAGCGCGCCGCCGCCTGGCAACTCCTCTATCGCCTCATCAATGACCGCGCCAAAGTACAGGAAATCGTCCTCAACACCCAGGCAAAATCCCCCCTTCTCAAGGACCTCCAATACGCCGTCAGGAATTTCGGTGTACTACCCACCAACCGCGACACCATCGTCTGGATGATGACCCTACGCTCCCCGGATAAAGCCGATTACTGGTCACAAATCCACGACGTCAAGTCCCAACTCACCCCCGCCCAATCCCACGGCCTCGAACTCCGACACCTCCCACTCCTCCTCTACGTTAAGGCAAACCACCCTGAACTCCTCACCCGCTCCACCGCCGCCCTCACACAATCCCTCAAATCCCGACTCGCCGCACAAAAACACCATCTCAAAGGCCCAAACTACGATGGCCCCTCCGAAGACTACCCACAACAATTCGTCGACTGGCAATCCGAACTCACCTGGCCCGACATCCTCACACTCCACGTCATGCTCAACCTCATGGCCGACCGATCCCTCACCGCAACATTCTTCAAACAGGCCGATGAAGACCTCAAAGACAAACTCACAGAGTACGGCGGACTCATCCGCGTCAACAAATCCTCCAAAGCATACATCCAAAAATACGACCCCACCTACCGACACCACGACCTCAAATACCTCGCGCCAAGACAACTCGTCATCGATGGCTACACCGCCCTCTTTCACTACCACTTCCACGCGCAGGAATACAAAAACAAAAAGTTTGCCGGCCCCGGCATCGGCGACCGCCGCCGCGTCGGTCAAACCCTCCAGTTCAACGGCATCGTCCTGACCTTCATCGACAAGAACAGCCTCAACGTCGACTACTACCAACCCCGCGGTGTCGTCGTCGACCTCGGCACAATCTACCGCTAATCAATATTACCCTTGACGCACCCTGCAACCCCACCTCACTCCGCCATCCCCTTCTCAATCACCGCCACAATCTTCTCCACATCATAAACACACCCACCCCACGTCCCACCACTCACCCGCTGCAACGCTGCCCACAACTTCGTATCACTTGGCAAATCCGCATCCGCACAGATCCCCTCATTCATCTCCCGACCCGCCAACACCGCCGCCCCCTCGTCCTCACTCAACTCCCTCCCCGGCTCCTCCACCGCCCGCACAAGATCCACCCGCCCATCCAGATTCACCCGATCAATCACAATCCGAATCACATCCCCCTCCTTCACCTTCCCAATCGCCCCACCCGCTAATCCCTCTGGCCCCACATGCCCAATACAAGCCCCCGTACTCACCCCGGAAAACCGCGCATCCGTCACCAACGCAACCTCCCGCCCAAACTCCAAAAACTTCAGCGCGCTCGTCAACTGATACGTCTCCTCCATCCCGCTCCCCATAGGCCCCCGCCCCGCCAGCACAATCACATCCCCTGCCTCAATCCGACCCACCCCTTGCTTCTTGATCGCCGCAATCGCATCCACCTCCCGCGTAAACACCCTCGCCCGCCCTTCCTTGCGATAAACCCCATCCTCATCCACCACCCGCGCATCAATCGCCGTCGCCTTAATTACACCACCATCCGGCGCAACATTCCCACGCACGAAACAAACCGTCGAGGTCAGCCCCCTCTCCCGCGCCCGCCCCGGCTCCATAATCACATCACCCGCATCAACCCCATCACGCTTCTTCAACTCCGCCTTCACCATCGCCCGCCGCTCACTCCTCTCCCACCACACCAACACCTCCCCAACACTCACCCCACACACAGTCATCGCCTCCA
>JANQQT010000292.1 GCA_028284925.1 Phycisphaeraceae bacterium | reverse complement strand
GTTGGGGGGTGGGGGAGTGTCGGTTGGAATAGATTTTTCGGGCGCATCGGGCGCCCCTGGGTTGTTGGTTGTGATGGGTCAGAAGTTGAAGGGGGATGGGGTGTATGAGTTGGATGGTGTGGAGGTGGTGGTGAAGTATCTGGTGAAGGGGGAGAAGCCTGTGGGGAAGGTGGTCGAGAGGGAGTTGAGGGTGGGGAAAAGGATTGTTAAGGTGGTGGGTGGGAAGGTGGTGTTCGGGGAGCGTAAAGGGGCAAATTGATTGTTGTGATTTATGGTTGGATATTACGGAGTACGAAGCATGTGGTTTTTTGGGAAGAAGAAGCGAAAGAACATTGAAACGGAAATTCGAATCGGTGATGTTTTGGTGAGGAAAAGCGAGGATTCCGCCTCATGGAATTTCGAGATTGACGGGAAGTATTATCTATATTTGCGAGAATTCCAAGTTTGATGCGCGCGTACTGGACGAGTTGGGGAAGGTGGAGAGTTATGAGGCGGATGATGATGTTGATTTGTGATATCATTTTTGAGTGTGAGTTGACATTAGAGTCATGAAGTGACAATTTTGTAGTTGGTAATGACAGCCCGACCGGCGGAAGTGATTTCGTCTTATTGACTGCTCGATGAAGCAGAGACTGGAATGTACATTTATGGTGATTTTTTTGAGGATGAACAGATAATGGAATGGGTGCGGGAGTGGGTGGTGAAGTATGATCGGGGTAGTGGGGAATGGCATTCATTGGTAGTGGAGAAGGATGGCATGTATTTGCTTTATAACACGGCACTTGGCTGGTTTTCTTATGGGAATGTCGAAACGCTCGAGAATCGCGGGAATGAGAACTGTTGGGATCCGTTGGATGTAATTGAGTCATTCCTGCAATGCCCACGTGGGCTGGCGGAAGAGTATGAGTTTGTGTTCTGGGATTGTCGTGAGTTAGTTCGAAAGTCGATTGAAGAAGCGGAACTGAATTGGGATTTAGAGGATTGATAGCCGCGTGGATCGAGATGTGGAATTGATTGACAAGTGAGTGTGTTGGCGCAGGTTGAGGTCTTGAAAAATGAGTGGTTCGCAATCGTACATAATAAATCGAGATAGGCGAGAGATTGTTGGCTCTGAGGTGATTAGTCGGCAGTATGTGCGTGATCTGACCGAGGAGGATGTTGAAGAGTTGGTCAGCGTGGGTGACATACGCGTGTTTGTCAATTGGGGGCGCGACGCATTAGAGGAAATAGAGGGTGACCGTGTTAGAGTGTTTTGGGAGAGAGAGTTAATGGGGCATGTGGGAGTGGGAGAAGACGCTCATGTGAGTGACTTTGAGCGTGGGTGTTTCTTTTTCGCGGAATATTGGAAGGGGGAGGACGAACGGAACCTACTGGTGTTGTATTACCATCATTAGTCTGGTGACAATTGATTGACAGGTGTGTGGGTTGGCGAGTATTGTTTAGGGTATGTTGACGATGTTTTCACAGGGTGGCGCGCGGGATTGTTCGGGTGTTGGGCGGCGGGATTTTTTGCGTATTGGTGGATTGGGATTGGGGGGGATGGCGTTGCCGTGGTGGTTCCAGAAGGCGGCGGAGGCGAGTGGGGTTGAGGGGTATGTGAAGGACAAGTCGATAGTGTTTTTGTTTTTGTGCGGGGGGCCGAGCCAGATGGAGACGTTTGATCCGAATATGGATGCGCCGGCTCCGATGTGCAGTATGACGGGTGAGGTGAAGACGAGTCTACCGGGTGTGACGTTTGGTTCGACGTTCAAGAAGATGGCGAAGCTGGCGAAGAAGATGGCGGTGGTGCGATCGTATTCGCCACATGGGATTAATGATCATGCGAAGGCGATTCGTCATGTGTTTACGGCGGGCGGTCAGGGGGCGAGTCTGGGGGCGATTTATACGCGGCTGGTGAATCGGTCGGCGGATAAGGGGGGTATGCCGACGTTTACACAGTTGATTGAGCAGGAGACTGATCCGCAATATATGGAAGATATGCAGCGGATGCGTTCGAGCAATGCGGCGGGGAGGTTGGGGGCGAATTGTGCGCCGTTTGCGCCGGGCGGGAATGGGAAGTTGAATCAGGATATGCGATTGAATCTGCCGCTGGAGCGGTTGGATGATCGGAGGGGGTTGTTGAAGGAGCTGGATCGGCTTAACCGGGCGAGTGATACGGCTCGGAAGATGGTGGCGGTGGATGAGATGCATGGCCGGGCGGTGGATTTGATTTTGGGCGGGGCGACGCGGAAGGCGATGGATTTGAGTCGCGAGGACCCCCGGAATTTAAGGAAGTATGATACGAGTCGGTTTGTGGCTGGGTATTTGAAGAAGCGGCGAAGTCATTTGGGTAAGCGGATGTTGATGGCGAGGCGATTGGTGGAGGCGGGTTGTCGGTTTGTGACGGTGGGGATGGCGGGATGGGATAATCATGGGAATGGGAATCATCCGGGGATGGTGGAGGGGATGCAGTTGCTGGGTCGGCCGCTGGATCATGCGGTGAGTGCTTTTGTAGAGGATGTTGAGGCGCGGGGATTGAGTGACAAGGTGTTGCTGGTGATTACGGGGGAATTTGGGAGGACGGCGAAGATACAGGCGAAGGGTGGGAGGGATCACTGGCCGGGGCTTTGTCCGCTGGTGTTTGTGGGTGGCGGATTGAAGATGGGGCAGGTGATTGGGGCGTCGCAGAAGGGGAGTGATTATCCGAAGACTGATCCTTATCGGCTGGGGAGTTTGACGTCTACGATGATGCATTCGATGTTTGATGTGGGTGCGTTGCGTGTTCAGCAGGGATTACCGGGTGATCTGGTGGCGTTGGCGGAGAAGGAGAGGGTGATTGGGGAGTTGTTCTGAGTTTGTCGTGGTGATTTGGCGGAACGGTGGGGGCGTGTGCTGAGATTGATCGTGGCGTTTTGACCGATGGTGGGTAGGGGGGTACGATCTCGTTCCTGTGATGATTTGCAGGGTTGATTTGGAGAGGTGCCAGAGTGGCTGAATGGGCCGGTCTCGAAAACCGGTAACGAGTTCGCTCGTTCGAGGGTTCGAATCCCTCCCTCTCCGTTGGTTTTTGAGCGGAAGCCCCCTTTTTTTAAGGGGTTTTCTGCTTTTGGGGTGGAGGTGGTTTCACCCTTGATTGGTCCGTTGAAGTCCGTCAAATTCTGTTGAAATGCGCCCAATTCCGACAAGCAGGACGCCGAGTCATTTTGGGAGGGAATGGCGTCGGTTGTCCCGGTGGCTGATATCTCCATTGGCTCGGTGATTGACAGATCGGGAAGCGCGTCCAATGCGGCGGATTCCTCGCCTCGGTAGGTATGGGTGTATCGGTCCATCGTGAGAGTGATGGTGGAATGACGGGCGAGGGCTTGGGCTGTCTTGGGGTTGACGCCGCCGCTGGCGAGCATGGAGATGAAGGTGTGTCGGAGGCAATGGAAGTCGGCGACGTGGCCTGAGTCGTCGCGGTACTCAATGCCTGCGGCAGTCAGGTCGGCCCGAAACATTTCCGCAACGTGCTGGCGCGGGGGTATCTTGAATGCTGGGGCCGTGGGGAGGAGGTTGGATAAATACTCGTCGAGGCAATCGGCTGTTTCGGGCTTTAGAGGTAGTACGTCTTCCCGGCGTCGTTTCGAATAGGACGCGCTTAGCGTCACTGTGGGTTGAGGTGCATTTAGGGTGAACGATGACCGTTTGAGACTTCTTAATTCGCCCGCACGGATACCGGTTTCGACGGCAAGCTGGTAAAGGAGTGACCGTTCGGTGCCTGGCATGTTCCAACGATCAGGCTGCTGGGCTGTGGTGGATATCAATCGTCGCAATTCCTCCACGGTTAATGCCCGTCGATCATGTCGTCGGTCGGTCTTGACGTTCAACCCATCGAGGTGTGACAGGGGGGAGTCGATTGCCCGGCGGTCTTTGACCATCCAGCGTGCGAATTGCTTGATAGCCTGCAAATAGAAGTTAAATGTCTGATTTGAAATTCCCTTTTTGGTAATTGTTCCGCCGCCATCGACCGCGTCTTGACGCAATTCCGATAGACACGTCATTACCCGGCTTGCGCTGATGTCGCCGAAGTATTGGAATTCACATTCTGTGACGATACGTTTTGCTCGGCTCATCAGAAGCTCGACGTGGCGTTTGGTGTTACCCTTGGCGTGTTGAGACGCTTCCCAATCCGAAAGATGCTCATTGAGCGTTTTCGTAACGGCGGCCTTCTCGGTGCTGATAAGTCCTATCTCAACCAGCCTGTTGCGAATCTTGGAAGGCAGGTCCGAAAGCCATCGGGTAAGTGATGGATCGGTCTGTCCACCGGATGCTTGAGAATAGGCGACGAGCTTCACGATATTGCGCCCAAGTTCCTCACTGGCGTTCTTGTTTGTAAAGGCCGCTAGTCTTCGGTTCGTTTCTCGCGTGTCTCGAAATTCTATATACCACTTGCTGGCGGGTTTCTGCTTGCCAGTCTTACGGTCGGTGTACGTGGTTTTGAATACTCGATATTTGCTACTCATGGTTTTCGCCTCTTTCGTTTGCGGATGACGAGTTCGATGTCCAGGCATTCAGCGATCTTCTCGATGGAGGTCAGCGTCATGCTGCCGTGGCCACATACAAAGCGTGACAAGGGACCTTGATTGATGCCGGTTTCCTTGGAGATTTGGTAACGGGACTTTTTGCCCGACTCAATGGCGTAACGTAACTGGTCGCTGATACTCAGATCGGTGATTTTCTTAGCCATACTTTCAAAATAGCAATTGTCGTGTTTGTTGTCAAAGATGTAGTTCAATCACGTTCATTCTTTTCGTCGTTGTTCATGTTTTTGGTGCGGATAAGATTTGCGATTTCCGCTAATGCTTCGGTTTCTGCCTGAATTCGCGTCATGCCGCCGTCGTATTCCTTAATCGCAGATCGTTCTTCCCATTCGATTCGCCAGTCCATCGGTAGGGTTTGGGGAGTAATGACCTGGGCGGGCGTGCGGGCTGTTGGGAGTAGGGGTGATGCCGATGATTCCTCTTCATAAAGGGTCGTTAGCAACGTATGAATGTCGTACGCCATGAGTTTTACTCCAGGTAAGGTGAATTTACGCGCCCCACCTGCCCAACCTGTCCAGAAGTCGAGTTAATTGGATGGTTCGGACGGGTTGGGCGCGTATTCAAGGGTGGGTTCAGGGGCTTTGCGTGCGTCTTCGATACCCAGATCGATGCCGTAGTCGGCTTGGATTCGAATGAGTTCGTAAAGGGTGTCTTCACGAAACAGGCGATTGCCGCTTTTTTTCGTCGCGAGGCCATAGCGCTTAAGAGTTTTGCTTACCGCCGTGTTTGACCAATTTGAAAAGAAGCTCGAATCCTCTACCTTTGCGTCGTCAAGAATCTGCGTCGCGGTAGGACGATCGCCATTACGAATCCGCCTTGCGAGCATACGGAGGAGAATTGCATCGGCGTGGGGGACGGAGTTGATTTCATTGTCGTCGTTGGTCTTCAATGCATGGTCTTGCATTAGAGCAAGGACGCCATTGGCTCCAAGCTCATCCAACCATGAGGCAAGTGAAAGTAAGGGCTGCCACTTGTCGTAATTGCGACCGGACATTTCCGGACACACCGCGTGATTGCTCGCCAATTTGAGCCAGACATCGCAGTGCTCTAGGGCCATAATGTGTAATGAATCGCGTATTGATTGGAGTTCAATTGTGCGTTCGTTCAGGCGACGACGAGGCTTGGGTGACTTCTTATTTGCCCGTAGCATTGTGATTGGAATGCAGCGACTAACTAGTGCCGGAGGTAGTCCTGCGATACAGGCAAGAGCTTTGGGGCCAAAGACATGAAACTCGCGCGTGATGAACCTGTCGCCCACTTTTTCAAGTCGCGTCGCGCGCCCTCCCGATTGATAGCCCGCCAACAGCATTGTGCGAAGTTCCGCCATATCCGGCCCGGAGTCCTTCAAGCGTTCCGCCTCATCCAGAAGTAATGTACCACCGCGATCATTCAATGTCCGAAACAGAGCGGGGGCGGATAAACTTGAAGATTGGAGCGGGCGGAACACCATTTCGTTCAAGACTTCAAACACCCTCGACTTACCTGAGCCGAGCGCGCCGCCGAAATAGAGATATGGGATTGAATCGAACGTGGGGTAGATATACGTCAGGATGGTCCACAAGGCGATTGTGAGATTGATCCCATTCCTGTCGGTTTTCGGGAATTCGATAAAGTAAGCGAGTTGACGCAGGATTTGTTCAAGAAGGTCTGTGGGATCGATGTGCGTTTCGTTTTCAAGCCACGCCTCACGACTTGTACGTGACCACATGGGTGAAGTTCCCGGTGCAGGGGCAGGTGGTAGGGGGAAAACGTGAAGAACCTGCTCATCGGTAAGTCCGATTTGATAGGTTAGCGGTTGTTGCAGGCGTGTCCCATCGGCGCAGCGTATGTAAGAGGTCCACATGCCGGTTACGCCGTCATCACTGCGGTGAGTTTTCGGGATGGTCAATCCGGCTACATCCGTGGTAAAGAAGAGTTCGGGGCGGACGATGTTTTCAGTGTTCAGTTCTTCTTGCGTCGTATTGGTAGCCGATTCTGTGACCGGGCGTGAGAGGATGTCGAGTAATCGGGTTTCAAGTTCCTCTAAGTTTTGTCCCGGAATTTTGGCTTGTACGGCCTCGGCGAAGCGTTGACGATCCTTTTCCTTCGCCAGTTTAAGCTCATCGCAGTATATGACTTCGTCGCCATGCCAAATCCTTAAGGAATCGAGGCCGCCCTTGCGACTGGGTGGGATGTGTTCGATACGGATTTGATCGTTTATGTCGGTCATGGTTTTAGCTCCTTCGAAATACTGATTTGATGAACTCGTGCGTTTTGAATCGCTGTGGTGATGTCTGAGCTGGATGCGCCCGTACGTTTCCAGGCGCGTGCGTCTTTGATGTCGATGGGAGGAGTGATGACTCTTACGGGACATTGCCGGATTAGCTTCTGGGCGAGATTGCAGGCTCCACGTTGCCCAGGCTTATCGTGGTCCGCAACGATGACGACATCATTAGGCTGGAGTTTTCTGATTAGTGCATCCAGTAGATTCACGCCACCGAGGCAACTCGGACGTCCTACGGCATCGAATCCTAAATCGAGTATCGCAGCGGTGTCGGTCGAGCCTTCGCAAATGAATAGCTGTTCAACGGTCGTTAGGTCGATTGGGATAAATAGGCCTTCATGACTTCCCTTAATTGCGAGCTTTTGGCTGTCGTGTTTTCGTATTCGGATTCCACGAATATCACCATTCGCGTCCGTCATGGGGAATGTCCATCCCCATCCGGCAAAACCGATGTCGAGTCGATGCAGGGAATTGGTCGTAACGCCAAGACTACCAGCAAGCTGATTTAACTGGCATGGATTAACCGCGTCTTTGTATGTACGAGCCAGTTCAATCAGATCGGATCGAAACTGCTTGCGATTGCCGATTGATATGCGTGTAGACCTCGCCGCGAGCCTTGAAGTGTCCCTATTGAGCTTGTGAAGGTATCCACTGGCCTTGGTTTGTTTCACCGCTCCCTCCGGTGTACGTGGGCAGATAGCGGTGGAGCCATCTTCGGAAACCAGGCACCAATCCGGCTTCCCACAGACAGGGCACGGCTTGGACCGAGAAACACGCAGCCAGTCGTCGGATTGAGTCATTTTCGCCCCCCCGAATTGGTTTTTTCCCAAGTCGCCCGATCAGGGCATCCGGCGTCCATCCATTCGGTTAGTTCGGCCCGACGCCAGCGTACGCATCGACCCAAGCGGATTGGGGACGGAACCTTGTCTTGGGAACGCAATTTGAACCATGTTGCGCGCGATACGCCGATAGCCGCCGCCGCTTCGCTCGCGGTCCATGCAAGTGGCTCAGAGGGGCTAGGCGTCCGATGTCGTTTGTTAGTGTCCATGCCGCACTAAAGGTGCGATTGGATGCATTAACAGCAGCGCGAAATCGCGCGGTTTTGGCGCGGTGGTCAAGAATCGGCGTTATCGACGTAGTATCCGACTCCTCGACGGTTTTTGACCCCATAATGTTTCCGAAGATTGCCTTTTTTTCCGAGGGTATGACTGCTGAAAGTGCTGAGGGATATCACCAGACTCGGTTTGGCGTTCCGGTTTAGTTCTTTCAAAATCTTTCCTCCAGTAACTCCTTTCCCTGGTTGCTGTTTGGTAATTATTTCAAGGACAGTTCTTTCTCTAGTTGTCAGAAGTGGGGGATTCGGCTTCTTCGACGACGCGTTAAGATGTCTGAGAAGCACATCAATTGCATGGCTGCTTGCTCGCGACACATTCATGGCAAGCGTTGAGTAAAAACGAGTTAGCGGGAATTCCAATTTCAGAGCTTTGGGCTTATCACTGAGTGGTCTTTGACATGCGGCTAATGATTGTGCCGAGCCCGTGAATTGAACGATAAAATTGCGATCCCAAGCCACTCGGCATCCTTGTAAGAGTGATTTGGGATCGCGACGCCATGCGAGATTGTAAACGAGCATAATCCAGAGGAGGTCTGGTGAACAAGAGATGTGTGCGGGGGATTTGTAATGCTGATTGAAGTTTTGGATCGTTTTTAGCGGATGGTCTCCCAGCCATACCTGATCTGCGACACCACCGATTTCAGATTCGTACGTCCCGCCGCTGATGATTGGTCGGATCGATTCGAATACGGGCGTCAAACTGTGCCAGGTCGTAACGCATGTTTCATAAAATCGCTGGATATTCGGGTTGTACAAGTGGTTGTCTTGAGGATTGTTAGAAAGGAGGTAGCCTTTGAATTTAGCGCATACAGGGGCGAATATCGTTTTGACTTCTGATGTACTGTCAGCGAGAGACATGGCTACGCCGGTCTGTCTGGAAAGAACTCTCGGTCCAATTTTGGACAGATTGGAAGGAAGTTCGACCTGATCAGATTCACTACTCAGCGCATTTTTCTTTTGGGCTCTGAGGACAACCAATGTATGAGATAATGGCGGATCGTTTAGGGCCGCGTGATCGAATTGTTCACGACACCTTTTCAAGTGCTCTACTACTTTTTCGTCAGACAAGGACGAATCTCCGGTTATCTAATCAGCATTCCAGGCCGTAGAGTTAGGAATTGGTCGAAATCATTCTGGTCAACGCTGTATTGGAATCCAGCAAATTGATTGAGGCGTTGTGGGCGATGGGGTGGTGTCATACTCAATTGTCACAATCTGGCTTTGTTCGCAGGTTTTTTGTTTATGGTCAAATCGCAATCTGGTGAGACTCGCCAAACGCCTCTGTGGTGGTGCTACTTCCACGCTGACAGGTAATAAGCGAGTTTATGCGTTGAATTGTTGCGCCGCGTAATTGGGCAAGGGTCTCGATTGATCGTTTTAGCGAACGCTCCGCATGCGTTTCATACGCCATGAGGCGTTTCAGCGTTACCTCATCGGGCAGCATGGACGCATTCTTCAATGCATCTTCGCGCTCAAACGCACAGGATTCACCACAGTGATTCCGCAATTGTCGTAGGGTCGTCATACGATTGCTTATCTTCGCAATTAATTCATCGGACATTTCAGCCCCATCAGGTCTTGCCCAGGCCTTCGCGATTTGACCATCGAGTTTAAGTGCATTCGGCCGTAAGTGCAGCGGCGTCTTCATCGCCTCACGGTAATCTTTGGGAAACCGGGAACAATCACCGTGAATTAGCCAGCTTAACTTCTCCGCTTCGTCGTCGCCAAAACACTCCGGTGACTGAGCCAGTCGGTTGCCCAAATCCTTAATCATCACGCTCATCGCCAAAAGGCCCGCCGAGGACTGGGAGATTTCAGACTCATACGTGTAATCCAAAAGATGCACCGCATAACGCTCAATGACGTTTTGCGGTTTTTCGGGAGAACCCCAATCCTTCCGTCTTCGAGCTTTCACCTCTTCTCTCGTCTCTTTGCGTGTTGTCATTCTCCAATACCCATTAATACGCTCGATCCACTCCTGAACCTCGGCTTGCTTGTCCGCAACCGAAACCATCGACAACGTCGTAATCCCGCTGTCAATCTTCGCCGCACGTTGCAGTCGCCAGATACAAACAGCGATGCGATGAATACAGTTCTCTTCGATGACATTTTGTGGCTGGATAACCTCCGCTAGTTCGTCGAGGAGGCCGTTGAATTGATCAGGGTCTTCCACCACACCCGATGCGGGATTCGCACGCAGGCCATGCTTCACAGCGTTGTGGCGCACGATTTCCCTACCTCTCGCCGTCTTCGGTCCCGTGCTTTTTTGAGCGTTGCGCCGATTGCGCTCGACGATGTGAGAAGGCGTGGAACTTTTGGAGGCGGATATCATGAATTGGCACTCCTTTGCCAGCCCTAAATCATAGACGTCTGAGCGTATATCGACCTGTAAACCGCCGGCGAATTCTTTCGGATTTCCAGCAAGATTCTCGTCAAGCAGCGGCGTCATTCAGATGGGGTCGCACTTCCGTCATCTGCCGGTACTGGGTCATAATTAAAAACGCTCGTCAGCTTACTCCCATCTTCAAATTCCTCTACATAAGTGCTGAAACGATTGCCTCTTGGAAGCGACTTCAGTGATCCTTGAAAGTGCATGTAGTCTTTGGGTTGAGGCCGCACATCGCTTGGCAAGAAAGCCATCGAATCACCTGCCACTGACTCGAACGATTCTCCCTCCTTGACGAGTCGTGTTCTTCTCACTTCCAATGTGCTGACGCGATGCGTATCACCGCTGGGTTTGTCCAGGCCGGGGAGCATCCGCGATTCGACCCAGCAATGTCCATCTGTTTCGCCATACTGATCCAGCTCTACTGTGACCTCGCCAATTTCCATGACATACCTCGTACATGATGGATACTATTTGGATAGTTAATGATAATAGGTCCGATCTGAACGGATTGTCGCCATGACGTCGATTTCATTTATGGTCATTGCTTGGTGTGACTGTTTCACCTGTCCGCATCTTGATAGACTATCGTCTCGTTTCAACCTCATTACGCTAACAGGCGACTGGTCCAACAACCATATCCTGCCATCCATTTACAAAGAGAAGTGAACTCCACATGGCTCTAAAGAAATCAGAACTCTATTCCTCTCTATGGTCCGGCTGCGATGCCCTTCGCGGCGGGATGGATGCCAGCCAGTACAAGGATTACGTCCTCTCCTTCCTTTTCATCAAGTACATCACCGACAAATATGAAAGCAAATCCTTCACGCCGATCAAAATCCCCAAAGGGGCAAGTTTCAACGCCATGGTCGCTCTAAAGGGTAAATCTGATATCGGCGATCAAATCAACAAGAAAATCATTGCCCCCCTCGCCGCAGCGAACCAACAGCTATCCCAATCTGACTTTCCTGATTTCAACGATGCCGTCAAACTCGGCGATGGAAAAGAAAAGGTCGATCGCCTCACCGATCTCATCGCCATCTTTGAAAGCAAGTCGCTGGACTTCTCCAAAAACCGCGCTGAAGGCGATGACATCCTCGGCGACGCCTACGAATATCTTATGCGCCACTTCGCCACCGAAAGCGGCAAGAGCAAGGGCCAGTTCTACACTCCCGCCGAAGTTAGTCGCATCATGGCGCAAATCTTGGGTATCCGCGAGGCAAAAACCACCAGAATGACCACAGTGTATGACCCTACGTGTGGTTCGGGCTCATTGTTGCTGAAAGTAGGGGATGAAGCACGGTCGGAAGTTACTCTATATGGGCAGGAGAAAGACGCCACCACCAGCGGCCTCGCTCGCATGAATATGATCCTCCACAACAATCCGACCGCCACCATCGTCCAGGGTAATACACTCTCCTCGCCCAAATTTCTCAGCGGCGATACGGTCAAGACCTTCGACTATGTTGTTGCCAATCCTCCCTTCTCCGATAAGCGCTGGACTACCGGTCTCGATCCGCTCAACGATCCCCACGCTCGTTTCACTTCCTTCGGCGTACCCCCGGCCAAACAGGGCGATTACGCCTACCTACTCCACATCGTCCGCTCACTCCGCAGCACTGGCACAGGGGCATGTATCCTCCCTCACGGCGTCCTGTTCAGGGGCAACGCCGAAGCGGACATTCGACGCAACCTCATTCGCAAGAACTACATCAAAGGCATCATTGGCCTCCCCGCCAATCTCTTCTACGGTACAGGCATCCCCGCCTGCATCATCATCGTCGATAAGAAAGACGCCACCGCACGGCGCGGTATCTTTATGGTCGACGCCAGCGAGGGCTTCATCAAGGATGGTCCTAAAAATCGACTCCGCGCGCAAGACATTCACAAGATCGTGGATGTCTTTAGTAAGCGCGAAGAGATACCCGGCTATTCCAGAATCATCAGCGTCGATGAAATCGAATCCAATGACTTTAACCTGAACCTTCCCCGCTACATCGACAATCGACAGGCGGAGGATATCCACGATATCGCCGGTCACCTGCAGGGCGGCATTCCCGTTTCTGATATCGATTCGCTCTCTCGCTATTGGAAGGTTTGCCCCGCATTGCGAGAGGCATTGTTTACGGATAACCGACCGGGGTATGTTGACCTGGCAATCGACAAGGCTGACATTAAATCCGCGATTTATGGACACTCGGAGTTTGCCGCGTTTATCAAGCGCATGAATCGCCACTTTGCCAAATGGCGCACACGCATAGCAGCAGAATTACGCGAGCTTGAAGCGGGTTGTCATCCCAAGCAGATTATCGAAGAACTTTCCGAGGGCCTGCTCACCCATTACACCAGGCAGCCCCTGATCAATCATTATGATGTGTATCAGCACCTCATGGACTACTGGGATGAGGTGATGCAGGATGATATTTATCAGATAGCCGCCGAGGGCTGGAAGGCCGAGACGTATCGCGTGCTTGTAAAGGACAAGAAGGGCAAGGAGAAGGACAAGGGTTGGGCGTGTGATCTGATTCCAAAAGGATTGATTGTCTCTCGGTATTTCGCGAAGGAGCAGGCTGCGATCGATCAATTGCAGGCCGAGGTAGAGCAAATCGCCGCCCAACGCATGGAACTGGAAGAGGAACACAGCGGTGAGGATGGAGCCTTCGGGAAATTGGACAAGATCAACAAATCCGCCGTTTCCGATGAGATCAATGGTGACCTCGATTCACCGGACGACGTCGCAATCCTGAAACAGTGGCTCAAATGCCACGCGAAAGAGGCGAAGTTAAAGAAGGAGCTGAGGAGAGCTGAGGCGGAACTTGATGGCAAGGTCTACGCCAAATATGCGGAGTTGAGTGAGGATGAAATCAAACCGCTCGTCGTGGATGACAAATGGATCGCGACGCTTGATGGGGCTATTCATGGGGAGATAGATCGCATAAGTCAGGCGATAACACAACGAGTAAAGGAGTTGGCCGAGCGGTATGAGTCGCGGTTGCCGGAGTTGTCAAATCGTGTGGCAGAAGTTGAGGTGAAGGTAAGCGACCACCTCGAACGTATGGGATTTGTTATTGAAAAGTCAACACTTCTAGGAGCCGTGAAATGACTGCGGCTTCGCCTGACATGTCGGTCGATTACAAATCTACGGAAATAGGTGTAATACCGAGCGATTGGACTTTGATACCACTCGGACGATTGGTCACTTCTGTTGAATATGGTACTTCGGCAAAATCGAATCCGAAAGGTCATACACCAGTTCTACGAATGGGGAACCTTCAAGGTGGGATGATTGATTGGAAGGACTTGGTTTATACAGACGACGATTCTGAGATCAGGAAGTACAAGCTTCATCAAGGAGATGTATTATTCAACAGAACGAACACGATTGATCTCGTCGGCAAGTGTGCAATTTATAATGGTGAGCGCCCAGCTATTTTTGCCGGATACCTCATCCGAATTAATGCCGACAACTCAGTCTTGGATTCCAGATACCTCAACTATATTCTGAATACAGAGTTTTCCAAAAGGCATAGTGCCAAGGTGCTTAGTCTCGCGGTAGGCCAAGCAAATATCAATGGGCAGAAGGTCAGGGCCTACCCAATCCCTCTTCCTCCCACCCTTGCAGAGCAGGAGGCGATTGCGGGGGCGTTGGGGGATGCGGATGCGTGGATCGAATCGCTGGAGCAACTTCTCGCCAAGAAACGCCACCTCAAACAAGCCGCCATGCAACAACTCCTCACCGGCGAGACAAGACTGCCAAGGTTTGAGGAGAAGTGGGAGAAGAAGCGACTCGGTGACATAGGCTCTTTTTTAAAAGGGAGAGGCGTACATAAAGATGATGCCCGAAGTGGTTCTCTTCCGTGCGTTCGATACGGCGAACTATATACACGGCACAGCAATTATGTTCGGAATTTCTTTTCGTGGATTTCCCGAGAGGTAGCGATGACGGCTACTTTGTTAAAAAGAGGTGACCTTCTCTTTGCAGGATCAGGTGAAACTCGTGACGAGATTGGAAAATGTATTGCTTTTGTGCATGATTGCGAGGCCTACGCAGGCGGTGACATTGTCGTTCTGCGACCTCGATCGGCGAGCGCTTTGTTTTTAGGTTATTACCTCAACACGGCGAGTATCAACGCCCAGAAAGCAAGCAAGGGACAAGGGGACGCGATAGTTCATATTGGTGCGCAAGCTTTGGGTAGTTTAGAGTGCACACTTCCGCCATATCCGGAACAGGTTGCCATCGCCGAAGTCCTCTCCGATATGGACACCGAAATCACTGCGCTCCAAACCAAACTGACCAAAGCCCGCGCTATCAAACAAGGCATGATGCAGCAACTCCTCACCGGCAGGATTCGATTGGTATGACCGACAGGCTAAGCGCATTATCGATTGTGCGGGCGGTGGCGAAAGAGGTCGGGGAGCGCATTGCGCGCAAGGTCATGCGTGAGATGTTGAAACTACCGGCGGGGTTGCTGGGAGATGATTCCGGCCTGAAGACTGCGTGGGATGAGGTCTGCGTGCAGATTCAATATGACCAAACTGTTTACTGGGATGCTTACGAGGATGTGATTCACCGCAGTGTAGCGGAGCAAGTGGAAAAGCTGGCCGAACATGAGGCCCAGGCGATCTGGCTTCAGACCGGCGAAGGTACGGACTGGCAATGTGAGGAATCTGAAAATCGTGAGCCGAACCCGATGTACGCCGCTGACATCATCAATTATATTGCGCGGGAGTATGTATATCGCGAGGCCGGGAATTGGTCGAATCGACGTATTCGCACATATATCGAGGTTGCTTGTGTTCGGGATTAGTCCATGAACGAAATAGGTCAATCAGAGCGGGAAACACAGCGTCGAATAGTAGAGCTGTTTTGCGCCGAACTCGGATATCGCTTCCTCGGCGATCGCAGCGACCACGACAACTCCAATATTGAACAAAACCTGCTCACAGACTACCTCCGCGACAAGGGCGGTTATTCACCTGCCCAAATCAACGCGGCGATCTATAAACTGACCACAGAGGCCAACAACGGCAACCGGGGCCTTTATGCCAATAACCATGAGGTCTACAAACTCCTCCGCTACGGTATTCCCGTTAAGGTCGAAGCGGGAAGGTCCACCGAGCAGGTGTTCCTGATCAACTGGGACGAACCGGAGGAAAACAACTTTGCTATTGCCGAGGAGGTCACCTTGAAGGGCGCACACAATCGACGGCCTGATCTGGTGATATACGTTAACGGGATTGCCATCGGAGTTATCGAGTTAAAAAACAGTCGCGTCAGCATCGCCGAGGGTATTCGGCAGAATCTTTCCAATCAGCAGCCTGAATTTAACGCGTGGTTTTTCAGTACGATTCAGTTCATTTTTGCCGGGAATGATTCGGAAGGCCTCCGCTATGGTACGATCGGCACGGAGGAAAAATACTTTCTTACATGGAAAGAGGATATCCACGACAACACGCGCTCGAAGCTGGATAAATACCTCCTGAAAATGTGCGAAAAGCGACGCCTCATTGAGCTGATGCACGATTTTGTGTTGTTTGATGGCGGCGTGAAGAAGTTACCGCGCGTGCATCAATACTTCGGTATCAAAGCCGCCCAGCAACACGTCCGCGAAAAGCGCGGCGGGATTATCTGGCACACGCAGGGTAGCGGCAAGAGTATCGTGATGGTGTTGCTGGCGAAGTGGATTCTAGAGAACAATCCCACGGCCCGTGTCGCGATTATCACCGACCGTGATGCGCTGGATAAGCAGATCCAGCGTGTGTTTACTGATTCAGGTGAGAACATTGAGCGGTGCGGCAGTCGCGACGAACTGATGAGGCATCTGGCTGAACCTGCTCCGCGATTACTTTGTTCATTGGTTCAAAAGTTCGGCCTCCGAAATGCTGAAACAGCGATGAGCGATCAGGCGTTTGCCGCTTATATCAAGGAACTGGAATCCCAACCCACTAATACCGTTGGTGAAATCTTCGTCTTCGTCGATGAATGCCACAGAACACAAAGCGGGCGACTCCACAAGCTGATGACAGCGATGATGCCCAACGCCGTATTCATCGGTTTTACTGGCACTCCTCTCCTCAGAAGGGACAGACGGACGAGTCTGGAGGTCTTTGGCAAGTACATTCACACGTACAAATTCAGCGAGGGCGTCGAGGACAACGTGATATTGGATTTGGTGTATGAGGCCCGTGATATCGATCAGCGGCTTGGCTCCCAGGATAAGATTGATGCGTGGTTTGAGGCAAAGACGGCCGGGCTGAATGACTGGCAGAGGGATGAACTTAGAAAAAAGTGGGGCACATTACAAACAGTGCTGAGTTCACGGTCACGCATGGATCGTGTAATCGCTGATATTATTTTTGATTTTAGTGTCAAGCCGCGATTATCCAGCGAGCGTGGTAACGCAATTCTTGTGGCGCGGAGTATCTACGAAGCGTGCAAGTATTTTGATTTGCTCCAGAAAACCCCGTTCAAGGGTAAGTGTGCTTTGGTGACTTCATATAACCCGCAGGCGGGTGATGTCACGCTTGAAGAGGTTGGTGCAAATACGGAAACGGACAAGCAGTTCATATATAAGACGTATGCGGCGTTGCTGGAGAGTGTTGAGGCTCGACCGGGCATGACGCGAACGGAGGTTTATGAGGAGGAAGCAAAAGAGTTGTTTACGAAGGAGCCGGCCAACATGCAGCTCCTGGTTGTAGTGGACAAGTTGCTGACCGGTTTCGATGCGCCATCCTGTACATATTTGTACATTGACAAGTCGATGCAGGATCATGGGCTGTTTCAGGCAATCTGCCGTACCAATCGTCTGGACGGCGAAGACAAGGATTTTGGCTATATCGTCGATTACAAGGATTTGTTTAAGAAGGTGGAGAATGCTATCGCGGTATATACATCGGAGTTGGATGATTCCGCCGAAGGGCCGTGTCCTGAAGTGTTGTTGCAAAACCGGTTACGCAAAGGTCGGGAACGGTTGGACACTGCGATTGAAACGCTCGCCTTGATTTGCGAGCCGGTTGAACCGCCGAAACAGGAGTTGCAACATATTCATTATTTTTGTGGAAACACTGAAATCCCTACGGACCTTCAAGAGCGAGAACCGCAACGGGCATCTTTGTATAAGGCGGTTGTTTCGTTCGTGCGGGCGTTTGCGAATATCTCAGATGAAATGGAAGGAGTAGGGTATAGCGAAGACGATGTGACGCGAATTAGGAAGCTTCTCGATCATTATGTGAAGCTTAGGGACACGATTCGCAATGCCGCAGGTGAGACATTGGATGCAAAGGCGTACGAAGCGGACATGCGGCATTTAATTGATACATACATTGAGGCGGACGAACCGCGAAAGATATCGCCGTTCGACGGGGTAAGTCTCCTCGACCTCATTGTCAAGACTGGTATTGCCGACGCCATCGCCGCGAGGCTGGGTGGGTTAATGGGAAATGAGCAGGCTGTAGCTGAGACGATTGAGAATAACATTCGCAGCACGATCATCAAGGAACGTATGAGCGATCCCGCATTTTACGAGAGGATGTCCACACTGCTGAATGAAGTTATTGCGGATCGTAAGGCCAGAGCGATAGAGTATGAGGAGTATTTGAAACGTATCGCCGAACTCGCTAGAACATTGGATTTGGGGAAAACGGACGATACACCGGAAAGTCTTGATTTGCCCGAACGTCGAGCCATCTACAACAAATTAGCGCAGATGGATAGGGATGAAATGGATGACGAACGACTCGTTGAACTTGCGCTGAAGGTAGATGAGACCGTGAAATCAGTTCGGCCAGATGCGTGGCGGGGTGTACAAGCGAAAGAGGAAGAGATTAAGGCCGCTCTTTTCGAAATCCTAGATGATGAGGCGCGTGTGGAAGAGCTTTTCTTGGTCATAAAGGGTCGGTGTGAATATTGATGACTTCGCAGCTTTTTCTTGGTGACGTATCCGTTGACGTTGTGTTGAAAGACATTAAAAACGTCCACTTGAGCGTTCATCCGCCGACGGGTCGTATTCGTATCGCCGCCCCCCAACGGATGAATATGGATGCGATTCGCCTGTTTGCAATCTCCAAGCTGGGTTGGATCAAACAACAGCAACGAAAACTACAGGGTCAGGATCGTGAAACTCCACGAGAGTTTTTGGAGAGAGAGAGCCATTACGTATGGGGTAAGCGATACCTGTTATCAGTGGTTGAGTTGGATAAGCCGCCTTCGGTGGAATTGAGCCATAATCGCATCGTGTTGCAGGTCCGTCCCGATTCCGAAGAGACCAAACGTATGCAAATCGTTGAAGGTTGGTATCGCAATCAAATTAAGATGGCTGTGAGCGAGTTAATTGAAAGATGGGTACCGAGGGTCGGTGTAGAGGTCGCAGGCGTTTACGTACGACGGATGAAAACACGCTGGGGAAGTTGCAACGCGCAGGCGAGGACTATTCGGCTGAATACTGATCTTGCGAAAAAGCCGCCCTTGTGCTTGGAGTACATATTGGTTCACGAGATGATTCACATCTTGGAGCCGACGCACAATGAATGTTTTCAGGCGTTGATGCATCAGTTTATGCCCGACTGGGAACAACGAAGACTGGTGCTAAACCGCCTGCCCGTGCGGCATGAGAACTGGCGATATTGACTGGAATGTGATATCGATGGTCTACAGAAGTTCATCCTGATCAAAGTTCGCCATTGCTTGGTTAATGTATCGGCGGATGCGACCGCGCTAAGGCGGATGGAGCGACCAGCGGAAAAGCCTTCCAAGAAGAAAGTCAAGACATAGCTTACGCGACAAGTGTGTTTTACAACTCTAAGCGGCGTTCTCCGCTACACGTCAGAAAACGGCTTTGCGGTTCATTGCCGAATACGGTACCAAATCTGTAATTCTGAGCGAAAACTCCCCCTCGTGAGAGCACTACTCGAGCTTCCATATTTCTCACACAATAACGTACCAAAAATGGCGACGCGGTCAAACCCAAACACGCTTGGCGGGTACCGTGACTTCTTCATGAAAGGGTCTTCAATCTGAAGACCGGATTATCGCTCAAATACCCACCACACATGGATCAGGATTCGGGTCTAAGCGCAAGGGTAGGTCAAATGAGTGTCTTCTGATTTGTTAGGATTCTCGAACCGGACGATGGCTTCGTGACATGACAGTCAACCCGTTATTGTTTTTATGATGCTCCACAACCTTCCATTGCGGGAATTCCTCAAGAAACTCCTTAACGGCCTTATTGAGCCCTGCTCCACTGTCAAACCATCTGTGCGGCGTTTCGGCGACATCCCCGAACTTTACAGTGTCATGCATCACTATGTATTTTCGGACGCGATCATGATTGTGATGGAGCTCAAGTTTCAACTGCTCATGGGAATGGTGGGTATCGATAAACAGCATGTCCGTGGAATCAATTGTGCTGAACGCCGTATCTGCAATAATGACGGTGAGCTGCGTTTGGCCCCGCATATGAAATAGATTATCAAGATCGGGATGTGGCGAGATGTCATAGGTGATCAAATGATCGGGCTGGGCGGAGAGCAACGCCGTTGTCGACCGGCCTGTTCTCGCACCAAACTCTGTTACATGCGAACACTCCGATGAAAGCCGTCGAAGCGTGGGTAGGTGTTCATTGATGTCACTCCGAGAGTTGCATTCCCAAGTGTAGTACCATTCCAATTCGTTGTATTGCTTACTATTCCAGGCATTTGCGTACTCTTTGTCTTCACCCCACTTCCGTTGAAAACGTGCTCGATTGAATTCAAATCGAGTCTTCTCTGGATTATCTTTCGTCGCCGTAGACGCCTGACGCTGAACGCCGGCATGTTGTACAACCAGCTTTTGGCCACACACGTCATATCCTGCACGCTTCATACGTTCTTCATAGTCGGTATCATCCCAGAATGTTGGCCAAAACCCTTCGTCATACTCACCGACGTCTTTCCATATCGACTCTTTCTGGCGAAAACACGACCATACCCGATCTGCCATTGCACACGTGAACGGTCGTGCATCATTTACGAGTGCCCCAAGTACATCTCGATTTAAGATCAGATCGTCGTCCAACAGAACAACATCTCTTGGTGCATATGATCGATGGTGATAATTCCATGTAGCAGCACGTCCGCTATTGTGGCCCGGTCGATGGACCGTGATTGGTATTCGCTGATTGCGAAAAGGAAGGTCATACTTCCCACTATTGTCTACTACGGAGATTTCGACTGGCAGGAACTCACTGTTCAAGATGCTTGCGATACATTCTGATGCGAGTTGATGCCGCTTGTAAGTCGCAACTCCTACCACAAAATTACCGATTTCAGCCATTTGTGATCCCTATACAACTACGGACTATTCACCTTGCTAGCTAGCTTGCCGTGATGATGACGGGCATTTTGTTCTCCGAATGCCAATTCTTGTATGCCACTATTGGCTCCCAATCCAGCGGGCGATTCCCCCATTTCAGCGGCAAGAGCTCATCGGTTTGATTTTTCCAAAAGAGCGTGACGACCAGCAAATAGAAAAATAATCGATCAATTTGGTAATGTCAAAGACCTAATAGAGCCAGTGCATTGCACGACAAGATGGTCGGAGCGATCCAATAGCGTTAATAGTTGACTGGAATTTGGAAGGTCGGGATAATCTCTCAATGGAAACAACGGCTGATCGTATGCGATGTGCCGTTTTGTAGGAGGAGTTTGTTAAGTGCCCCAAATCCCTCTTGCTCCCGAATTTGCCGAACAATTCTCTGGAGTTGATTGCAACACTGGGAGATGAGATGCTCGCCGAGGTCGTGCAATGAATGAACTGCTAGACTATTTTCAAAATAACACGGGTCGCGTCATTCACAAGTGGATGCATTACTTTGAGATTTATGAGCGACACTTTTCCAGATTCCGTCATACGCCGGTAAATGTCGTTGAGATCGGCGTACAGAATGGTGGCTCGTTACAGATGTGGAAACACTATTTTGGGGAGCAGGCAAGGGTATTTGGTATTGACATCGACCCTGCCTGCAAACAATTGGAAGAGCCTCAGATCAAAATATTCATTGGCGATCAGGGAGACCGTGCGTTTCTCCGGTCCTTTGCTGAAACAATGCCACGCATTGACATCCTTATCGATGACGGTGGTCACAGGATGTCGCAGCAGATAGCTACGTTCGAGGAGTTGTTCCCGCATATCGACGATTGCGGGGTTTATCTTTGCGAGGATTTGCATACTTCTTACTGGAAAAGTCATGGTGGGGGTGTAAACAATAATCAGTCGTTTATCGAGTACAGCAAGCATTTCATTGACTATATCAATGCGTGGCACTCGCATGATCCGGAGCGACTTTCCGTGTCGGAATTTACAAGGTCGACCCACTCCCTGCATTACTATGACAGTGTACTGGTTATCGAAAAGAGACCGACTGAAAGGCCGCGACATGAGATGAGGGGTGTATGAGGTATTGCCGAGGTGCAGTGAGTGCCATTTTTCACTGTAGGCGACGTATTGCGAGATTCTTGAATTCCCATTATGCTTTATAGGGGTGAGTGAGAATGTGGCATTCTTTGATCGGGCATAAAGCCGTTTGTATTTTAACCGGAATCGGGATCATGAAGAGCAAACTGGAAAACGCAAATGTCCAGTCGATCAGGCGTCTTGTATGCGAGACTTGCGATAATTTTATCGATAAGTCATCGACAGAAGTACGATGTGCGGTCATTCGAGGCAGATCAATTTCCTTTCTGAATGATGTCTGTCCTCTTCGTAAATGGTCATCATCTCTGGAATTGAGTCAGATTACCAACATTCAAAACGAGAGACTTCGTCAAGAATTTCGGCGAAACATCTGTCGAGTATGCGATTCATTTCGAGGCGATGATAATGGATCGGTATTCTGTTCCGCGACCAGTGAAGGCGTCGTTTCCATTGAATTTGGGACGTGTAGTCTGAGAAAATGGCCAGGCAATGGCACCCCTTCAAATCGTACAGAGAACGCCCTTATTCGGGCTCGCAGACCTCAAGGAATTCGAAGGAGGCGAACCGAATCTAGGTCAAGCCATCAACTTCGCATATTGAAACGCGAGGTTTGTCGAAATTGCGATAATCAGAGGGGGTTAGAGGGTGAACGGGTTTGTTGCGATGCCGCCAGATCAAAGTGGTTAAGACTGGATGGTAGGAGATGTCCTCTCAGAAAGTGGCCGAACACGCTGCTAAATGCAGAGCGATTACAGAGTCGTGGCAGTATGGGAGTTGGAAGGCGTCATCCGATTTCCGAGCAATTGGATGAAACGGACGAAGCACGATTCAACGCAGATCAATTTGGTGCGGAAGTCGCTGTATTGGGGCAAGGCAAAAGTATGCCTCGCCTGATAATGACAGCGGACTCAACGCCGGTCGCAATGGAAAATCTATACCAAGGGCGGAGTGCATTCTTGATCTGCGGCGGTCCGAGTTTTGCGAGAGTGGATCATGACTTATTGCGAAATCCAGGCATTCTGACGATGGGGATCAATAATTCAGTGAAGACATTTCGTCCTCATTTGTGGGTGTGCGTAGACAAACCGGCAAACTTTTTGAGATC
Source organism: Phycisphaeraceae bacterium (assembly GCA_028284925.1). GTDB lineage: Bacteria > Planctomycetota > Phycisphaerae > Phycisphaerales > Zrk34 > JANQQT01. The sequence continues at coordinate 47,276 of JANQQT010000292.1, read as the reverse complement.
CATTTGGCTCGATCCGTTGATCACTAAATTCTGCCCTATCGGAAATGCTGACAAATTCATTTTTGATTCCGATCAATGGCGATTTATAAAAACACGAGCTCGCGATTGTCCAGCAGTATTCTTTTATCGAAGAAATGCTCGTTTCAGACTAAAACAGTGGTTGTATGAGGACTCTTTTAACTGGGGTAATTCGGCGAGTGCGGGTGGCGGTCGATCTGTGATGCTGGTTGCGATGCGACTTCTGTTTTACCTTGGTTTCCGAAACGTGTATCTACTTGGTGCGGATTTCAAGATGTCATCAGATTACACCTATCACTTCGAGCAGAAGCGTAAATCCGGCTCTCTCCGTGGCAATAATTCGACGTACCGAAAACTCCAGCAATGGTTTACTGAGCTGCGACCGATCTTTGAATCAGAAGAGTTTTTTGTTCACAACTGTAATCCTGATTCAGCTCTGACGGCGTTTGACTTTATTCCCCTTGAGGAGGCGGTTTCCAAGATTCAAGATGAGTGGGGAATGATTGATTTGGTAAATGAGAGAACTCAGGGGCTGTATGACGAGCGAAAGCCCGGCCGGTAAAAAGTGAAAGTGAGTATGGAAGTCAAAAACTCTCACCATTCGTCGCAAGCTATTAAGGCTAGACTGTCAATATGTCGGCAATGCGATCATTGTCGTCGTTCTTCAGATGATTATGTGCGATGTGCTTTGAACCGAAAGTCTATGATTTTGCTCGCGAGCGGAAGGTGTGTTCTCAAAAAATGGACCGATCAAATCCCGTGTACAACTGAAGACCAATCGTCGAGATTACTCTCTATTGAGGAGTATCGCAAAAGGATTTGCATGCAATGCGATAAACGGCTTGGCATTGGCAAACATCATGTGGATTGCAGTTTAACTCGTCGAGCCATTATTTTTTCAAAGGATTCATGTCGTCTTCGGAAATGGCCACAGAATTTACAAACCACAGCAATGAAAAGAACATCTCGACATGGCAAGCCACGTCTTAGCTTGAATCAACCTACCACGCCTAAGAGAGCTTGTTCGAGAGGAGTGGAGGATCGTACAATTCCTAAAGAGCGTCAGTGGAAGCCTTCTGTAAGTTCTCGCCAATCGCAACTACGCTTCATTACCGCTGAGCCAGTCGATTTGACCCTAATCACACCAACGGGTGACCGCCCGCTTCCTATGCGTTTATGTGAGAGATGGATTTCTCGTCAGACATTCCGAGGCACGATTCAATGGATTGTTGTCGATGACGGCAAAACTGAAACTGAATTGCGAATGGGGCAGCAACGCATTCGTCGTTTGCCTCGATCCGATGATCCGCCCCACACCCTGGCACTCAATCTGAAGAAAGCGATTCCGCATGTCGCTTCGGAGAAAGTACTCATCATCGAAGATGATGACTGGTATGCACCGAATTATCTTGAAGTGATGAGTCAACATTTGGATCGATTTGAGTTAGTCGGAGAAGGCCACTCGTTCTACTACCATCTCGGTGAACGGCTTTACCGCCCATGTGGTAATGAGCGACACGCGTCCCTTTGCCAGACCGGATTTCGACGATCGGCGGTATTGCAGAGTCTGAATTCAGTTTGCGAGAGTACCGACAAGTTTGTCGATTTACGTCTTTGGAAATACTTTGTCGGAAAGAGGAAGGTATTTGTTTCGTCGCCTGGACCGATTGCCCTAGGCATCAAAGGATTGCCTGGAAGGCCCGGCCAAACAATGGGATGGAGACCGAAACACGGTTCAATCTGGAAGGCTGATGCGAGTTTTGAAGTATTACGTCAGTTTATTGCAGGCGACATTGAACATTATCAAGCATTTTTGAATCATGTCTAGAATTTTCATCCTTCAACACGGGCCAATCTGTTCTCGGATGGGCTTAATTGAATTGTAGATAGAAGACTGTTGCCGCTACATTGTCGCACCAGAAAAAGGATGCGGACAAGATATGATCTCTTGGGCGTAGATAATTCGCAAATTTTTTGAGTTTTGTCCACGATCGACTTGACAGGCAATTCTATTCGAGTTAAAAGCAGCTTAGCGTATTGGTGTTCACAAAGATTCGGAGTCTTGCAAATGTCCGCATGGTCTATTGATCCGAGCTAAATTGATCTGATTGTTTTCCGGCATTTCTATTGATCCGGTCTGTCTGTGACACTGATGTGGTTTTTGAAGCAATTGATCTTCCAGGAGTAGTGTCATGTCATCTAGTTCAGTGAATTGTGCCGTTCCGACATTATTGACAAAAGACGGACAAAAGAAATGTACTCAGCCAAAGAAAACGGAGGATGGGCCTAAAAGTCAAGGCATGTTGGACTATTCAAATGAAGATATATCGATTCCAGCGACCCGATTATGCATTAATCGAGATTATCGAAATCTGATGACGGCGGATTGTGACAATCCAATGGGTTGGAATTGGTACGATTCTCTTCTTCCACAGGTCGTAGAGCAGGGCGGGGGCGATACGCTTGTTGTTCTGCTTGGCCCACAAGCACTATGGTTTGATAAGGATGGTGCAAGTAGTTCATCAGCCAGTTCGTCAGGGAACACAACTTATACCGCTCGATATGGCGATGATTTGTACTATTCGTTGGTTCATGATGAGGCGAATGGTCTTTTTGTACTCACCCAGGTTCTGCCGGGCAGTGTGATCACTACGGAATTCAAGGATATGTCTCAGACGGAAGCGGGGATGTTTTACCGTCAAATTGATGAATCTGGGCATATCCGCCAAGTTATGAGTTATACGGCATCCGGCGACGTCGGCGAGATTCAACAGACGATTGGAGAGGTGACATTTTCTTTGTTGTTTGAGCACTATGCGACTGGAGATCACGCAAGCCATTTGCAGTATGCAACGCTTCGCAAGACGATTGATGTCAGCTCTTCAAGCGATTGGACGGAGTTACAGCGAGCGGAGTATTTGTATTACGAAAGTAGTGAGGATTACGGTAGCCTGAATGACTTGAAGGCCGTGAAGCGACAAGTTCCATCGGATATGTCGAGCGTGGATTGGGAAGATGTTGAAATATCTTATTATCGATACTACAAAAGTGGTGAATCCAACGGATTTGAACATGGTCTGAAATACGTAGTAGGACCACAGGCTTACGCAAATCTCTTGACGGAAGCAAATTACGATCCGCTGAATCCGCCTTCATCCAGTTCTTCTTCAGGCAGTGATCCTGTCCCTGATTACGCCGACCATTATTATGAGTATGATGATCAACGTCGTGTGAGCTTTACAATTGGCCAATGTGGCTGTTGTGACGATTGCCGAACAGGGGCCAGTGGGAATACATATACACGAACTGAGAATGCCTTGTCAGGATATGCCGACGGTTACAATGCTTGGAAGACAAAGGTGGAGACGGATCTTGCGGATGGCAGCAAACAAATAGTATTCCTGAATTATCTGTCTCAGATTATGTTGGTCATCACGCAAGAAGAGCAGGCATCGAGTAGTGCCGAGTTGCGTCAATGGTTCGGTTTTGTTAAATATGGCGAATCTGCTCATGACGCAGGGTTGCCAATTTTGACTACCGATTCATTTGCGATCACTGGTTATGATGAGGATTCGCTTGACTTATTGGATGAACAATCCGATGGTAGTTATCAGTATTTGAAGGACGACGCAGGCCTGCTCACCGTAATGAGTTACGGAGACTCGACGACGGCTACCTCGACAACCGCAGGGACTGTAAAGGGGTATAGCGATCTCGTATCTATCAAGGAAGGTCAGAATGGTGAGCAGATCAAACAGGAGGAAACAAAGTATATCGCCTCTGATAACTCGATCGGTGAGAAAGTGTATGTCACTGGTGAAGCAAGCGTGTACCCCAGTGCTGATACTGAAAGTTCTTCGTCAGCTGAGGAAAAGATCACCACCTCTTACGCTTACGAGTGGTACGATAGTCCTGCTCGAATCAAACAGCGTACAACTACATTTCCTGCGATACCTGTAGAGCAAAATGGCAATGGAGTAAGTGCCACAGCAAAGGAGTACTACGATACTGATGGAAATTTGACATGGCAGATGAATCAGTTGGGGATTGTTGACAGATACGAGTATAACGATGAGCAGCTAGTAGTAAGACAAACACTTGATGTGGGTACTGTTCCTAACCCTCCTGGCTGGTCGGTTACTGGTGGAACGCATGAGGAAGCTATTTCTGACTACGAATATGATGATATTGGTCGACAGATTCAGGAACTGGGACCGGCACATCAGGTGGAAATCGGTGGAACGGCAGTGTGCGTACGTGGTACGACTTGGAATGTATTCAAAGAGTCAGTAACGGGCGATCAAAATTGGATAGCCGAGGGATACGCAACTTCAAGTGCTTCCAATTGCGATGAATCACTTGATTTCGATACATTCACACTGGTGAATCCAGTTTCAATTTCTTTCATTAATAAGCTTGGAGCGAATACTGATGTTGTTGCGTCTGCCCGCTCCACTGGTAGTGGAAAGCTCTCGTCTTCAGATACATTCTTGCGTGCTGACTGGTCGAGTTGGACTTATTCGCATTACAGTATTGAAGGCTTGGAAGACTATCAGCGGGAGTATCACAGTATTCCAAGTCAATCTCCGGATCAGGGGTTGAATGGTATTGGCGAGGACCCGGGACTCGTTAATACAAATTACGAGGAAACCTATAAGGGTTACGATTCAGAAACTAACGAATTAGTCCGAATCAAGACTCCTGGTGGCACCATTAAGAGAATTGTCCACGGCGAAATGGGGCGTACGGAAAGCGAATGGGTGGGGACGGATGATGTCCCAACAGGAGGCACTTGGGAAGATTGGTCACCCACAAATACTGCGGGGACCAACATGACAAAAACCACTGAATTTGAATATGACAATGGCATGTCGGGAGGCGATTTGAATCTTACGAAGGTCAATGAGTTTGTAGACGACAGCGACAGTCGTTCGTCAATTTATTCGTTCGATTTCAGAAATCGTCAAATTAGTGAATTAGGCGAAGAGAGTACATATTCAGAAATAGACTACAACAACCTAGACCAGACGATTGAACATAGGCAGTACGATAACACCACACCTTCCACTCCCCTACTTATCGGCAAGCAACAAACCTTTTTCGATAACTTAGGACGTACATATCGCAGCAAGAGATATGCGGTGAACTCGTCCGGAGTCGCCGGAAACGCTCTGGTTGGTAACACCTGGTATGACGCAGTGGGCATCGTGACAAAGTCAATTGCTGAAGGGGATGGTAGTGCGTTCTCAACATACGAATATGACAACTTGGGTCGACCGACGAAATACTGTCGTACCGTAAGTGTTGGGGGCTCTGATGTGATTGTCGAAGAGTCAGAATCAACGTTTGACAAAGCAAATAACCAACTATTTACTACGACGAAGATTTTGGATACGGACACCACAACGTCTTATCGGTCAAGTTACATAGCTTACTGGTATGATGGGATTGGACGTAGGATTTCGGAAGCCAGTTATGGTGCTACAGGGACTACATTTGATAGGCCATCTGTGACTCCTACGCGTTCGGATACCGTTCTCGTATCAACAACAGACTACAATGACGCTGGAACGGCGTATCGATTTATCGATCCCACCGGCGTTGAATTACGTGAAGAATATGATGACGCAAATCGAAAGATCAAGCGAATCGACAATTACCAGGCTGGGGTATCATCCAATGTGGATTCAAGCGTCAATCGAACAACAGAATGGACGTACAACGCTGACAGCAATATTAAGACGCTGACTGCGAAAATGGATTCTGCATCCGAAGATCAGGTGACGACGTATATTTATGGTGTGACCACTACAGAATCATATATCAATTCAAATCTATTGCTTCACCAAATTGTCTTTGCTAACTCCACTTCTAGCAATGAAAGTTCTCTCGAATTTGAATACAACCGCCAGCTGCAGGAAGTCAAGAAAATAGATCAGAGTGGCACTGTTCACGAATATGATTATGATGGGCTTGGTCGGCAGATTGCTGATCGCGTGTCGACATTGGGAGCAAATCTGGATGACACGGTGATGCGAATTACAACGGACTACCTCATCCGTGGGATGCGAAGCAAGATCACAAGTTACTCAATGGCTTCCGAAAGCAGTAGTGGAGATGCGGTTCAGAATCAGGTCGAATTCAATTATAACGACTTTAATCAGGTCGAAAAGGTCTACCAGGCTCATGACGGAATCGTAAATGTATCAACGACACCCAAGGTCGAATACAGCTATGCAGATGGAGCAAGCAGTTCGAATCAGATTCGTATGACAAAAGTCACTTATCCGGATGGACGCGAAGTGTCCTACGATTATGGCACATCCGGACAGGTTAATGACGAACTTAACCGTATCGAGTCGATTAAAGACGGCACAGCTGTTCTTGCCAGCTACAAGTACCTCGGATTAGAAGTGTTTACTCAGGTTGATTACGAGGATATTGATGTCCGGCTAAAACTCTGGGGAGCAAGCAACACGTACCCTGGTCTTGATCGATTCAACAGAGTAATTGAAACCAAATGGCATGATTACGGAGCCTCATCTAACCTTGTTGATCTTGCGTATACATACAACAGAAACTCTATTCGGCTTACTCAAAAGAACTCGGTCGGAACAGGGTTCGATCATCTGTTTGCATACGATGGTTTGGAACGGCTCCTCGATGCCGAACGTGGAACATTGAATGCAAACAAAGATGCAATTACCAGCAAGACCTTCCAGCAGGCATGGGCGTTGGATCAGGTTGGGAATTGGAATGATTTTGACCAAGATGACGATGGTAGTGGATGGGATCTTCAGCAGGCACGTACAAACAGTAAGGTAAATGAGATTACCGATATCACAGAAGAATCTGGCGATCCCCAATGGCCCACGCCTACATACGACGATGCGGGAAACACAATAACTTTCCCCAAGCTCGCTGACCCAACAAGTAACTATACTGCGGTCTATGATGCATGGAATCGACTTGTAACGGTCCGGGAAGATGATCCGGCCAGCTCGCAGGGCCTACGTAACGTCGCATCCTTCAAGTACGATGGTCAGGGATTTCGCATTGTCGATGTTGATCACGATTTAGACAGCTCATCAGCAAGTACGGATACGACCTATCACAACTATTACACAACAGATTGGCAAATAATTGAACGCCGAGTAGGTATGTCAAGTGCTGCATTCGAGGAGTACATATGGGGTATTCGCACGATTGGCGACTTGATATCAAGAACACGTATTGGTGAGTCGAGTTCATCTTCTTCCGATGAAATGTACGCGTTGCAGGACGTGCATATGAATGTCGTAGCCATATTTGATCCTATGTCGGGAAGCGGTCAAGTTGTAGAAAGGTATGGTTATACATCTTACGGTAATGCAACCGTTTACGATGCAAATTATGATCCCCTAAGTGAGAGTCATGGCAACTATGAGTGGGCGATTCGCTATTCTGGATACTGGACTGATTTAGAAACGGAACTAAATCAGGTTCGAAACAGAACATTACATAGTGGTTTGGGCAGGTGGCTGCAGACAGACCCCTCAGATGTGGTAAGCGGAATTAACATGTATCAATACGCGTCCGGAAATCCGGTTACGTTTTTAGAACCATATGGCGTACAAGCCACAGGTGAAAACGAAGGGAAGGCCACCAAACCCAAAGATCCTGTTTGGGATTCGAAGAAACAAACGGAAATAAACAAAAGCAAATACAATCAAAATGAACTTCCGCCAACCGGAGATCGACCTTCCTGCTGCCCTTACATGAAGAATTCTATCGTTGCGAGAAAGATTCCTAAGGATGACTGGACAAATATAAACGGTCGGATTTATATACACAAGACGCCGTTAGCGTACAAGACTACAGGTAATGATCCAAGTGGTTGTGTAGTTGTGGGCTGGGTATTCGGTGCGGTTACTTGGAAGAATCCGGCTACCGGAAAGGCCGAACATCCAAAATCTCATGAGTGGTACGGCTTTAAGAAACAACCCGCCACAACGAATGGGGGATACATGGTGGATGCACCTAGAATGAATCCAGAGTGGATTACACCATTTCAGCGTAAAGGCAAAGAGTGGTTGTCGTCAGATTGGGTAACGGTGACCAGAGGTATTATGTTGAATTTTGTTGCAATGAATTGGAAGCTCGCCACGTGTATTTACAATAGAGATTCAGCATTCCCCAAAACAGTAACGTTGTACAAGAAGGATGGAAATCCGGTTGGACTAATAAACAGGAGAGCGATTCAGTGTTTTTACTGGTGGATTTCCGCAAAACCTCACCCGTTGACAAAGAACGCAGAATGGGATATGAAGCCAGTTGGAAGATTTTGATACCGAGAATAGGACGGAACTCTGAACTCAGTAGTGAGCCATGATTGTCAGAAAAGTGAGAGGGCTTATATATCATCTTGAGAACTGAAATCTTATTTTTGCTGAAAAGGAACAAGCGAATAGATAGGGAATCGAGTTCAAACTGGCCGTACAACAAGGAATGCATTTAATCAAAATCGCTGATAATTTCTGTGTTTGGCATTGCGATTTTCAAGTTTCTTATGCCCTCTCGTGTCACCTTGGTATTATTCAACTTTAATACAGTCAATAGTTTCAATTGGCTCAATAACTTTGAATCGTTATCGGTGATGGACGTTCCTGAGAGATTGAGTTCCCTGAGTCGAGTGAGCTTGCTGAATGTGGGAGGCAATGAGGCGATGTTATTATTTGCGAGGTTCAATATTCGCAGCTGCGACAGGCATGTTATCTTTGATGTAACTGCCACAAGTTGATTGGCCTGTAGATCAAGATGCCGTAGCTGAGTAAGTTTGTCTAGCCCGCGTGGCAATCGAGTGATATTGTTGTTAGCGAGCGTTAGCGACAATAGCTTGGATAGATTGGCAACCTCCGACGGAATCTCGGCGATGCGATTATTGGCTACATTTAGGTGTTTTAGATTGGCTAACTTGCCGATTTCGGATGGAAGCAAAGTGAGTTTATTTCGGCCGATCCATAGTGTAGTTAGATTTGTTAGTTGTGAGATTTCGGGTGGGATGTCAGTTAGCTTGTTGCTACTAAGATCCAAGCGTCGCAGATTTTGAAGACTCCATATCTCAGAGGGAAGCACTGTGATACCATTGTTGGATAATAGAAGGGAATCCAGATTTTTAAGGTGTTTGATATTTGGAGGAAGTGTAGTCAGGCGATTGCCGGACAGATGAAGAGTGATCAAACGAGTCAATGTTCCGATTCGATGTGGAATTGTCACCAGTCTGTTATTATCAAGATGCAATGTTTGTAAATTCGTAAGACGCCCAACCTCAGGCGGTAGATTGGTAAGTCGATTGTTACGAACACTCAGAGTGCGTAGAACTGCGAGTTCTCCGATCTCGGGCGGAATGTCAGCAAGTCGATTATTGTCAAGGAGAAGTGTCGTTAGGTGTCTGAGATTTCCAACCTCTCCCGGAATTGACACAAGATGATTGTTGGCAAGTAGGAGCTTGGTCAGATTAATGAGCTTGCCAACATCAGGCGGTAACGTCTGGATGTGGTTGTCATTCACATCCAAAGTTGTTAGACTGGTAAGTTTCCCTATTTCACGTGGAAGTACGGTGAGTCGATTTGTCGCGAGACAAAGCGTCCTCAGTTTCTGCAACTTAGCAATTGCGGGCGGAAGGGCCGTGAGATGAGTGCAGGTAATGCAAAGTTCGGTGACGTGACGTAAGTGTGCGATTTCCCGAGGTAATGTATTGAGGCTCAAGCCGATGAGTGCCAGTCTCGTATCATTTTTCTTTATACACTCTCGGATTGCGTTCAATGCGGCTTTGTTGGGGGGAATAGTGCTGATGTACGTAAGCTTTGTCCCCTTTGTGGTCTCGGTAGGTGTCTTAGCGTTTTTAGAAAAGGTAGTCGTGGAATAAGTCAATCCCACAAAAATACAGGAAATGCTCAGCATGGTGAGGTGTCGATTCGTCATTATTTGGATCCTTTTTTACTTGAATCGGCTAAAGCTTATCTTACACTTGAAGAGCGTTTGCAATACAAGCAAATCTGATTTGAAGATTCTCCTATCGGTGATTGAACTGCGATTAAAATTGTATCTGAGCTGGAGATCGCAGGTAGAGGAAATCTGACTGCCTGAGGATACGCTAATTCAAACGGATGGAATAGAGACTGTAGAGATTGATGTAACGCAACAATAATGAAATGGTCACGGTTGTCAATATTTAACAGTTATGTACAAAGAAGAGCTGTGCTTGGGCCTAGTGTGCAGATATTTGCCGGTTGTAGCAACGCTAGCGTGCCCAAGGGTTGATTGCACAAGGTGAACTGGAATCACGATGGCTTGCGGGGCCGGCGGTCGATACCCCAATGAGCTGTGCGGTCGAACCGTGTTGTAATGATGACGCCAGCCTTCGATTAAGACTTTCGCCTCCTTCAATGTATAGAAGATTTCACCGTTCAATAATTCATCACGCAGCTTCCCGTTAAAGGACTCAACGTAGCCATTCTCCCATGGACTGCCCGGTTCAATGAACAGCGTCTTGACCCCTACACGCCTGAGCCAGTCACGCACCACCTGAGCAGTAAACTCCGGACCGTTATCACTGCGAACATGATCCGGCACGCCCCGCGTCGCCATCAGCAAACTCAAACGTTCCAGAACATCATCGCTGTTCAGTCGACGGCTCACATCAATCGCCAGGCACTCTCGCCTGTACAAAGTCGTACGCCCAGACATGGTCCTTATGAGTTGGCCGTAATCGAACACACGAGCCGTCTTTCAACCAAAGACGACCACGTTTGGACTGTTTTCTTGGCACTTTCGATCGCGAATTTGTCGGTTTGGCCAGTGTACGGATTCAAGCAGTGCTTAATGTTTGAGGATTCGAGGCGACCCCAGGCATTGGGACGTGGAAAATACTAGCGCCGCGATACCCGCCTTTATGGGGTCAGTGAGTGTGGGCCATGCTTCAATGAGTTGACTCAGTTCAGGGTGTTTTTGGATTATTTGCGCCAAGCTGGGCGACAAGCAGGATTTGTTAGATTCGTAAGTGTCTTTGTTTTCACGGGTTTGCGACGATTGCGTACCGGTCTCGAAAACCGGTAACGAGTTCGCTCGTTCGAGGGTTCGAATCCCTCCCTCTCCGTTTGTTTTTGAGCTAAAACACCTTGTTTTCAAGGGGTTTTCTGCTTCAGGGGTAGGGGTGGTTTCACTCTTTAATTGTCCGTTGATGTCCGCCGAATTCTGTTGAAATGCGCCCGATTCCGACAAGCAGGACGCCGAGTCAGATTGGGTGTGTATGATGTCCGTCGTCCCGGAATGCGGGCACATTTGGGCTGTAGATCATGTGATGCGTGTACAGGGATGTACCGCAGGCGCGGTTGGTTTCGTAGTACCTGGATTGGCTAATCAGGGATGCGTAGAGGGCGGACGATCTGGCGAGACTCTCCTCCCGGGCCTGGCTTCCACCAAGGAATCCTCCGCCAGGGGATTTGGCGGAGGCGAAATTGAGGCAGAGTAGTTTTTGGCGGGCGTGCGTATTGATGAGTCGGGATGCGGCGGAGAGTGTGGTCTCGTTGCAAGCATCCATTGAGAGCTGCTTATTGTTGACGGCTCGTGTATTGTCAACGATTGTGGTGAGTTCATCGGGTGTGTAGAGTCTTGTATATTCCAGCACGAACTGTATGTCGTCGGCGATTGTTATACGTTTGCCTGAAGGGGTGTCGTACCGGCCTCGCTCAATGATCGCGACTGTCTCTTGTGCGATTTTTTTTCTTGCTTCTCGATTCATATCAAACGTTCTCTTTCTTTACTCCTGGCAGGTTCAATGATCTTTACTCCGGCTTTGCGCATTGCTTTGATTGCTTCGGCGCAATCACCGGGATTCAATTCCACACCTCTTATGCCGTCTTTTATGACGTAGGTATCCAAGCCGGACGCGACGGCGTCGAGTGCGGTGAATTTGACGCAGTAATTGGTGGCGAGGCCCATGATGTGGACTTCTTTTATGCTGCGGTCTTGCAATAGTTCGGTGAGGCCTGTGCTGCGGCGGGTTTCGGGCGGGCCGTTGTTGAAGAAACCGCTGTAGCTATCTATGTTTCGATCCGTTCCCTTGTGGACGATTTGGTCGATCTTGGCCATATCGAGGCCGTCGCACAGGGCGGCTCCGTTGGAGTTTTGGATGCAGTGATCGGGCCAAAGGATTTGAGGCAAGCCGGCGAGTTCGATCATGTCGCCGATCCTGGCTCCGTCGTGTTGGCTTGCGAAGGAAAGGTGATCGGAGGGATGCCAATCCTGGGTTGCGACGACGAGGTCATAGTTGGGCATAAGGTTGTTGGCGATGGGGATGACTTCGTTGCCATTGGATACGGCGAGCGCTCCGCCGGGGGTGAAGTCGTTTTGGATGTCTACGAGGATAAGGGCTTTCATGTTACACCTTTCATTCAATAGGGCGGAAGCAACCTGCGAAAGCCATGAGTTAACACAATCAATGCGAGTACCAGATTACGAATAAGAAGTGGGATTGCTCCTAATCCGTGGGGGATAACTGATTGGTGTCGACGTTTGTCGCCAGCACATTGCCGATGCTCCTTAGCCAATCGATAGAACACGGCCATTCGTAAATCCCATTTACCAATTCCTCGGGAATACCGTCGGCTCCCATTTCCGTCCCGGCCAGCGTGCCGGTCATTGCGGCGACAGTATCGCTGTCGCCCCCGAGGCATACTGCCGAATCAACCGCATTGCGAAACGATCTACGATGAGCGAGCCAGCAATAAATGGCTGCGGGGACGGCGTGATTGGTATATCCGGTTACACCGTGTTCCAGTCCAAGGCGATTTGCGTATTGTTCAGGCGTTTTACTTTGCTTGATTGCTTCTTTTGCCATGACGAGATTGTTATGAAGCTTACTGTCGTTCGCGAGAGGAATCAGGTCATCGAGGATACGCTCAGATGTCCTGTCACCCATTTCTTCACGAGCAATCTGATGGGTTGCAGTCGCTATTATGCGTGCGCCTTGTTCGGCTCGAGAGTCCCGATGGGTTACTTGTGTTGATGTATGCACCCATTGGGTCATGCGTTCAAGCGTGTCGGCCATAATGCCGAGCCGTGCGCTTCGCATGGCAGGCCCGTTTCCGGTACTTCGCACACCGCTCCGGTCAGGGGAATAGCCGAGCCACAACTTTATACATGCGCGAAATGTGCCAGACCCGATACCTGCCGGAACACGCAACAGCCACCATCGGAGTCGAGCCGCGAAGTCGCGACGGAAGGTATCTGTATCTCCGCCTGAGCGCAATAGAGCGTGAGCTACCATTACGGTGTGCTCTGTGTCGTCGCTGCACATGCCTCGTCCCATGAGTAGCGTGTGCGCGAGGGGTGGGCTGCGGCAGAGCCGTCGAGCACGTCGTCGACTGAGGCCTTCGCGTGCCAACCCAAGCGCATCCCCGATCGCTGTTCCAAGGAGGAAACCCGTAACGCGTTGTTGAAGTTCCATCATGGGTGTCTGATCCTTTAAACTTCGAAGTTGAAGCCCTTTCGGGTTTTGCGGTCGTATTTCTTTTTGTCGAATCGATATAGTCTTGCGGCGCGGTGGGCGACGTCCTTTTCGATCTCATTCAGTTCGACGAGAATGTCCATGCTCAGAATTTTCTTGCGGAAGTTGCGTTTATCGAGTTCGCGATCGAGGATGACCTCGTAGAGGTGTTGCAGGCTTCTTAGCGGGAACTTTTCAGGCAGCAATTCGAAACCGATGGGTTGATATCTGACCTTGCCGTGAAGGCGGTCGAGAGCGGCGGTGAGTATTTGGTCATGATCGAATGCAAGTTCGGGTAGATCGGATATGGAGAACCAGGCTGCATTGCGGGCGTCGGTGCTGGCCTTGACTTCGTGGCCCTGAAGGTTGACGAGTGCAAAGTAAGCGACGGTGATGACGCGTTCGCGTGGGTCGCGGTCCTGATCGCTAAAGGTATAAAGCTGTTCCAGAAAAATATTCTTTAACCCGGTTTCCTCTTCCAGTTCGCGACGGGCTGCGTTTTCGAGTGTTTCATCGACGCGGACGAAGCCGCCGGGCAAGGCCCATCGGCCTTCGAATGGGTCGATGTCGCGCTGGATCAGCATGACCTGAAGATCTTTCTCATCGAGTGCGAACACAACGATGTCGACGGTTAATGCGGGTCTGGGGTATTCGTATTGGTCGTTCATGGGAAATCTCTTAATGTTTTAGTTACACTTAGTATAGTGTGTTTCAGACACTAAGTCAATTTTGATACGAGATATCTGATCACCCACTTCATGGAAGCGAGGAATCAGGTTGGGTTCGTTGTATTTATTTCACGCAATTCGCGTCTGAAGCCGCCAGATAGAATTGGGAAGCGGCACCATGTCTTGGGATCGAGGTTTTTGTCGTCGACGTGGAATGCGGGGGCATAGCGTTCGCGTTTCCATTGATTGCGCGAGAACAAGGTGAAAAAGCGTTCGATCCATGTTTTCAGATCATGCTTTGAATGTCGGCTGAACTTACTCATCAAGACTTGAAGGGTCTCGACGGGTGAGCGTTTTCGTCCTATGGCTTCATCTTCGATGGTGTCGAGGACGTCATAGGGCATCAGGTCGTTCTCATCGGTTTGAGACTGGTCTGGCGGTCGAAGCTCGGCGGTAGGTGTCAAGGCGTTGGCGCATCCAACCGCCTCTATTTTTCCAACGCCCGATGGACCTTCGCGTTCCAACCAGATCAACCAATTGCGCAGGAATGCCTTGTCGATGCCAGCAATGGGGCTGATTCCTCCGCATGTGTCGCCGTCCATGGTGGCGTAACCAAGGGCTGCTTCGGATCGGTTGCTGGTTGCGGCGAGTATTTTTTCTTCGAGGTTGGCGAGCATCCAGGCACTGGGCGCCCTGACGCGGGCTTGAATATTCTGGAGGGCAATGTCATCATTTTCCCAGGTTAAGTCGCGACCGATGGCTTGCTCGATAAGTCTTGTATAGTTTTGTCGCAGTTTGTCGACGTCCAATTCAATGTGCTTTGCGCCGATGGCTTTGGCAACATTTTGGGCGGTCTGTTGTGTCTCGTCCGAGCTATTGACGGTTGCCTGGTAAACGGTGGTGAGTAGTATTTCCGTTAACTCGCGTGTGTTGCTGATGTTGGTCGCATCGATCCCAAGTGTTCTTAATACGGTTTCCATACCGAGTTCAGTAATTGCAAGATCGACCATGAGCCGAACCAGGCAGGCGACGGCTGTGGAATCGGCTCCGCCACTCAGTGATACGACATAACCCTTTGATGCGGATTTTCGCATGTAGTCGAACAGGGCGAGGCTGATCGCGCGGGTGAATTCCTCCTTTTCGATTTGTGGTGAATTTTCCCAATCGACCGTCTGGGTCATCGTCTGATCGATCTTAGCGTTGTCGAATGCGAATGGTGTGGAGACAAAGCGGTTGGGCGCGCCGACGCTGTTTTGTCGTCCGACGAGTTGGGCGCGTTGCATTCTTAGAATATCGATGTCGACAACGGCGTCGGTGACGAGGCACGGTTTAAAACTAAGCCGTTTCCCTTCGGCAATGATTTTTCCCTCAGATCCGATTAATGAGCCGCCATCGTAAATTGTCCGCCCTGCTTCATTTCCGAGGAGGTTGCTGTAGATGTAACCCACGCCAAGTGATCGGGAGCTTTCGGCGACGAGTTGTCGTCGCACGGTTTGTTTTCCAAATGCGAAGTGACTTGCGCTGCTGTTCAGAACGAGATCAACGCCACGTTCTGAATGGCTTGTTCCAGGGCGATGTGCCGTCCATGCATCTTCGCAGATCTCGAATGCGACGCGGATGCCATCCAGGTCAAAGACGAGATCTCCGATGGGCAGTTCCAGATCATCGAGCTTTGCGGCGCCAATCTTTCCGGTTGGCCATGCCTTGAACCAGCGGGTTTCGTAATGAAGTCCGTCTCCAGCCAATTGTTGTTTTGCGACGAGGCCAAGTACTTTGCCGTCGACAAGGAAGGCGCAGGCGTTGAATAATCCGCCTTCATGTAAAACCGGTAATCCCACGGAGACGGCCATCCCCCGCGTGTGTGGCGCGAGTTCGAACAGGATGCGTCGTGCCATTCTTCGGACGGCGGGGGATAGGAAGGCGTCTTCACATCCGTATCCGGTGATGCACATCTCGGGCATGCATAGCAGTCGCACACCGCGGTCACGGCTGATCTCTATTGCTCGCTGAATGTTCGCGGCGTTAGCATCCCAATCCAGAGGGGTCTGATTCAATGCGGCGGTCCCGACGTGTATGAGCTTCATAACTCGCACTCCCTCGATTTGGTTGAGGATTGACGGGCCTTTTCTATCATTTGAGCTCGAAGGGTATGTAAGGAAGGCTCGAGACCGACCGGGTATTCGTGGGGGTTCAACAGCCGACGAACGCCTGAATGTAATTGGCTGAGTTCATTCTGTGCGCGATTTCGGATCACATCGAGAGACTCATTTTGGTACACGAACTTTCCATTGCGCGTGACCGGAACGAGCAGGTCATGCCAAGCGGCATTGGCGGGGATATCTTTGGAGCGGGTTGGATCATTGGGATCCACGATTCGTCGAGATTCGTTTTGGCCGCTCAATTCATCAAAGATCATGTCGGCGACATAATCGTTGGTGTCTTCGAAGCGGCGTACCTGCAACATGCCAGGGATAGAGGTTTTGACGGTGTTCTCCGAAAGTTTCACGCGAGGGGACCAGGAGCCATCGGCCTGACGCAGGGCGCCGAGCTTGTAAACACCCCCGAGGGCGGGTTGGTCGTGCGAGGTGGCGAGCTTTGTGCCCACGCCCCATACTGCTATTGTGGCGCCCTGTTGTTTCAGATCGCGAATCAGATATTCGTCCAGGTCGTTTGAAGCGACGATAGCTGCTTTTTCGAAGCCTGCGTCGTCCAGCAATCTTCGGGCGTGGATGCTGAGGAAGGCGAGGTCGCCGGAGTCCAGACGAATGCCGACCATTTCATGGCCGCGTGCTCGCAGTCGAAGACCGACATCAATTGCACGCTCCACGCCTGTCAGTGTGTCGTACGTATCGACCAAGAACACGCAGTTGTTTGGCATGGCATCGGCGTACGCTTCGAAGGCGACTGATTCATCATCGAAAGACATTATCCAGCTATGGGCATGAGTCCCCTTTACGGGTATGTCGTAGATCTTGCCTGCCAGGACGTTTGATGTTGCGGCACATCCGCCGATGTAGGCTGCGCGGGAGGCGGAGAGTGCGCCATCGAGTCCCTGTGCCCTGCGTAGGCCGAATTCGAGTACGGGATCCGGGGCTGCTGCGGCGGCGATACGGGAGGCCTTTGTGGCAATCAGGGTTTGAAAGTTGATGAGGTTCAGGAGCATGGACTCGAGTAGCTGGCATTGAAGAATTGGTCCGCGGACTCGGATGAGTGGTTCGTTCGCAAATACTACAGTCCCTTCCGGAACGGCGTCTAGATCGCATGAGAATTTGAGGTTGCTGAGATAGTGAAGATAGTCCTGGTGAAAGAGGGGGTTGTTATCGTTTCCCGTTAGCGTTGCGAGATAATCCAGGTCAGATTGATCGAAATTGAAGTGGCGTAGAAAATCGATTGCGTGGTCGAGTCCCGCGGCGATGGCATATCGGCCATTAAAGGGGGCGGAGCGAAAGAAGAGGTGAAATACGGCCTCGGTGTCGGCTCGGTGGAGCTTCCAGTATGCCTGGGCCATGGTCAACTGATAGAGGTCGGTCATGATGGCGGGTGGCGCTCGAAATATGCCTTGTGAACAGTCCATTGGAAATCTCCGCAAGTTAGTGTAAATAATACACTATATATTGTGGGTGTCAAGTTTTCTGAATAGATTGGGAGTTCTGGTGTGACCGGCGTATCCAGGTTTGACACCTTAATGCGTCTTTCACACCTATCCGCGCGATAACGTGGCATCTTTGGCAGGTTGTGTTTTTTATGAAACAAGGGAGGTGGGGTATTTTGTCTTCAACGGTGCGAGGCGATATCAGCGACACGGTCAAGAAAGGTTAACGGCGGGTGATGAATAATGTTGGAATCGATTGATGTTTCAAGAAAAGGCAGATTGTCTTCGCAACTTATCGAGAGGGCACAGGGATTGGGAGACGGTTTTTGTGATGGCCTAAGTTGAGGTTGCTTCCTGCAGTGGGCAGATATGAACAACAACTCTTCTTCAAGCTATCATCGTGAAGATGATTGGAAAATTGATATGCAAAATAAGTACTATTGAAAAACACAATAAGAAAATCTTCAGAATTTGTGTTGAAATGAAAAGACAAATATATAAGTTCGCCTAGTCCGCGGCCAGCGCAGGGCTAGGCGGGTCTGTTTGGATTTTGTAACACGGCAAGGTTCAGAATGAATTATTCTATAAGAAGCATGCGCCTATTCAGGTTGGTCTCTGTAGTTTTGCGTACACCAGGTGGATTGGCTGAGGCAACTGTGACGGAAACCCTCAATGATTTCGGTGTGGATTTCAATGCAATTCATGGCGCGAAAGGTATAGCAATTCAGTGCACCAACTTGCTTAGATGTTTTAGATGAGTCTGGAATAGGCATGATTTTTTTGTTGATCGCGTTGTCCAAATTCCAATAAAGGGTTCGTATGGATGATGCAGGTAGTGATGGAATTCTCTGAACTGTCAATTTCGTTAGGCGAAAGTTCTCCGGTTCCTGGGCGGGTAAGAGCGGAGTGTGTGATTTCCCGGGCGAAATCGGGGTATTCGTGGTGCTTAATTCAATGAAAGGATGGACGTCATGGTCGACCAGAAAATCTCATCGGATGAAGCCCTGCCAGAACCTGAGCGAAGTTATACGGATGACTTTGAGGAGATAGTCGAAGCTGAAGAACAGATGTTTCGTGATACAAAGCGAGATGCAAGGGATCGTATTGGTCTTGCGCTTTCAGGTGGCGGCATTCGCTCGGCTTCTTTTGGCCTTGGCGTACTGCAAAGTCTTGCTCGTTATGATCTGCTGAGACAGATTGATTATCTTTCGACGGTGTCAGGCGGAGGGTATATTGGTTCCTCCTTGACTTATTGGATTCATCGGGGTCGACCTGTCGCTGAAGGCAGGAGCGTGGAAGCCGATACGACGAGTGAAAATTTCCCGTTTGGCAAGCGAGCCACGGGTAACAGGCGGGCTGATACCAAGGCCAATGGCATACTGGACTTCATTCGCCAGCATGGTCAGTATCTAATTCCCAGTCGAAAAATGGGTTTGTTCGCACTTGTTGGAACGACGCTCCGTGGGACGTTGGCGTCGTTGTTATTCTTCTTTGGTTTTCTCCTGTTCATTATGCTTGTTGTATACAGGGTGAATTGGGGGATGGGTTTGCTACTCGCTGATCGTAGGGAGGCATACTTTTGGGTTGGGATCTACGATAGGGATCACCTGAACACACCCATTATTCTGGGATTCGGTTGTATCGTGTATGTTGTTCTTGCGACGGTGTATGACTTGATCAGGAGTCGTCGCAAACTAAATCCCTACCAACTTCGCGTAAAGTTTCAACGAAGGCTAGGCTATGCGTTGATTTGTCTACTTGTTTCAGCGAGTCTGGGGCTTGTTCTCTATATATATAGCGAGATTGAAGGAGGAGTGGGCATTGCCGGTATCGTAACGGCTATCGGTTCCGCATTGGGTGTTCATCAGTATCGTCAAGCACAAAACACGCAAGAGATGGGAGCGTTTCGTTCACTCATGGAGAAGTCGAAAGCCACCGTCATTTCTGCGGTCGTCATTCTCGGGTCAATGCTGTTGGCATATGCGGTTGCTGTGTGGGTGTTGGAAAGTGAATCGATGCTTGGTTTTGTGTTGAAAGGTGCGCTGCTGCTGGGATATGGCGTGTTGATTCTATTTGTATCTAAAGTGAGCGCGAATTATTTTGGGCACCATCGGATGTATCGAGACAGGCTGATGGAGTTGTTCATGGCAGATGATCAGAATGTGCTTTCACAGAGATGGAGTCTTGCGAAGACGGCGGATACAACCAAGCTTGAAAATGTTGTGCCCAGGGGGCCATATGTGCCATATCACTTAATCAATACCAGTGTTAATCTTGTGGATTCGAACGATGCGAAGTTCCGTGATCGTGGCGGTGATTCGTTTGTGTTGTCACCACTTTACTGCGGTTCAGATGCAACCGGATGGGTGAGGACCGAGACATTCATGAAGAACAAGGAGGGTAAGGGGCGTGGCATGACGCTTCCGACGGCCATGGCGATATCAGGCGCTGCGGTTAACGCTCATAGCGGCGGGGCGGGGCGGGGCGTTACCCGCAATCGTGTGGTATCTTTGCTTATGACTTTGTTGAACATTCGGTTGGGATATTGGGCGCCGAGCCCTCGCAACTATGACGGGCGGGCGAATAGGATTCGCCCAAACCAGTTTAACGCAGGATTGTGCGGAGGGGTCCTTGGGTCAAAGCACCGTGAAGATTCAGATATTGTCGAGTTGTCGGATGGAGGTCATTTTGAGAACCTGGCGGCGTACGAATTGATCCGTCGAAGGGTGAAGACGATTGTGGTGTCTGATGCCGGTCAGGATAATGAGTTTAAATTCTCAGATTTGTCCAATCTGGTGCAGCGTGTGCGCGTTGATTTTGGTGTTGTGATTCGCTTTCGTACGGATGACGATGAGGATATTGAAGGGATGTTGCCGGGTTCGCATCCCGGCAAGGACAACGTGTTCGTCACGCGGTTTCAGCTTGCCAAGCGTGGGTATGCCATTGCCGACATCTACTATCCGGCGGGGAATAAAGCGGATGTTGCGGGTGATTCGAGCCGTACATCCGATCGTGCTGGTGAAAAGCACGGCATATTGATCTACCTGAAGACGACGCTTACCGACAATCTACCTGCCGATTTGTATGGATATCGATCGGCAAACCCACAGTTTCCGGATCAGTCAACGGGCGATCAGTTCTTTGATGAACAGCAGTTTGAAGCTTACCGGGAGCTTGGTTATCGTATCGGAGAAAGATTCCTTGTGGACAACATACGAAGGTCTGAAGCGGCTAAGAAAGGTAAAGTCGACTCGTCGTGGTTGCCTGCCTTTTGTGAGGCGGCCGAATTAGCGGAAAAGGCGAAGTCATGCTGAGCTGCCAGGCGCTGGGATTGAGTTTAATTAGGCCTATCCGTTCGTTTTGGTCGCTGAGGTAGCGGGAGTTTTGCTGATTGGTATGATTGGGATTTGATTTGGGCCGGCGGCACGTTTGTTTGCGGGAGCGGTGGAGGTTTTGGGGGTGGAGCCTTGTCCGTTAATGAGGGGTGATGGATAAT
Source organism: Phycisphaeraceae bacterium (assembly GCA_028284925.1). GTDB lineage: Bacteria > Planctomycetota > Phycisphaerae > Phycisphaerales > Zrk34 > JANQQT01. The sequence goes on along the minus strand of JANQQT010000292.1, from coordinate 25,974 downwards.
CAGTTTGTTTCTCTGGTTTAGGTTTGCGTGTCACGTGTTGGGGAATTTTGTTCAGATTGGAGAATGTGCCTGGTGTTATAGCGTTTGTCATGTAGAATAGGGGTGAATCGGAGGGGGCTCTGATTGAGTAAGGCCGTTTCGGTAATTCTGGAGTGACATATGCGAATTTGTTTATTTTTGATCGGTGTAATAGGGATATGGGTTGGTTTGGAGGCGTCTGCGGGGGCGGCGGATTGGCCGACCTGGCGGGGGGATCGGTTGAGGAGGGCGGTGACGAGTGAGTCGCTGGATCTGCCTTTGAAGCGGGTGTGGACGTTTAAGTCTCATGTTCATCGTGCTTCGCCGGTACCGAAGGAGGGGCCGACGCGTACGCCTTATCCTTATGGTATTCTGCATAACCTTCCGATGATTGCGGCGAACGGATGTGTGTTTTTCAGCAGTGCGTATGACGGGCGTGTGGTGTGTCTTGATGCGAAGACGGCGAAGACGAAGTGGACGTTTGTGGCGGGTGCGGCGGTGAATCGTTCGCCGATGTACTGGAAGGGTCGGATTTATGTGGGGAGTGATGATGGGTTTGTTTATTGTCTGGATGCGGCGAATGGCGAGGTGAAGTGGAAGTTCCAGGCTGCGCCGACGGGGCGTCGGTTGATCGGTTATGGGAAGATGATATCTGCGTGGCCTGTGCGTACGGATGTTCTGGTGGATAAAGGGGTTGCGTATTTTGCTGCGGGTGTGTTTCCGCATGACGGTACGTTTGTGTATGCGCTTGATGCGAATACGGGGAAGTTGCTTTGGCGAAACGGGACGCAGTGTGAGGATGGTCATCAGTTGAGTTTGGCGCCGGGGGGACATTTGTATGTGACGTCGCGCGATATCTGGGTTCCAAAGGATTTTCGTGGGTATAGCAAGTATGGGTATGGTTCGCCGACGCCGTTTCTGCGGGAGGATGGTCGGTTTGTGAACGGTTGGGGGAGCAGGAAGGATGAGGATTCTGAGCGACCGAAGACGGACAACATGGTGTTCTGGCCGCTTTTTGGTGTGGAGCGCGATGGGGTTCGTTATGCGGGTGATCTGGCGTGGAAGGTGGAGAAGGAAGAGAAGGGGAGGCAAACGGTCTGGCGGAAATCGGTTGAGGGGCGTTGGGTGGATTTTGATTCGGCGGTGGGCGTGCGGGGTAAGCGTGATACGGTGTTTCGGTATGATCCGGATTTGTGTTCGGTGATTCTGGCGGGCGAGGTGGTGTATCACAGTGCGTTTGACAGTGATGTGAAGAAGGGGGTGGGGTCGGGGATTTATGCGCGTCGCGTTCAGGATGGGGAGATTGTGTGGTCGGCTGAGATTCCGGATCGTGCGAATCAGTTGATGGTTGCGGGAGGGCGGTTGTTTGTGGGTACTCGTCGCGGAACGATTTATTGCTTTGCGCCGGAGAAGAAGAAGGTAAAGGCGGTTGGTCTTGTTGAAGAGAAGGCAGAATTCAAGAGCGGGGGTGATGGGGCGTGGGCGAAGGCGGCGGAGCGTATTCTAAACATATCCAAGAAGAGTGAGGGGCATGCGCTGGTTCTTGATTCCAGGGGCGGTGCACTTGCGGCGGAATTGGCGCAGCGGTCGAAGCTTTATGTTGTTGCGGTGTTCGGGGATGAGAAGGCGGCGGATGCTGCGCGTAGGCGATATGTGAAAGCGGGTTTGCATCTTGATCGTATTGTGGCGGTGGTTGTGAAGCGCGGGCAGCGGCTTCCTTTGCCATCGTATTTTGCGGATCTTGTTGTTTCCGAGGAGGCAGTTGGGGGTGGTTCTCTACCGATAGACGTTGCTGAATTGAAGCGGGTGCAGAAGCCTAATCGTGGTGTGATTGTGATGGGTGGTAAGCAGAGTGTGGAGAAGCTGAAGTCGTGGTCGAGGAAAGTGAAGGATCTGAGCTGGAAGGCGCTGGAGGAGGGCGATGCATGGATTATGGCAAAGCGCGGCGCGCTTAAGAATGGCGGCGGTTGGACGCACTTTTTTGGTGATGCGGGGAATACGGCGTGTAGTCATGACTCGGTGCTTAAGGGGCCTTTGGGTGTTGCGTGGTATGGTCCGCCTCATGTTCAGCAGCCGGGCACGCACACTTCGTTGATTACGAATGGTGTTTTGGTCATGCCGGAGCCGAATGCGTTGACGGCTTGTGATCAATATACGGGGCGGCAGTTATGGCGATTGAATTTCGGGAGTATTGGGGTGAGTGTGGCGGCGAGTGGGAAGCACGTGTATTCGAGGGTTGCGCATGTGCTGATTCAGTTGGACCTGATGACGGGTAAGGAGAAGGCGACGTATCTTACGGCGTTTGGCAAGAAGCATGGTTGGGGCTGGTTTGCGGTTAGTGCGGATGGGAAGACGGTGTATGGAGCGGCGGGTGGCGGGGTGTTTGCCACGGAGATGGAGTCGGGCAAGGGGAATGTGAAGTGGAAGGTTGGGGGGCCGGAGGCGAAGAAGGAGGATCAGATTCATGGTCTGATGGCGATGAGCGACGGGCGGATCTATGTTCTTGGCCACGCGGCGACGGCTGCTCAGCGTGAGGACGTTCTGAAGGATTTGCGCAGGTGGTTTGCATCGCAACCTGCAAAGCTGCGTGAGGAGTTTGAGAGTCAGATTAAGGAGCGGGACATTCGCCAGCTTACGGCGATTGATGCGGCGACGGGTAAGATTCTGTATCAGCGCGGTGTGGATGTTTCGAATTGCGGAGGGAAGTGGCTTCGGGCGCAGGGTCGGGGTTATGGAGGGAAGCGGCATTACAATCCCTATGTGAACATTGGTTTGTATTCGCGAAACAACACGGTGGTGATTGCGTCCGAGAGTCGTGCGGATAAGGGGTGGTCGATGTGGCGCGGGGGGGGATATGCGGCGCGGGCGATTACCGCGTATGACGGGAAGAGCGGTAAGCTGCTGTGGTATCAATTTACCAATCATCGTACGCGGCCTGTGATTATTAATAATACTTTGCATGCGGAGCCGTGGGCGTTTGATTTGCGGACCGGGAAGAAGCAGAAGCGTATGCATCCGATTACGGGAAAGGAGGAAGACTGGTCGTGGTGTCGTTCGGATAAACAGTGTGGGATTTTTTCAGCCAGTTCGAACTTTCTTTTTGGTCGAAACAAAGGTTTTGGGTATCACGATCTGACGAAGGATGACGGTCTTTATACGTTTTGGCATAGTCGATCCAATTGTTTTGTGGATCATGTGAGTGGGGGGGGGCTGATGATTAAGCCTCCGCAGGCTATTTACTGTGGTTGTCAGTGGTCGTTGCCATTTACGGTTGCGATGGGTCAGGTTGATACTCCGCCGGCTGCTGCGCCGTTTTTCGGGCAGCGTGGTCGGATGTTGCCGGTCAAGCATTTACGTCTGAACCTGGGTGGTAGTGGTGATCGGCGGGATGGGAAGGGTGGTCTTTGGATTTCGCCGCGTGGCGGGGCTCACTGGTTGCAGTTGAATTTCTCGACGCCTCGTGTGTTTTATGATGGGGGTCGTTCTGTGCGAAGGAGTGCTGCGTTTACCTCGATTGAAGGTACTGATGCGGACTTTTTGTTTGCGACATGTGAGCTGGGATTGAAGCGACTGGTGATTCCGGTTACGACGCCGGCGGATGGCGCGGGGGTATTCAGGGTGAGGCTGGGTTTTGCCGCGCTTGAGGGAGATAAGGCGGGTAGCAGGGTGTTTGATATTCGTTTGAATGGCAAGACGGTGGTGAAGGGGTTTGATCCGTATGTGGCGGCGGGCGGCATTCAACGTGCGGTGTGGAAGGAGTTTGCGGTTTCGGTATCGCGTAATCTTGTGGTGGATCTTGTTGGTTCGAAGGGGTCACCTGGGGCATCGCAGATGCCGATTCTGAATGCGGTGGAGGTTATTCGTCAGAGTATGACATCGGTGGGGCTGGATGTGAGTCAGGATGTATTTTTATCGAAGGATGAGAAGGAGGCGCGGGTTACGGTGAAGGTTGCGAATATGCGGGATGGGGAGTTGAAGGGGCGTCTGGTGGTTTCAGGCTCGAAGCATGTGAAGGTGACACCTGTTAGCGAGGATCGTTTCCATGTGAAGGCGGGCGAGCGTGTGGAGCAGGTGTTTCGGGTTGAGAATGTCAATCTTGAATCGGATGATCCTTCTTCGCATGCGTTGACGGTGAAGTTGCTGGGTGCGGATGGTCGTGAGGTTGATTCTCGTCGCGTGAGGCTTGAATGGCTGGGTAAGTATAAGCGGCGGACGCTTAAGGGGTGTACGACCCATGTTGTGCGGCGTGGTCAGGAGGTTTGGCGCCAACGGGTTAAGTCTTACCATATTGTCAATGAAACACTCCTGGCATCCAGGGGTATGCTTGCGGAGGGGGATGGCGGTGAGGCGTTGACGTATCTTGATTTTGGAACGGTTGGTGATATCGGCAAGATTAAGCGCATCAGGTTGCGCTTGCGCAGGTCTGTGGTCGGCGAGGGGATTCACCGGGCGATTCATGGGGGAGGTGTGGCAGGGAAGGACGCTGAGGTGCGTGATTATGCGGTGGTTTCCCGCGTTGAGGGTGAGGTGAGTGATGTCAGGAGGATTAAGATTGACAAGTTGCCTGGTCGTTCGAAGGCGGAGGTTATTCTTTCGGCGAGTCAGGAGGATCCTTCGATCATGGAGGCGGAATTGCCGGGGTCGTTTGATGGGAAGACGCGGTTACGCTTTGTGGTTCGGGGGAAGGACAATGGGGTGGTCGCATTCTGGAATAAGTCGCAGTTGCCGTGGAGCCGAACGTCCGAATATATTCCTCATTTGATCCTTGAATATGAGGCTAAGGCCAAGAAGTAACCAACGATATCAGACTTTTCATTCCGGAGAGTTTGTTTATGTGGATGGCGGGGCAAAATCGGGGTGTTATGGCCATTGGGATGAGGATTTGTTAAGGCCACCCCCCGGTTTCAAACGTGAGCTGAACCGTCAGATAACATTCCGCTCATATTCGTCCAAATGTTCACACTAACCTCATAAATGTTTAGTAATCGACTAATGCGCGGTCTCTATTCTTAATCACACAGTTAACGGTGGCAGATTCAAACAAGCAAAGGAGACATGTTTATGTCACGCATCAAGTCGGTAATGGTAGCAGTTTTGGGAGTGATTGCACTGACGATTTCGTCATCGGCGTTTGCTCAGGTTCAAGTAGACTCGAAGCTTCCGGCGTATTCGCCAAGCCAAGGTGTCTCGGGACAAATCAAGAGTATCGGGTCCGATACCATGAACAACCTGATGACGCTTTGGGCTGAGAAGTTTGTTTCGATGTACCCGAATGTGCCTGTTGAGATTGAGGGTAAGGGTTCTTCGACGGCACCTCCGGCGTTAATCAAGGGAGCGGCGAACTTTGGTCCCATGAGTCGTGCGATGAAGAGTGCTGAAGTGGATGCGTTTGAGAAGCGATTCGGCTATAAGCCCACGATGTTCCGCACGGGCATTGACATGCTTGCGGTGTATGTTCACAAGGATAACCCGATTGCGAAGAAGGGTCTTTCGCTCGCACAGGTCGATGCGATTTTCTCCAAGACGCGTAAGGGTGGTTTTTCGAAGGACATCAAGACGTGGGGCGACCTTGGTTTGACGGGTGAATGGGCGAGCAAGCCGATTTCTCTTTATGGTCGTAACTCGGCATCGGGTACTTATGGTTATTTCAAGAAGAACGCTCTTTACAAGGGTGACTTTAAGGACTCGGTTAAGGAGCAGCCCGGTTCGTCCGCGGTCGTCCAAGGCGTTGCCAAGGACAAGTTCGGGATGGGTTACAGCGGTATTGGTTACAAGACGGCAGACGTCGCGGTTGTTCCGCTCTCGAAGACGGCGAAGGGCAAGCCTGTTTCGGCCACTCCCGCCAATGCCGGTAAATACCCGCTGTCCCGTTTCCTCCAGTTCTACATCAATTACCGACCGGGCAAGAAGCTTGAGCCGCTTCGCGCTGAGTTTCTGAAGCTCGTGTACTCCCGAGCCGGTCAAGAAGTTGTTGTTAAGGACGGTTACCTTCCCGTATCCGCCAAGCTCGCTGCTCGCGAGTTGGGACAGGTCGGTTTGAAGCTTGAGTAGGAAGCGTTTTACCAAGGATCGGGTTCATGTTTCATGCCCCGATCTCTAACAAGCGAATGCCAACAGAATTGAGGTTGGCCAAGGAAAACACTCGGTGGGTGACGCCTAACCGCGTCACCCACTTTTCTCCCGGCAGAAGCTCGAAAGAAGCGAAGCGAGTATGAGTCGAATATCAGATCAACCCGAACACGAACTTCAAAAGTCATCCGGTCCGTCTGAGAGCATGCAAGAGGATCAGGGCCACGGTGATTCGGATCATCCTGAGAAGGGGATCGATTCGAAATCGAATGGGACCGGTAAGGTTGAAGGCGGGGCGTTTACCGGTCGCGCAAGAAGGCGAACCACCAAAAAGAGCGTTGCGATTGCGGATATTCTGGCACGCATCTTCATCAGTTTTGGGGGGATCGGAACGATTATCGCGGTGATGGGTGTTTGTATCTTTTTGGTAGCCGTCGTCATCCCGCTCTTCTATCCCGCGAAGTTTGACGCACCCATCAAAACAGCGGCCACGTGGGTTTCGGCCGGACCGGTCCACGTCGAAGTCGATGAATATAGGAAGACGTCCTGGGCCTTGTTTAAAGACGGTCGTATTCGATTGCACGCGCTGGATGACGGCACGCTCATCAAGGAGTACAAACTGTTTGAGCCGGGCCAGATCCGATCCACTTCATTCGCCACGCAATCGCGGATCGCCGCTTTCGGATTGAACGACGGATCCGTTCACCTTATCAAGATCGAATACGACATCAAGGGCCAGTACATTAACAAGGAAGCCGTACCTGAAGAGGTTCTGGCCAAGCTGGATGCCAAAACGAAGAAGTTCAGGGAGGATCATCCTGAACGTTTCGAGGACAAGGAACGAATTCCCGCGGTGGCCATCCCGTATCAGGAAGGCTCGCTCGATGTGGCTCAGGGCCAATACCGACTTCTTAGGCTTAACGTCGAAGCGGTAACCGATGTCAGTTTGGGTGATAAGCCTGTACTTTCTCTCGGACATATTCAGCAGGACGCGAACATGATGATCGTCGCCGTGCATGGCGATGAGAAGGATGGGCTTAAACTCTCCGCGATGCGCGGTACGGAAACGGATGACTTTCTTACAGGGGGTAAGACTGTCAGTTTCGATGAAGATCCCGTTGAGTTGCCGTTCAAGCCTCTTGCGGCGGGCGCTCCAATGTTTCTGGGCGTCAACGGCCCCGGTTCTCACATTTACGCGGCGTGGGAATCGGGTGAGTTGCTGAGGGTGAACTTTCAGAACAAGGAAAAGCCGTTCATCGCGGAAACAGGTCGTCTTATCCCCAAAGATCGAAGGCTCACCAAAGTGGCTTGGGTGCTCGGCAGCAATACGCTTCTGTGGGGCGACGATCAAGGTGGGGTGTTTGGCGGCTTCGCGCTTCGCATTGACGACCTCGTCAAACGGTCCGTGCGATATCGTCTCAAGGAAGGCGATGACAAGTTTGCTCATTTCAACGAGGATGTCAAAGACAAGCTTCTGTTTGATCGCAATATCGAAGAAGAGGCCGACCATGTTTTCGCGCGGACCAAGACACTCAGAACTTCGGGCTCTCCTCTCACGAGTGTTTCACCGTCCATGCGATCACGTCTCGTCTTTTGCGGATTCGGCGACGGTCACGTCCGGCTGTTTAATCCAACCAGCGAAAGCGAACTCGGTTACACACAGATCGTCAAAGGCAAGCCCATTGATCATATCGTCTTCGCACCGAAGCAGGATGGCGTCATCGCGATCGCCGATTCCAGCGTATTCAAAGCGGGCGTGGATCCGCTTCACCCCGAAGCGTCGATGGGTGCTCTTTTCACTCGCGTCTGGTATGAAGGTTACGATTCGCCCACCCATACCTGGCAGTCTTCCTCCGGCGCCAACGATGCCGAGCCAAAGTATGGCCTAATTCCACTCGTATTCGGTACACTCAAGGCTACCTTTTATGCCATGCTCTTCGGAGCTCCCATCGCGCTCTTTGCCGCGATTTTCTCAAGTGAGTTCCTGACCAAGCGTGCCAAGTCCGTCATCAAACCCACGATCGAACTGATGGCCTCGCTGCCATCCGTCGTTCTTGGGTTTATCGCCGCGCTCGTACTGGCTCCGGTCGTGAATGAGTTTGTGCCTGTCGCCGTGGCGAGTTTTCTGTTGATTCCGGTAACGTTTTTGCTCTTTGCCCAGATATGGCAAATGCTTCCGACGGGGATATCCCTGCCACTGGGCAACTGGCGTCCGCTGATCATGTTCATTCCGCTCGCGGTGGGTGTTCTGCTTGCGTGGGTGATTGGGCCATTGGCGGAGGAACTTATGTTTGCGGGTTCCATTCGAGACTGGGTTTCGTTTGATCCCCTTGATCCGCCGGAGGATAAGACGTACGCCAGTGCGGTTGGCGGGTGGGTTCTTCTTATGCTTCCTGTGTCGGCGTTGATTGCGGCGTTTCTTGTGAGTCGTTTTGTGAATCCGATTATTCGCTATTCGGAGAAGCTGACGCGGCGATCTCAGGTTGCGTTTCTTGATCTGATTAAGTTTGGTTCGGCCATCGTGTTGACGATTTTGCTCGCCGTGCTCTTCGGTTTTTCGTTTGACGGGATGGGTTTGGATCCTCGGGGGGAACTGAGTTTCTGGGGGATTAATTTTGCTCCGGCGGGAACGTATATTCAGGGTAACTCGATGATTCTGGGATTTGTCATGGGTTTTGCCATTATCCCGTTGATCTACACGATTGCGGATGACGCCCTTACGGCAGTTCCAGAGCATTTACGCAGCGCCTCGCTTGGTGCGGGGGCGACTCCGTGGCAGACGGCGGTTCGTATTGTGGTTCCCACGGCCATGAGCGGGTTGTTTTCGGCCCTGATGATTGGTTTGGGGCGTGCGGTGGGTGAGACCATGATTGTGCTTATGGCGACGGGGAATACGCCGATCCTTGAATTCAATATTTTCAATGGTTTGCGAACTCTTTCGGCGAACATTGCCGTGGAGCTGCCGGAAGCTGAAGTTGGCTCGACGCATTACCGGATACTGTTCCTCGTCGGGCTCGTTCTTTTCGTCATGACATTCATCATCAACACCATTGCGGAGGCTGTTCGTCTTCGGTTCAGGAAGAAGGCGGTTCAGTTATGAGTGAGAACAATAACAACCACCAGAGTGATGCATCATCTTCGGATTCACGTTCGGATGCTTCTTCCAGTAATGGTAACCGTCGTCCCCGCCGGCTGAAGGTTGGTTCTTCCATGCTTGCGGCGGGCGAGCCGATGGTGTGGCTTACGGGGGGCGCACTTGTTGTTTCGATCGTTATGGTGATCGGCCTTTTGCTGCTGGTCCTTGGGTTTGGTATGACGACGTTTTGGCCGGGTGATGTGGTTCAGGTGAAGACCCATGATGGTCGGACGTATATGGGTGAGTTCACGCGTGATGAGGATTATCGTCCTGAGCCTACGTACCTTGAAGATTTGTCGCCAGAGCTTCGTAGGAAGGCGGATGAATTTGCGGAAGAGGACGGCGGGAAACTGACGCGGCGCCTGATGCGTACGGGTAACTTTAAGTTGACGCAGATCCATTATGCGTACATCAATGATTTTGCGGTTGCGGAGCGCGAGACTCCCGATTGGGCGGTGGTGATTGAGCGTCTTGAATGGGGTCGATTTTATGGGTTCCCGCACGCCCGTGTGTATGTGCACCATGTGGTCCATTTGCGGGACAAGGGAGCAGCGGCGAAGAAGACCATTGAGCAGCAGCGTGATGAAGCGAAACAGGCGGCGTCGAAGGTGGTCCGCCAATTTGGTGATGAGAGTAAGATTCGGATCATTGCCGAACGCCGAGAGAAGATTGGTAAGGAGGAAGTGACGTTTGAAGATCTTTTGAGTCTGGAGGATATCAACAAGGCTACGCGTGTCCTGGGTGTGGCGGAGGTGCATGAAGGTCGCGAGCAGGCGTGGGATTCGTTCAACGAGCACCATGCGAAGATACGCGCGCGTTGGGAAGAGCGACGCGATCTGGAGAAGTTTGACGTCGGCCATGTGAACCATAAGCAAATGTCGGCGCAGCTGAATGTTGCGGACCATGAGCTTGAATTGCAGGACGCCATTGAGTCGCATGGTAAGGATTCGGAGGAGGCGAAGGAGGCTGCGAAGGCGCTTGAAGTCGCGAAGAAGGAACGTGAGGAGACGGATGCGTGGGCCAGTAAAGAATTCGCCAAGATCAAGGGCGAGATCGATAAGATCAACGAAGAGAACGGTCGCTATCGAATTCTGATGCGAACCTCCGGTGAGGCGAAGAACGCTTCTCAATTCGCGCTTTTGCGTATGGACGATATTGTGCGGGCTTATCGTCCGAATACCATGGGTTTCTCGGACAAGTTTGGGGTTTATCTTTCGCGTTGGTGGGAGTTTTTGTTTGACGAGCCACGTGAAGCGAACAGTGAAGGGGGCGTGTGGCCTGCGATTTTCGGAACGGTGGTGATGACGGTGGGGATGTCTCTGGCGGTTGTTCCGTTCGGTGTGCTGGCGGCATTGTATCTTCGGGAGTATGCCAAGGCGGGTGTGATTGTCTCTACGGTACGGATCGCGGTTAATAATCTTGCGGGTGTTCCGTCGATCGTGTTTGGCGTGTTCGGTCTCGGGTTTTTCTGCTACATGGTTGGCGGATTTATTGATGGGGGGCCTGAATCGATCAAGATTCCGCCTATGGCGCCATTGGGTTGGTGGCTTTTGTTTCTTGCGCTGGTGATTACCTCGGTGGCGGCATTCTTTGTCTGGATCACGTCCATGCGCATGGCGGGTAATAAGACGGCCAGTCCCATCAAGAAGAAGATATTCAAGTCGCTTGCGATGATTCTGTGGATAAGCAGTTCCATTATGATCATTATTCTTCTCGTCAAGGTTCCGTTCTTTGACGGTTTTCATCGTGCTCGTCTTTATACGGAAGGTAAGGCTACGTATGGGACGGGTGGTTTGCTTTGGGCATCGCTTACGCTTGCACTGCTGACGCTTCCGGTCGTTATTGTTGCGACGGAAGAGGCTCTTGCGGCGGTTCCCGGTTCGATGCGAGAGGGTTCTTATGCGTGTGGGGCTTCGAAATGGCAGACGATCAAACGCATCGTGTTGCCCCGTGCCATGCCGGGCATCATGACGGGGACAATTCTTGCGATGGCCCGAGGCGCGGGAGAAGTCGCGCCGCTGATGTTGGTTGGGGCTGTCAAACTTGCGCCTCACCTACCTATTGACGGGATATTCCCGTATTTGCACCCGGAACGTACGTTTATGCACCTGGGCTTCCATATTTATGATCTTGGATTCCAGTCGCAGAACTCTGAAGCGGCCAAACCCCTGGTTTATACCACGACGCTTTTGCTGATCCTTATCGTGGCGACGTTGAACATCGCTGCGATCTATATACGGTCCCGATTGCGACGGAAGTTCGTCGCCAATCAGTTCTAGATCGATGGATGGAGTATTTTTATGATGGATGCACAAAGTTTAAACCCTTCGGATGCGGCAGGCCTGACATCGGGTACGCCAGTGGTGGAGGTGGACCCGGCACAAACGGCTATTACCCAACAGCCGATTGATGACGGTCGCCTTGAGAAGATTGTTCGTGGTGAACTTGTTCCAACCGAGGTTCACGATGTGGTTGCTACGGAGGATCCGGTTCTCCATGTGACCGATTTTGATCTGTGGTATGGGGCGAAGCAGGCTCTTTTTGACATCAACATGGTTGTGCCACACGGTAAGGTTACGGCACTGATCGGGCCGAGCGGTTGCGGCAAGTCCACGCTCCTTCGTTCTGTGAATCGGATTAATGACCTTATTGATTCGCTTCGAATTGATGGAGACATGCTGCTTAACGGTGAGTCTATTTATCATCCTTCGGTGGATGTCATCGAGCTTCGAAAGCGAATGGGTATGGTGTTCCAGAAGCCGAACCCGTTCCCGATGTCGATCTATGAGAACGTGGTCTATCCACTTCGTATTGATGGTGAGCGCAATAAGAAGACGCTTGATGAGGTTTGTGAGCGCTCGCTGAATGGCGCGGCGTTGTGGGATGAGGTTAAGGATCGTATTCACGATTCGGCGTTGGGTCTTTCAGGCGGTCAGCAGCAGCGGCTCTGCATTGCTCGGGCGATTGCGGCTGAGCCGGAGGTTCTGCTTATGGACGAGCCTTGCAGCGCGCTGGATCCGATTGCTACCGGCAAGATTGAGGATCTTATCGAAGACCTCAAGGGTGAGTACACCATACTCATCGTCACACACAACATGCAGCAGGCCGCGCGTACGAGCGACTATTGTGCGTTTATGTATCTTGGCCAGCTCGTTGAATATGGTCCGACCAGTGATCTTTTCCATACTCCGCATCTCAAGGAGACGGAGGATTACATCACCGGTCGATTTGGATAATTGATAGCGCTGAGAGTTGCGAAGTGAAACACGAAAGGCGGCGTATGGACGTCGACAAGGAGCAAACATCATGAAGCGAATGAAGAAACTGACTTTATCTTTCACGGCTATGGCGGGTATGGCACTGGGCGCATGCAGTGGATCCGGCCTGGTGGAATTCATGGAAGGGAAGTCGACTACTCCTACCGTCGCCAAAGCCGCGGGGCCGTATTCGAAACCAGGGTTTGTGACGCAAATAGAAGATGGTCGTCTCTGGGTGTTTCGCGCGAATGACAAACATGAAAAAGCCGAGAAGCATATTTCACTTATTGGGGCCGGTCCTGCGGGGATGACGGTTAAGGCTCTGAATAAGGAAACGGCGCTGGCTTATATTGCGACGCGTGAAGGGTTTAACGTGGAAATCGAAGACGGTCGTCTTTGGGTTTTTAAGGCGGGAGGTCCGGCCAAGAAAGCGGAGAAACACATTACGCTTGTGGGAGCAGGACCGCGTGGTATGACGATTAAGGCGCTGGATAAGAATACCGCACTTGAGTACATTGCGGCCAAACGCGGATTCAGTGTTCACGCTGAGGACGGTCGTCTTTGGGTGTTCAGGGCCGGGTCTGCGATTGAGAAGGCCGAGAAGCACATCACGTTTGTGGGCGCCGGTCCTCGCGGCATGACGATTAAGGCGATTGATAAGGAGACGGCCCTGGCGTATATCGCCACGAAGGAAGGGTTTGACGTTAAGATTGTTGACGGTCGCATCTGGGTTTTTCGCGCGGGTGATAAAAAAGAAATGAGCGAGAAGCACGTGACAATGGTTGGAGCCGGTCCTCGCGGTATGACGGTCAAAGCCGTCGACCGTGATACTGCGAACGCCTATATCAGTGCTCCGCCTCGTCGCGTCCGATCTGTATCTTCCGCTTCGTCAGATCATAAGATTGTTGAGGCAGATCCAACGAAGGAGACCGAGCGGGTTTTTGTCGAACCGGCGAACAAGCCCGGTTTCATTGCTGAACTTGAGGATGGTCGCATTTGGGTTTTTCGCAAAGGACAGTCGACTGAGAAGAGTGAAAAGCACATTACGATGATTGGGGTCGGGCCGCATCGTCGCACGATCAAGGCGGTTGATCGTGCGACGGCAATCGAATTCCTGGCGACCAAACCGGGATTTGTCACCCAGTTGGAAGACGGGCGACTGTGGGTCTTTGAGGCCGGCAGTGTCACTGAGAAAGCAGAGAAGCATATTTCCCTTATTGGTGCGGGGCCTGGCGGCGTCACGCTGAAGGCTTTGGATAGGAAGACGGCGCTTTCCTATCTTGCGGCGAGGGCTGGTTTTGTGACCAAGATTGACGATGACGGACGTATCTGGGTTTTTCGAGCCGGATCGGACGCTGAGAAACAGGAAAAACATGTGACGCTGGTGGGTGTCGGCCCACGCGGTACGACTCTTAAGGGGTTGGACCGTGACACGCTCGATGCATATCTCGCGGTGAAGTAATAAGGATCATCCATCTATCGATAGGGCGCCCTGTCGATGTGCACGGCAGGGCGCTCTATTTGATTTATTTACGGTCGTAGTGACGCCTAAGTCAACCCAAGGATACTCCATCATGTCTGCTCACCTCGAACGTCAACTTTCGCACATCAAGAAAATGATTCTGAATCAGGCCGACGTGGTGTCCAAGACGGTTGCGGATGCGATTCGTGCGGCTGATGATCGAAACGTTTCTCTGGCGGAGCGGATTATCAACAATGACCGGGTGATCAATCGCATGGAAATTGATATCGAGGAGGAGTGTCTGCATACGCTTGCGTGTTATCAGCCTGTGGCGCATGATCTTCGTTTTGTGGTATCTGTACTCAAGATCAATAATGATTTGGAGCGTATTGCAGACATGGCTGTCAATATCTGTGAACAGGCGATTCTCCTGGCCAAAGAAGATGATCTGGTTCTATCGTCCTACATCAACTCGATGCCGGAGAAAGTGGTTAAGATGCTTCGGTGGTCCATTGAGAGTCTGGTTGAGATGGATCCGGATAAGGCGGAGTTTGTTCGTCGATCGGATGATGAAGTGGACGCGGCACACTCAGCGATGTATCAGCGTGTCGAGGACGATATGCAGAAAGATCCGAGTCGCGTCCCTGCTTTGGTGGACCTTATCAACATCTCCCGCCAACTTGAGCGTATCGCGGACCTTGCGGTCAATATTGCTGAAGATGTCATTTACATCGCCAAAGGTTTTATTGCTCGTCATGCGGATGATCCCGCTCCGCAATCATCCTGAGGGTTCAGTGAGTCGTTGGTTGCTAATCTTCTAAGTCGCGGGGCTGTTTGTTGGAAACCCAGAGACAACTCCGATTGGCATACCACACCTGAGATTTCGTGTTTACATCTCCTCTGTGTTCATCGCCTCGTCAAATTTCTTGACTGCCGTTTCGATGATTTTGATTGGTCAATGGTCGCATCACGTGTTTTTGATTGGGAGCGTGAGCTGACGAGGAAAGGCTTGGCGACCGTATATTGAGATGGTTCCGGACATATCCGTAAAGGAAAAATTGACAATTTGTTGGGTGTGTGCTCGTGCGATTTCGTCACTGTTGGCTTGAAACACTCTGCTGAGCGATGTGGAATTCCGTGGATCGGCAAGTTCGTTGAGCCCCGGAGAGTTCAGGCCAAGGGTGTTGGCGAACGAGTCATCACTCGGCGAGGTTGTTGTGAGGGATATCTTTCTGAAGGCGAGTGCACGATATGCGATTTGGCTGCGTACAGGTGAGTAGAACATATCGATCCCCGGGTTTCCTGTTGATCTTAGGCTCCCAGACCAGGGATGCTTCTTGTTTTTGTCTTTTGAACTCCGCCGGCTCAAGATTCTCCCAGATCTTGGGTCGGTGTATTTTTGCATGTTATGCACAAGTTGCTTTTTTCGTGCTTATGTAATGTTGTACCGGGTTACTTGGATGGCTCGGGAAATGGCTACGCTGGTCTAGGCGTTTTTCGTCCAGGCCGGCTTGAAATGGGTTGACACCCTCCGCATCCGGGGCAAATGGGAAGCCGGTCAGCAGAATCGCGACCGGCTTCTTTTTTGTGTGGCTGGTGTACCAGAGCGCTTAAACGTGCAGGTTCAGGGGTGGGGAATGCTTGGTGTTTCTTTAGGCAGAGTTTTTTAAGGATGGAGGGCGAGCGTTCAGCGTTTTTCCTTGTTCTATTAGGATTACGAGACAAGGTAGCCGGGTCTGGATATACGAGCCGTTTCGGACTGATTGAGTTCGGCACGCCTGAGTTATTTATCAAATAATATATTTTGACTAATCAAAATATATCGCCTACAGTTGTGGTGGTTAAAGTTTTCATGTGTTACGCGTGGCTGGATCAGGCGACTTATGGGATGCAGCACCTTGGACCGTTTTTTGGAATACCAGAATGATTAAGCAGGCACTTCAACTCATCGGGTCAGGAAAGTCAGATTTTGTATTTGCACTAATTTTTGTTTGTATAGGTGTATTGGTATCCAATGCGTCGGGCTACGAAAATGGCACGTCAGTCGATAGCTTGAATCCTGTGATCGAACGGGTGGCGAATACCCGGAAGCGTCTGGAGCATAAAGGAATTGCATTTGAAGGCGTATTGATTTCCGATTGGTCGTCGAACTTCAAAGGCGGTGTTAATACCCGTGGGTCGTCGTTTCGGCATTTGCTTGATGTGCGTCTGAACTTTGATCTGGAGGTGATGGGGCTTTTGAAAGGTGGACTTGTTTCCCTGGACTTCCAGACCCAGGAAGGGGAAGACGGGTCGGAGGATGTGGGAGATCTCCAGGCCTATTCGAATATCGACGAGGCGGATTTTACAGCCCTCTTCGAATTCTGGTACGAACAAGTCCTTCTGGACGGGCGTTTGCGTATCAAGATTGGAAAAGTCGATGCCAACTCTGAGTTCGCCTATGTGGAATACGGTGGAGAGTTTATTCATTCATCTCCCGGATTCAGTCCAACGATATTCATATTGCCAACCTATCCGGACTCGGCATTGAGTATCAATGTGTTTGTGCATCCCAGTGAGAATTTGTATCTGGGATTCGGGCTTTATGACGGAGCAGCGCAGGAAGGTTTTCCGACCGGAAGGAGGGGGTTTGGCACTTTCATTGAATCGCCTGCTGATTTGTTTTTGATCGGAGAGGTTGGGATCACCTGGGAGTTGACGGGGGGGCTGCCCGGACGACTGGGCGTCGGCGTCTGGCATCACACAGGAAGGATTGATGAGTTTGACGGGGGGGATAGGCATGGCACAACGGGCTTTTTTCTCGTATTCGATCAGTTGATTTGGAAGAAGGAGCGTGGAAATGAGAAAGATGGGCGCGGGATCGGACTGTTCTTTCAATACGGCTATTCGGATAAGGAAGTCTCTGAAGTCGTCCATCATGTGGGCGTGGGCATTCAATGGGTGGGGATGATTGAGGGGCGAAACGAAGATGTGTCAGGCGTGATGGTGTCCTATGCGCGATTGTCTGAGGAATTTCGCGATGACGATGATATGGGTTTTGTGAGTGATCATGAAACGGCGGTTGAAGTGTTTTATAAGATTCAATTGGGGGAGAACCTGAGCATTAAGCCGGATATTCAGTACATCGTGAATCCCGGGGGCAGCGGGGTGGGGGATGCTGTGGTAGGCACCTTAAGAATTGAGATATCGTTTTAGGGGGATGCGAGACTAAACCTTTTGAAAACAAGATGTAGGATGTAATTGTGAACAACATAATCAGAGGTATAGGAATTTCCACCGTGTTGATGCTGGTGGGGTTAGGCGTCGGTTGTGGAAAGAGTGAAACTGGAGACACATCAGGAAAGATAAAGGTCACCGCAACCGTTGGGATGATTGGCGACATTGTCAAGCAGGTCGGTGGCGAGTATGTGGAGGTTACGGGAATCATCCCGGAGGGTGTCGATCCGCATACTTACCGTCCGACCCGCAGTGATGTGGCGAAACTTCAGGCGGCGGATGTTATTTTTTACAATGGTATGTCGTTGGAAGGCAAGATGGCGGACACGCTGACGAAGATGGCAAGCGATGGAAGGAAAGTCCATGCTGTCAGCGAGAACGTCGCAAGCGACGAGTCATATGTGATTATGGACGAGGAGGATCATTTTGACCCTCATATCTGGATGGATGTCAATGGTTGGATTAAGGCGGTGAAGCTGGTTGCGGAGAAACTGGGAGAATTTGATCCGTCACACAAGAAGGAGTTCGAGACGAATGCTTCGAAGTATGTGAAAGAGTTGGAGAAGCTGGATGCCTATGCCAAAAAAGTGATCGGCTCTATTCCAGAGAAACAACGTGTTCTGGTGACTGCCCATGATGCGTTCGGATATATGGGGCGGGCGTATGGGATTCAGGTCAAGGGGATTCAGGGGGTTTCAACCGAATCTGAAGCGAGTGAAGCGCATATGCGTGAGTTGATCAAGTTCATTGTTACCAACCAGATCAAAGCGATTTTTGTTGAGACAAGCGTTAATGACAAGGCTGCACGGAGTATTATTCAGGCGTGTGCGAACGGTACACCGCCTCATAAGGTCATCATTGGTGGAAAACTGTTCTCTGATGCGATGGGTGCGGCTGGAACTTACGAAGGAACCTATATTGGCATGATCGATCACAATGCCACGATCATCGCGCGGGCACTGGGTGGGGATGCTCCGGAAAAAGGGCTGAATGGAAAGTTGAGTTATGGCAAAAATTGATTCAGACAAGGAAGATGTACCGGTACAACTGAATGCGTCGTCGCTTGCCCCGGCCCCCGATATGTCGCGAAGAATTGCAACGGGGGATGAGCATCCTGTCTGTCCGTTGTCGATACACGATATGACTGTCGCGTATCATCGGAAACCTGTCCTTTGGGATATTGACCTGGATATGCCAGAGGGAAAGCTCATCGGTATTGTCGGGCCAAACGGCGCTGGAAAAAGTACTCTGATCAAAGCTTGTCTTGACCTGATCCCTAAGGCGTCCGGACTGGTAAGTTATTACGGCAAGCCTTACTCCAAGCAACGTGGTTTGGTGGGATATGTCCCGCAGCGCGAGTCGGTGGATTGGGACTTTCCTGTGAGTGCGCTGGATGTGGTGGCGATGGGGCGTTATGGGAAAATCGGATGGTGCCGTCCGGTCTCCAAAGCGCACAAGAAGGCGGCTTTTGATGCTTTGGATCGGGTTGGACTTGCTGATTATGCCAAGAGGCAAATCAGTCAACTGTCGGGCGGTCAGCAACAGAGAGTATTCCTGGCGCGCGCCTTGGCACAGGAAGCGAAAGTTTATTTCATGGACGAACCGTTTGCTGCTGTGGATGCCGCGACGGAAAAAGCGATCGTCCAGATTTTGCATGACCTGAAATCCACGGGTCGAACCACTCTTGTGGTTCATCATGATCTACAGACCGTCAGGGAGTATTTTGACTGGGTGGTGCTTCTCAACATGCGTATTGTCGCGGCGGGGCCGGTCGAGGAAGTCTTTTCCCAAGAGAACCTCCAGAAAACATACGGTGGTAAACTGACGCTTCTGGATCAGGCGGCGCAGGCTATGGCGGGAATCAAACAATAGGTCCTATCGAGATCGAGCTGGGGAGAACCTGACAAACTCATGCGACTTCCTACATTTGGCAAATTCATCCCATTCTTTACCGCCATTGCGGTAGCGTTTGTTTTTATGTCATTGTGCAGGGTTGCGATGGGGACGGCTCACGGTTCGCCTCATATTCATGTTAACAACGAGATGGCTGGCGGTTTCGTCGGGACAGCATCTGAGGCCGAGGGCGCCATTCAGGAATTCCTGGAGATTGCGTTTGTTCCGGAATTTCACACGATGTTGGTGGTGTTGAGTACATTGATTCTGGGCGCTGCGGCGGGAATGATCGGGACATTCCTTTTGTTGCGTAAGCAGTCTCTAATGGGAGATGCGCTTTCGCACGCGACACTACCGGGGATCGGAATTGCGTTTATGGTGATGGTGGCTTTCGGCGGAAGTGGCAAGAACATGCCGGGCCTTCTTATCGGGGCGGCGGTTTTTGGATTGGTCGGAGCAGGAAGTGTTTTGTTTATCACGCGAAATACAAGGTTGAAGAGTGATGCGGCCCTGGGCATCGTGTTAAGCGTCTATTTCGGGCTGGGGGTTGCGCTTCTGGGAATCATTCAACAAATGCCAACAGGTAGCGCCGCGGGCCTTAACAGTTTTATTTACGGCAAACCCTCCACCGTCATTATTGAAGATCTGTATTTGATTGCGGGTGTGGCATTGGCGGTGACCATCGTTTGCACGTTGCTTTTCAAGGAATTGGCGTTGCTGTGTTTTGACGAGTGCTTCGCTTCGGCGCAGGGTTGGCCGATTACGAGGCTGGATGCGTCCATGCTGGCTCTGGCGACTGCTGTATTGGTGATCGGTCTTCAGGCGGTTGGCCTCATTCTGGTTATTGCGATGTTGATCATTCCCCCGGCGGCCGCAAGATTCTGGACGGAAAAACTGAAGCCGATGATGATTGGATCGGCGGTTATCGGTGCATTAAGCGGCTGGTTTGGAGCGGTGATTAGTGCCATGGCAACGAGCCTGCCGGCAGGCGCCGTAATCGTGTTAATGGCAACTACGATCTTTCTATTCAGTATGATCTTTGGTTCGTCGCGAGGTATTTTGAAACAGGCGATGGGCCAATACCGACTACGGCGAAAGATAGGCCATCAGCATCTGCTGCGCGCATGCTACGAGAGCCTGGAATCTCGTATTGAGTCTGTGGCAGACGAAGTTTTTCTTTCAAAAGGCAGTTCAGTTACGTTTGATTCGCTACTCAGCAAACGCTCATGGTCGCCGAAGCAGTTAAGGCGGCTTATTCAACGCTCAACCAAGAGTGGTGATGTTACCTCCCATCCGTCGACGGAAAATGAGATTCGGTTGACGTCACAGGGACTCCGGGAAGGCGCGAGGTTGGTACGCAACCATCGATTGTGGGAGATTTATCTGATTACCCATGCGGATATTGCTCCAAGCCATGTGGATCGCGATGCCGACCAGATTGAACACGTTCTGGATTCGGATCTCATCGAACGATTGGAGCAACTTCTGGATACGCATGGGGCCGCCAAGTCGGTACCTGCGAGTCCGCATGAACTGAATGGGGGGGCGGTATCATGACCTGGTTGGAAATAGATACGTGGATCGTGGTCATTGCCATACTCTGTGCGGTTAGTTGCAGCTTGTTGGGTAATTTCCTGGTATTGAGAAAAATGAGCATGATGGGCGATGCCATCTCTCATGCGGTTCTCCCCGGGCTGGCTGTAGCGTTCATCCTGACCGAAACGCGCGCGAGCTTTACCATGTTTGTGGGCGCTGCGATCGTCGGATTGCTTACCGCTCTGTTTACGCAATGGGTTCACTCGTTCGGGAAGGTGGATGGGGGGGCAGCGATGGGAGTGGTATTCACATCACTCTTTGCGATCGGATTGATCCTTATCAAGGCGGGCGCGGACCACGTTGATCTGGACGCCAATTGCGTGCTGTACGGATCTATCGAGCTAGCGCCGTTGGACAAGATTCAGATTCTCGGTTGGGATTTGCCGCGAGCGGCGTTTGTCATGGGGCTTATCCTGATTCTGAACATGGTGTTTGTTGGAGTTTTTTTCAAGGAGCTTAGAATCAGTTCCTTTGATCCCGATCTTGCGACAACACTTGGGATTAATGCACAACTAATGCATTATCTTCTCATGGCTATGGTGGCAATTACTACGGTGGCTGCATTTGAAGCGATTGGGAGTATTCTGGTCATTGCCATGTTGATCGTACCTGCCGCGGCAGCCCATCTGCTGACCGACCGATTATTACACATGATTCTGGCGAGTGCCGTGTTTGCCGCGATCTCAGCGGGATTGGGACACCTTTCCGCCATTACCCTACCGCGTATCATCGGATTTGAGGACACGAACACGGCGGGAATGATCGCAACGATGTCGGGCGTCTTGTTTGCGTTCGTGGTGATCCTGGCTCCACGGTACGGAATTCTCAGCAAGGCTCTTCATCGTCTGGCACTAAATCTCCGGATTCTTCGCGAAGACATCCTGGGGCTTCTTTATCGCGTGGATGAGCTTAAATTGGTAGATCGACCTGCAATGACGTATAGGCAACTACGTGAGGCCTTGAACACCGGTCCGATTCAACTCCAACTTGCTTTGCGTCGTTTGCGGCGGTCGGGTCGACTGAAAGTGACCTCCCGAGGCTACGAACTGGAGGAGCCAGGCCGAAAACGGGCGCAGCAGATTATCCGTTCGCATCGATTGTGGGAAACTTACCTCGCCGAGCACTTTGCACTTCCGCTGGATCACATTCATGCGCCGGCCGAGCGCGTCGAACACTTTATCGACCAGCAGATGCAGGATGATCTTGCTCTTGAAACGTCAACGCCGACGAGTGATCCACACGGCAAGGTGATTCCTCCCACGACCAACTCGTAACTGAAGCAATGATATTGTTGCAGGACGTCCGTAACCGTCTTGAAGAGCCATCAAGCCGTTACTTCAGCGCTGTAACTAGAATTTTCATTGCCGCCCCTTTGCCTATATGCGATGTCTTCGCGTTTTCAACCTTGATCGTAACCACTTCTGCGGCGGGATCACTGGAGAGAATGTGTACATCGGCGCCAGGTACCAGGAGATGGCCTGTAACAAAATTCAGAAAGGATGAATCGTGATCGAGAATACGTGCGACACGGTAGCGGCCCGGCTCGCAATCTCCCATACTGACCATTTTGAGTCGTGTGATTTTTCCCGATGCCGCGGGAATGGGATCGCCATGCGGGTCAAACCCGGGATGTCCCAGCATCTCGTCGATCCGCGTGATGAGTTTGTCCGATACGGCGTGCTCCAACTCCTCGGCTTCATCGTGAACTTCCGTCCAGTCGTAACCTAATACCTCGACGAGAAACAGCTCGATCAGGCGATGTCGGCGAATGACACGCAATGCTTCGGACTCGCCGGCTTGTGAAAGACGCGTCCCTGAACGAGGCTCATACTCAACCTGCCCCGCTGATGCTAAACGCTTAATCATGGTGGTTACCGTACCGGGCGCCAGTCCCATCGAATCCGCAAGCTTGCCCAGCGGAACGAGCGAGTCCTCGTGCTCCTGTTGAAGCGCATAGAGCCTTTTCAGATAATTCTCGACGGTTATGCTCGGCATTGGCGATCCCTGGGCAAACTCTTCGGTCTGAAAGTGACACGAAACCACAAAGACGGTTTTAACGATAGACGTTATGATAGGCGGACCCTTGTGGCTTGTGATGGACGAAAGTGATGTACGAACTCAAGTGATGGGGTCGCTACTGACAGGCGATAGATTGGAATTCAATACCAGGAATGATCAATGCCAAATATCTGGACAGGAAAAGGGAATCCTTATACACGAGAAGAAGTCATTCAGCAGCTGCAGGATACTCTCAAGAAGCACCAGGCGGTTATTGCGGCCGGCGCCGGAACGGGCATTAGCGCCAAGTTCATCGAAAAGGGTGGGGCCGACCTGATCATTATCTATAACTCTGGGCGCTTTCGCATGGCGGGGCACGGTTCAACCGCAGGTTTAATGGCCTACGACGATGCGAATGCGGTTGCCATGGAGATAGGCGAATTCGAAGTGTTGCCCGTGGTGGAAGAGGTCCCGGTGATTTGCGGCGTCCACGGCAGTGATCCGCGTCGTCGTATGTGGCATCATTTGCTCAAGGTCAAGGACATGGGTTTTTCAGGGGTGAACAATTTTCCGACGCATTGCATCGTAGACGGCCAATTTCGTCAGATTCTGGAAGAGACCGGCATGAGCTTTGAAAAGGAAATAGAGATGATCGGACTTGCCCGAAAGATGGAGCTTTTTAGTATCGTGTATGTGTCCACACCTGAGGAATCCCGCGCGATGGCGGAAGCCGGAGCGGACGCGATTATTGCACATGTGGGTACGACCATTGGTGGATCAATAGGCGTAACGGAAGCGACATGTAGTTTGGATGATGCTGTTACTCGAACCCAGGCGGTCGTGGATGCCGGGCGAAAGGTACGAGATGATGTGGTTTTCTTGACACATGGCGGACCCGTGCTTGCTCCTGACGATGCGAAGTATGTAATCGAACGTACGGATGCGGTGGGATTTGTAGGCGCATCGAGCCTCGAACGCATTGCCGTCGAGGAATCGCTGGTCAGTATCACCAGAGAGTTCAAATCTCTTTCGTCAAATCGATTGGATTGAGGTATGTCTGGCGGGTGAATTGCTTACGTTGAATTTTCTCGGGCTGATTGGCTAAAACGACAGTAGGTGGTGAAACGTGAAGTGCGTTTATTTGCTTGCGACACTGGATACCAAAGGACGGGAGATTGGTTATGTGAGGGATCTCCTGGCAGATGTCGGAGTCGAGACTGTGATCATGGATACCGGGTGTGTCGGTGAGCCGCCAAGTGAGATTGCGGACATATCACGGGAAGCCGTGTTCGAGGCTGCGGGTACGTCTTTGAGGGAAATGAAGGAGCAAGGAGATCGCGGCGAGGCCGTGACCCGGGCGGCGGAAGGTGCAGCAATACTCATTCGTTTAGCTTTCGATGAAGGAAAAGTGTCCGGCGTCCTGGCCATCGGGGGATCTGCCGGCACAACCATCGGCACAACGGCCATGCAGACGTTGCCCTTCGGTATTCCCAAAGTCATGGTCAGCACGCTTGCTTCCGGAAATGTACGTCAATTTGTAGGAGACAAGGACATCATCATGGTTAATTCCGTGGTGGACATTTTGGGGTTGAATCGAATCAGTCGGGCCATTCTTGCTGAGGCGGCATGGGCGATGGCGGGCATGGTTAAGTTTAGTCGGGATGTAACCACGCATGATGACAAGCCTTTGATCGCTGCGACGATGTTTGGCGTCACGACTGGCTGTGTGGAACATGCCAAGAAAATCATGGAAGAGGCGGGCTATGAAGTCCTGGTTTTCCACGCAACCGGGACGGGCGGCGAAGCCATGGAATCCCTGATACGAGAAGGCGCCATCGTCGGCGTGTTGGATATCACGACAACTGAAATTGCGGACGAGGTGGTAGGCGGAGTTCTTTCGGCCGGTCCGGATCGGCTTACCGCGGCGGCGGCCTGCGGCATACCGCAAGTGGTGAGTGTTGGCGCCACTGATATGGTCAATTTTCACGGCATGAAAACGGTCCCGACACAGTTCGCCAATAGAAATCTGTACGCGCACAACGCCAATGTCACCCTGATGCGCACGATGCCTGAGGAGTGCGAACTTATCGGCAGAGAAATCGGTGGGAAGGTGGCCAGGTCCGCGGGTAACGCGGTCATCATACTGCCTGGCAGGGGGGTTAGTGCTATTGACCATACAGGCCAACCCTTCGATGATCCATCCGCGCGGAAGGCATTGTTTGAAGGTATTCGCGAGACATCGGGAGACGTCGAAGTCCTGGAGTTGGATGCACACCTGAATAATAAGCGGTTTGCGGAAACCGCAGCAAAAACTTTGATCGATATGATCAAGAGTTAGCAAGGACGTGCAAATGCTGTTACCGGAAAGAGTATTGGGGCCGGAACCTGTTAAGGAAAACGACGTGCACTTACCAATCAGGGTGTTGGTGTTCTAGATCGTATTCACTATGACACTTGGTTCATTGGCTCTTGCGGATCGGGTAGAGTTGCCTGTAGGGGCTAGCCCGAAACCTATCGCAACACCCGACTTCCCGAGTCGCCTTCACGTAATCATCTGGAGCAACTGTGGACTGTTGGAGACGACCCGCTTAGCTTACGTTTATTGGACGACTCACCAAAATACCGGCTGACGCAAACCTCCAGTGCTCAAAGCAAGAGCAAGCGATGACGACCGGTTGAGGTAGATATTCTATTTCGGAATCTACGGCGATCCGCTCATGAATGCCAGGGCAAAACCCTTATCCCGATGGCTTACTTTGGTGACTGGCGCGGCGCGTTTTCCCTATCGGGTTTTATGTATCCAATCACGATTACTATCTGCCTCAGAGTCTGATGGAGAAGGTTATCCGTTGCGAGCCTATTAAGGGAAAATTAAGGCCGGAATTATTTTGCAGGCATGTCGCTGTCAATCGGTAGATCTCGGTGAGCTCGAACCCTAATGATGTTCATCCTTCCTGTGGAAAACGATCCTTCAAGAGCAATACAATACATTGTATTATTTCAACGCGGGCGTAACTCAGTTGGTAGAGTGTCAGCCTTCCATGCTGAATGTCGTCGGTTCGAGCCCGATCGCCCGCTCTTGGTTGACAAGGGTTTACGTCAATCCGACGTAAACCCTTTTTTTGTTTGCGACCATTTATGTGCCCTTTCCCCCTACGCCTGATCCGTTGACTCAACGAATCATTGAGTTGGCGGCAATCTAGGGGCGGTATGGCACGCCACGGATCACAGCCATTTTGAACAGAGAAGGCTGGCAAGTGAATCACAAACGTGTGGAACGCATTTGGCGGGAGCAGGGATTGAAAGCGCCGAGAAAACAGCCTCGGCGT